>JALYHU010000127.1 GCA_030776345.1 Pseudomonadota bacterium | reverse complement strand
TGCGGCCCTTGGGACCCAGCGTTACCTTGACGGCATTCGCCAGAATATTCACACCCTTGAACATGCGTTGCCGAGCGTCGTCGCTGAAGCGTACTTCTTTAGCTGCCATATGCTGATACCTCTAAATAAATTGTTTGCGATTAACCAGTAAAAACGGCTGACCGAAGGCTACTTGCCTTCGACCACGGCCATGACGTCTTCCTCACGCATGACGACCAGTTCATCGCCATCCATCTTCACTTCGGTACCGCTGTACTTACCGAATAGAATCTTGTCGCCGACCTTGAGGTCGAGCGGGCGAATCTCGCCGTTCTCCAAAATCTTGCCCTTGCCGACGGCAACCACTTTCCCGAAAATGGGCTTCTCAGTCGCAGTATCCGGGATCACGATGCCGCCTGGGGATTTACGCTCTTCTTCTTCTCGTTTCACGATCACGCGGTCATGAAGGGGACGAATCTTCATAAGACAAGACTCCTAGTGCTTTGATTTTGGGTGGACAATGAGCGAAGGGTTGTTAGCACTCTCCACTCGTGGCTGCTAATAATAGCGGCGGATTCTTACGAATCAAGGGGTGGCCGCGGTATTTTTTTGCGGCGGGCAGCCCTTGCAGGGTGCACCGCAGCGTGCACGGCGGCGGCGTCAGCGAGCGTCCCGAAATACTATACAGTGCCGGCATGAACCTTTTGATACGCGCGACCGTCCTGCTCGCGGCCACCCTGGGGCTGGCCGGGCTTGCCGCTGCGAAACCGTGGTGGATGCGCGGCGTGGAGTCCAACGAGAACGACTTTTTGCCGCCCGATGTGGCGTTTCGAGTGGCCTCCCGCGTGGACGGCAACGTGCTGCGAGTGCGATGGGTGATCGCGGACGGCTATTATCTGTACCGGCATAAAATGGAGATCAAGCCCGAAAGCGAGGGTCTGATGCTCTCCGCGCCGTCCTTTCCCAAGGGAATACTCAAGACGGACCCGTACCTGGGCACCCAGGAAATTTTCGTCCAGCACGTCGAGACATCCGTAGCCTTCAGCCGCCTGGACGCCGGCGCCCATCCCATCCAAATCAAGGTGACCTACCAGGGTTGCGCCGAGGCCGGATTGTGCTACCCACCCATATCGAAAGTGCTCTTCCCGGATAGTGCCGTCCCCGCGGCGCGGGTCCCGCCGCCCGGGTGGGAAGGCTGGGCGATCATTGGCGGAGGCATTGCCTTTCTCTTGGCCGGACTTTTGCTGCGCAAAGGCCGGCGGCTCGACACGCCGGCGTTTTGAGGCCTTGCCATGGGCCCGAGCCGGACCTACCGCGCGTTGCGTATCGCCGGCATCTCGCTGGTGGTGCTGTTCGGGATCTGGGCGGGCTTGCGGGTTTATTCGAATTACGGACCCGCTAGAGTCGGGGGGGCGCCGGCCGGGGCGGCGGGCCGGATGCGCGTTCCGGTGGGCGAAGCGAGCCCACCCACCGCCAGCGACCTCGCGGCCGACCTAGACCTGGCTGCGCCCTTCGACGCACCGCTGCCGCCACCCGCGAAAATCCCCGAAAGGCTGCCCGATTTCTCCTTGCCCGACACCACCGGGAAACCCACGCCCGTCTCGACGTGGCGCGGTAAGTCCTTGATCCTAAACTTCTGGGCGACCTGGTGCGCGCCCTGCCGCCATGAAATACCGCTGCTCCTGTCGCTCTCCCGGGAATGGGGCGGACGGGACGTTGCGGTGGTGGGGATTGCGGTGGATCATCGGGACGAGGTGCTGGCCTATGCCGACGAGTTCAAGGTCACCTATCCGCTTCTAATCGGGGAGCAGTCCGCGCTCGACGTGGCGGCGGCCTTCGGCATGGCATCCCCGGTCTTCCCGTTCACCGTGTTCACCGACCGGCGCGGCGAGGTGGTGACTCTGTATGTGGGCGAATTGCACGCGACTCAGGCGGATCTCATCCTGTCGGTGGTTCAACGCCTCAATCAGGACCGGCTGCCCTTGGCCGAAGCCAGGCACAGCATCGAGGAGGGTCTGCGCGCGCTGGCCGAACACCCGGCACCGGGTGCCGCCGGCGGGCGCTCCGAGCAACCGCCGCAAAAACATCAGGGTTGACCCCCTTCCGGCGACGTTCGGCGCCGAAGCTTGCCATTTCTGTTCAATTTCTGGTTATTATCGCGGACCTTTTCAACGCGACGACGCTGGGCTTACGGGGAAATGCCGCGAATCCTGCTGCTGAATGGCCCGAACTTGAACCTCCTGGGGTCCCGTGAGCCCGCCATCTATGGTTCGGCCACGCTGGCGGACATCGAACGCAAGCTCGAGCAGTCGGCGCGCGCCCGCGGGCATGAACTCATCGCGGCGCAAAGCAACGCCGAGCACGAACTGATCGACCGAGTTCAGGGCGCCAAAGGCGCCGCCGCCTTCGTCATCATCAACCCAGGGGCGTACGGCCACACCAGTATTGCGCTGCGCGACGCGTTCCTGAGCGTCGCCATGCCGTTCATCGAAGTTCATTTGACCAATATCTACGCACGTGAGGAATTCAGGCACCACTCTTATCTATCCGGAATCGCCGTCGGCTGCATCGTTGGTTTGGGCGCGCAAGGGTACGAGCTCGCGCTCGACGCTGCCTGCGCACGCCTGGCCGCCACTTAATTGCAAGAATTTCTTCAAGGGGTTAGCGGATGGATATTCGCAAAGTAAAAAAGTTGATCGAGTTGCTGGAGGAGTCGGGAATTTCGGAACTCGAAATATCCGAAGGCGAGGAGTCGGTGCGCATCAGCCGCCATCCACGAGTGGCGCTGCAAGCGGCGGCGGCACCCGCTCCCGTGGCCGCAGCCGCGGCGGTCTCTGCGCCCGCAACCCCCGCGACCGCGGCGGGGGAACACAAACCGCGCGTCGACGACCATACGGTCACCTCGCCCATGGTGGGCACCTATTACTCAGCCTCCGCCCCGGGTGCCAAGGCATTCGTGGAACTCGGCAGTGAAATCAAACTGGGCCAGATTCTCTGCATCATCGAGGCCATGAAGATGATGAACCAAATCGAATCGGACAAGGCCGGACGCGTCACCGCCATTTTGGCCAAGAACGGCGACCCCGTCGAATTCGGTCAACCGCTGTTCATCATCGAATAATGATCGAAAAAGTCGTCATCGCTAACCGCGGCGAGATCGCGCTTCGCATTCTGCGCGCCTGCCGCGAGCTGGGCATCAAAACCGTGGCGGTGCATTCCACCGCCGACTTCAATACCAAACACGTGCTGCTCGCCGACGAAACCGTCTGCATCGGGCCGCCGCAATCGGCCCTTTCCTATCTCAACATGCCGGCCATCATCAGCGCCGCCGAGGTGACCGACTCGGTCGCGATTCATCCGGGCTACGGCTTTCTGTCGGAGAACGCGGACTTCGCCGAACGGGTCGAGAAGAGCGGTTTCATCTTCGTCGGACCGCGCGCCGAAACCATTCGATTGATGGGCGACAAGGTGTCCGCCATCAAGGTGATGAAGGCCGCGGGCGTACCGTGCGTCCCGGGCTCGGACGGCCCGTTGGGCGCCGACGTGGACGAGAACTTCCGCATCGCCAAGGACATCGGCTATCCGGTCATCATCAAAGCCTCGGGCGGCGGCGGCGGCCGCGGCATGCGCGTGGTGCACACCGACGCATCGCTGCTCAACGCCATCAGCGTCACGCAGAGCGAGGCGCTCGCCGCGTTCGGCAATCCCCAGGTCTACATGGAGAAGTTCCTCGAGAAGCCGCGGCACATCGAGTTCCAGGTGCTCGCCGACAACTACGGCCACGTGGTGCACCTGGGCGAGCGCGACTGCTCGATGCAGCGCAGGCACCAAAAAGTGATCGAGGAGGCTCCGGCGCCCGGTCTCACCGCGAAACAACGCAAGACCATGGGAGAGCGCTGTGCGCGCGCCTGCCGCGAAGTGGGCTATCGCAACGCCGGCACGCTGGAATTCCTCTACCAGGACAACGAGTTCTACTTCATCGAGATGAACACCCGCGTGCAGGTCGAACACCCGGTGACCGAATTGGTGACCGGCATCGACATCGTCAAGGCGCAGCTCCTCATCGCAGCCGGCGAACCGCTGCCCTACGAGCAGAAGGACATCGAGATTCGCGGCCATGCGGTGGAATGCCGCATCAACGCCGAGGACCCGAAAACCTTCGCCCCCTCGCCCGGCCCCGTGCGCCTGTGGCATGCGCCGGGCGGCCCTGGAATCCGGGTCGACAGCCACGTGTACACGGGCTACAACGTACCGCCGTTCTATGACTCCATGATCGGTAAGGTCATCGCCTACGGCGACACGCGCGATACCGCCATCGCCCGAATGCGCAACGCGCTGGCGGAAATGGTGGTCGAGGGCATCAAGACCAATATCCCTCTGCATCAAGAGATATTCAATCACTCCGCGTTTCGCCAAGGAGGCACCGACATTCACTATCTCGAGAGGCGCCTCGGACTGAAATGAACCCGTGCGTCAGCACTATTACCAAATAGAATTCCCGCTGAGCGGCTTGCCCGCGGAAGCCGTCGAGGAAGCCCTGTTCGCGATCGGCGCGAGTTCGATCACGCTGGTCGACGGCGGCGATGAACCGGTGCTCGAACCCAAACCCGGTGAGGTCACACTGTGGAGCGACACGCGCGTGCGCGCACTGTTCCAGGAAGCTGCCGGCCCCGGCGGCGAGTCTGCCGGTTGGGACGGAGCACAGCAGGCCGCGGTGCGCCAGATCGAACGGCTGGCGAGCGCCATGGGATCCCATATCACCGACACCGCTCGCGTACGCGCGGTCGAGGACCGCGATTGGGAGCGCGTGTGGCTCAGCGACTGGAAATCCATGCGGTTCGGCCGGCGGCTGTGGGTATGCCCGACGGCTGCCGCGGCACCGCACGATCCGCACGCCGTCGTGGTGCGCCTCGATCCGGGACTTGCATTCGGCACGGGTACGCATCCGACGACGGCACTGTGTCTGCAGATCCTGGACTCCCTGCCCCTTGCGGGACGCCTGGTGATCGACTATGGATGCGGCTCCGGCATTCTGGGGATCGCAGCGTTGAAAATGGGAGCGGCACACGTCATCGCAGTGGATTTGGATCCGCAGGCGCTCATCGCCACGCGCGAGAATGCCTTGCGCAACGGCGTCGCATCGGACATCGAAGTCCAAGATGTCCCTGCCAGGTTGCGACCGGCGGGTTGCGTGGTTGCCAACATCCTCGCCGGGCCGTTGATCGAATTGGCGCCCGTGTTGGGCGCGGCCTGTGAGATTGCGGGAGACCTGCTCTTGTCAGGGTTGCTCAAGACGCAAGCATACGAGGTGAAAGCCGCGTATTCGTCCGCATTCGACATGGTGCAAGTCGTTGGGCGGGATGATTGGTGCTGCATACACGCGCGGAGAAGGGCCGAGCCCAACTGACGTGTTCACGCAGTGTTCAAAATGCGAGACGGTGTTTCGATTGTCGGCCGAGGCGCTGCGCACCGCGGGTGGCCAGGTACGCTGCGGGCGGTGCGGTGAAGTGTTCAACGCGCTGGCGCGGCTTGCCGAGGACGCAACGACGTTCATCCGCGGCGAGTCATCGCTCGAGCTGGAAACACGCGCCGATGAAATACTGCAATCGCTGGACGCGGTTGCGCCCGTGGATGCCGCCCCCACCGAGGAAGTGGAAATCGCGCACTTGGAGATCGTGGATGCCTTGGGCGACGAGTTCGCCCTGGAAGCATCGCTCGAGTTCACGCTGCCGCCCGGCGAACTGGATCGCATTTTCATCGAAAGCCCGCGCGGCCCGCTGCAGCGGCTCGCTGCCGATGGCCGCCGTGCTGAAGGCAGCGGCGATGAAAGCCTGGAGCCCGCGCCGGCACCCGCCGAGCCGCCGCCGGCGGCACCCACGGCGCTTGCCACGCCCTTGACC
>JALYHU010000126.1 GCA_030776345.1 Pseudomonadota bacterium | reverse complement strand
GACCGGATTCGCTGCAGCCGGGGGCTGGGCGGGCGGCTCGGTAGTCGCGGCCGGCGCAGGCGGCGTCGCAGGGACGGGTTTCACGGCCGGCGGCGGGACGGCGGTCGTCGCCGGTGGCGGCGTGGCCGGCGTGCCCAGTTTGTGTTGGAGAGCGCTGAGCTCGCTGTTGCGTATATCGATCAGCCGCTTGGTTTCGGCGAGCTGCCCTTCCAAGTCCTTGACGCGATCCTTGAGCGCCTGCGTTTCGGCGCTCGAGGCGTTCGCATTGGCGGAACTCGAGTTACCGGCGCCGGTGGCGCTGCCGCCGGCGGTGGGGGTGACCAGGCGCAAATGGCCATTGGGCGCCCCCGCGGCGCTCTCGCCGCTTCGCCAGGCATCCATCTGGCGACGCACCTCGCCCATGGCTTCTTTCTGATTCAGAGCGGCTATTTGATCCGCATCGGGCACCCGCAATATCGCGCCCTGGCGCAACACGTTGATGTTGCCGCCGAACGCATCGCGATTCGAACGGTACAACGCGATCATGGTTTGATCGGCGTCCGCCTGGCTGGTGGACCCGCCGCGCAGGTTGCGCACGATCTTGCTGAGCGTATCGCCCTTCCCCACGCGAATGCTGTTCGCCGTCGCGGAGGCTCCCATCGCCGGCGGCGCAGTCACGGCAGAAGGCGCAGTCACGCTGGAATCGGCGGCGGTGGGGGATGGCGGCGCCGCGGACGGGGTTGCCGGCGGCGTGCGGCGTGCGGGAGGCGCTGCGCTGGTGGGTGCGGTCACGGGCGCAGCCGAGGCGGCGCTCTCGCCCGGCGTGTATACCGGCGGATCGAGCAGCACCGTGTATTCACGCATCAAGCGGCCGCGCGCCCAATTCACCTCGACCAGAAACGTAACGAACGGCTCCGGTATGGCGTCGGTCGAGCGCACCAACAGCGCATCCCGGCCGTCCTTGCCCTTGCCTACTTTGAAGGTCAGGCTCGACAGGAACGGCGGTTTATCGATGCCGTAGCGGGTAAACGCTTCCCGACTGGCCAGAGTCGCGCGCAGCGCCGTCAATTCGTCGGGGGCCGCCGCGATCAAGTCGATCTCGGCGTTCATCGGCTCGTTCAACGACGAGTTCAGATGGATCTCACCGAGGCCCAACGCCCACGACAAGGACGGGGATAGCAGGCACGCTATCAGCATCATGCGAGGCATCGTCACTGACATTTTCTCTCCCAGAATTCGGTGGGCAAGCGGCTAAAGATCATTACGAGATAAGAGCTTGGAAGCACATGCTCACTTGCCTTTACATAAGTCATCAACTATAGCTTACCGGGCACTATTTACCAAAATCTGGGCCGTCGAAACTGCGTTATGTGCCGCACATTTCCGAACATTATCCCCGACGATCCAAAAATTTAGAGCTTTGTCACGCGTGGGATCGGCCCGCAGCCGGCCTACGTACACCTGATCGGGGGCCGTTGCCGCGGTGGCCGGCGTCGGGAATTCGAGGGTCGAATCAGCCTCGACGACCGAGACGCCGCTCGCCCCCCGCAACACCGCCGTCGCTTCGGCCGCCGTCAGCGGCCGTTCGAACGTGGCATGCACCGCGAGGCCGTGGCCGAAGAATACCGGCACCCGCACGGCCGTCGCATTGATCGCCAGGTGCGGCAGCTCGAGAACGCGCCGCGTTTCCTCCCACAGGCGCCGCTCCTCGAGGGTCACACCGTCCGCCCCCAACGTATCCACCTGCGGTATGACGTTGAAGGCGATCTGCCGGCCGAAGGCACGGCCGCGGGCCTTCTTGCCGCTCAACATGGCGACGGTCTCGCCCGCCAGCTCATCCATCGCGCCGCGTCCGCTGCCCGACACCGCGTGATAGGTAGCCACCTCGGCACGGGTCAGTCCCGCCAGGCCGTGCAACGGCGCGAGGATGGTGGCGAGCGCCACGCTCGCGCTGCCCGGCAGGGCAATCAGGCCATGCGTACCGAACCCGGCCAGCGCCGCTCCATTGACGTCGGCCACCACCAACGGCACGTCGCTTCGGCCACGGAACGCCGCGGAACTGTCGATTACCCACGCATGTGCCGCCGCCGCTTCGGCATAGCGCTCGGCAAGCACCGCACGTCCGCAAAAGAACGCCAGATCCACTTGCGAGAAATCGAAGGCCGCGACGGGAATCACTTGCGGAGCTTTGCTCTGGTCCGCGGACTCTTCCGTCGCCACCGGCCGCCCGATATTGCGTTCATCGTCGAGCGCATGCAGCGCGGCGTGCGGGATTTTCCGCTTACGCAGCTGGTCGAGTACTGCTTCGCCGATGAGACTCGAAGCACCCACCACGGCGATGCGCGGCAATGCTTTGTGATCCATCATTCGCTTCCTCCTCTGGGACCCGCTCCCACCGCGGCCGAGCGCCCGTCCGGCGGCCCTCCTCCCGGGTCTGCCGTAATCACAGGCGTCGTGCGTACCACGTCCCCACACTGCGCGCGAAAGCGCAGGTAATGATCCATCAATACCAGGGCCATCATTGCCTCCGCGATGGGAGTGGCGCGGATGCCGACACAGGGGTCGTGGCGGCCCGTGGTCGCGATCTGTGTGGGTTTGCCGTGTACGTCGATGGTCGCCGCCGGCACCGTGATGCTGGAGGTCGGCTTCAACGCGATGCTCACCACGATGTCTTGGCCCGACGAAATGCCGCCGAGCACCCCGCCCGCGTGATTGCTCTTGAAACCCGTCGGCGTCAGCTCGTCGCGGTGTTCGCTGCCCCGCTGTTCCACCGCGCGAAAGCCCGCGCCGATCTCCACTCCCTTGACCGCGTTGATGCCCATCATGGCGCTCGCGAGGTCCGCGTCGAGCCGCTCGAACACCGGTTCGCCCAGCCCGGGGGGCACACCGGCGGCGACGACGGTGACGCGCGCGCCGATGGAATCGCCCGCCTCGCGCAGCCGCCAGATCATGTCCTCCAATTCCTTCACGCGGCTCGGATCCGGACAGAAAAATGGATTCTCGTACGCACTCGGCGGCGAGACGGGCTCGAGCACCAGAGAACCCATTTGCGCCAGATAGCCGTGAATGTCGACCTTCAAGCGTTCGCGCAGAAACTTGCGCGCGATGGCGCCGGCGGCAACGCGCATCACGGTCTCGCGCGCCGATGAGCGACCGCCGCCGCGGTAATCGCGGAACCCATATTTCTGCTGATAGGTGTAATCGGCGTGGCCCGGCCGGAACCGATCCTTGATCCTGTCGTAGTCGCGCGAGCGCTGGTCTTCGTTTTCCACCAAGAGCCCGATCGGCGTTCCGGTGGTCCTGCCCTCGAACACGCCCGACAGGATGCGCACCGTGTCCGGTTCGCGGCGTTGGCTGGTGTATTGCGAGGTACCGGAGCGGCGCCGTTCCACGTCCGCTTGGATGTCGGCCTCGGTCAATGCCAATCCCGGAGGACAACCGTCCACGACGGCGCCCAGCGCGGCGCCATGGCTTTCGCCGAAGGTCGTCACCGTAAACACCGTGCCGAACGTATTTCCCGCCACGCGCTACTCCAAATCCGCCAAGGGTATGCCCAAGTTCACAAAGGGCTTCGGCTCGGGTACTCAGGGCCACCGCTCAAGTCTGCCGCCTGTAACACGAAGACGCCGCCGCCACCCATCGCAATGTCAGGCCACACGAAAGGCAAACGCGGAAAGGCTCGTAACAGCGCGCGCTCGGTGTTCCCCACCTCCACGACCAAAATGCCGTCATCTTCCAGATGCTGCCGCGCCGCCGAGAAGATCGCTCTCACCGAATCCAGACCATCGGTGCCGGCGCTCAATCCCAAGCTCGGCTCGTGGCCGTACTCCCGAGGCAATTTACGCATTTCCGCGCGTGCGACATAGGGCGGGTTACTCACGATGATATCGTAACGGCGGCCCGCGACGGCAGCGAAATGATCCGAACGCAGCGCCGCCACCCGTTCGCCCAACCGCAACCGCCGAATGTTGCGGCGGCACACCTGCAGCGCGGCGGTCGAAATGTCGACGGCGTCCACGCTCGCCCGGGGGAACGCTTTGGCGCTCGCCAGTGCGATCGCACCCGACCCGGTACCCACATCCAGGATCCGCCGTATCCGGCGTCCGGTCGTCCAAGGCTTGAAGCGGTTCACGATCAGTTCAGCGATGGGCGAGCGCGGCACCAACACTCGCTCATCCACGTACAGCTCCAGGCCTGCGAAAAACGCCCGATGCGTGAGATAGGCCAAGGGAATGCGTTGCTCGATTCTGCGCCGGAGCAGCTCATCGATGCGCGCGCGGCGCCGCGCCGTCAGCGGCCGGCCGTACGCAGCACTGCCCGCAGCATGTTCGATCCCCGCGACGAAAAAAACGAGTTCTGCGGCCTCGTCGCGGGCGTTGTCGGTGCCGTGCCCGAAATGCAGACGCGCGCGCCGCATCGCGCGGGCACACCGGTCGATGGCGGCGCCGACCGTTTCAGCGGACACGGCCGCCGCCCCCGTGTGGGATCCTTCCATGTGGGATAATGGCCTCATGGCACCTCAATCTAGATTTCCGGTTATTGCCTTCACTTGCATCGCCGCGATCGCGGGTATCGGTGCAGCCTTCATTTGGCGCCACGCCGCAGCGCCGCTGCAGCTGGCCACCGGCTCGTACGTATCGCCCAGCCGCGCGCTGCCGGATTTTAGCCTCATCGACCACCACGGACAGAAGTTTGGACCCGCCAACCTGCGCGGGTCTTGGTCGATGATGTTCTTTGGCTATACGAATTGCCCGGATTTCTGCCCGACCACATTGACCACCTTGGCAGCGCTGGAGAGGCGCCTGCGCGCCGCTGCGGCGCCGGTGCGTCCGAAAGTGCTCTTTCTGTCGGTGGACGCGGCGCGCGACACGCCGGAACAGCTGGCGAAGTACGTGCCTCGTTTCGATCCCGAGTTCATCGGCCTGACCGCCGCTACGCAATCCGACGTCGAGGCCGTGGCGGCAAAGCTCGGCGTCGGCGTCATCATCACGTCCAAGGCCGACGGTACCTACACCGTCGATCACTTGGGCGCCATCTTCGTCCTGAACCCCGAGGGCAAGTTGGCGGCCATACTCACGGGGCCGTACACGGTGGACACCTTGCAGGCGGATTTCGAGCGCATCGTGGCCGGACACGCATGAAGCGTGCGGACGCCGTCGCGGGCCCGGGTGGGGGCATCCGTGGCCGACTCTTCGTATGGCTGCAATATGTACTGCCGCAGCACGGCCTATCGCGGTTGGTCCTGGTCGCGACGCGAGTGCGGACGCCCTGGTTCAAGAATCTGCTGACGCGCGGGTTTCTCAGCCTGTTCTCGGTCGACATGGGCGAAGCGGTGGAACCCGATCCGTACCGCTACGGCAGCTTCAATGAATTTTTCACGCGAGCCCTGCGGCCCGATGCCCGCCCCATCGACCAGGACCCTGATGCGATCGTGAGCCCGGTGGACGGCGCCGTCAGCGAGTGCGGCGCCATCGAGCGCGACACGCTGATGCAGGCCAAGGGACGGTACTACAGCGTGGGCGGTCTATTGGCGGGGCATCCATGGGCGAAGAGCTTCGAGGGCGGATCGTTTGCCACCATTTACCTCGCTCCGTTCAACTATCACCGTGTTCACATGGCGGTCCCCGGCGCGCTGTTCGACACGGTGTATGTCCCCGGGCGCCTGTTCAGCGTGAACACGGTCACCGCGCAGCACGTGCCGAATTTGTTCGCGCGCAACGAACGCGTTTTGACGCTGTTCGAAACGGACTTTGGCCGATTCGCATCGGTCCTGGTGGGTGCGCTCAACGTCGGCAGCATAGCCACCGCTTGGGCGGGTGATATCACGCCGCGCGTCGCTACACCGGGCATCGCCGCACCGGGCGTCGCCACGCCGCCCGTACGCCGCGCGGTGACGCGCATTCCGAGCCCTGCCGTCACGCTCGACAAGGGTGCGGAACTCGGCCGCTTCAACATGGGCTCGACCGTCATCCTGCTGTTCGAGCCGAATCGAGTGCAGTGGCATCCCCTGCTGCGCGCAGGTTCCGTGGTGCACCTCGGTCGGGCCATCGGCCGGCGCGTGTTGCCGGCGCCGCAGCAGCGACCTGCGGCCGTTCACGGGCACTAGCGGCGTGCGCAGCGATACGCGTGCCGACTGGCAGCCCACGGCGGCCCCTTCCGCCTTGCATCACCGGGCCCGCATGCTGGCACGCCTGCGCCAGTTCTTCGCGGCGCGCGGCGTCCTCGAGGTCGAAACTCCCCTGTTGAGCACGGCCGCCGTGAGCGATCCGCAGATCGAATCGCTGAGCACCCGCATCGCCGGCCTGGCCGATCCGTTCTATCTGAGCACCTCGCCCGAATTTGCGATGAAGCGCCTGCTGGCCTCCGGTAGCGGCGACATCTACCAGGTATGCAAAGTATTTCGCGACGCCGAGCGCGGCCGTTGGCACAACCCCGAGTTCACCATGGTGGAGTGGTACCGCTTGGGGCTGGACGACTCGGCGCTCATGACCGAGGTCGAGGTATTGGCTGCGGAGCTGCTGGCGCCCCACCGCCGGCTCGAACCGGCCGAACGCCTGACATACGCCGAAGCGCTGCGCAGGCATGCCGGTGTCGATGCGCACGGGGACAGCGAAGCGGTTCTCGAGCGCGCGGCGGCGGCTCACGGCATCGTGCTTCAGGCCGGTGGCGGCCCGCCGGCTCGCCCCCCGGCCGGCGGCGCCTCCGCGGTTCGCCGCCCCGCGAACCTCGATCGCGACGCCAAACTGGATCTGCTGATGGGAATGGTCGTGGGACCCCAGTTAGGGCGCGACCGGCCATGCTTCATCTGCGACTATCCCGCATCGCAGGCCTCTCTTGCCCGATTGAAGCCCGGCCTGCCGGCGGTGGCCGCCCGCTTCGAGTTCTATATCGACGGCATCGAGCTCGCGAACGGCTTCCATGAACTGGCAAGCCCCGACGAGCAGCGAATCCGGTTTAACCGGGATTTAGCCACCCGCCGGGCGCGCGGCCAGCTTCAGTCGCCGCTGGATGAGCGGCTGCTGACTGCGTTGCAGGCAGGGATGCCCGACTGCGCGGGGGTGGCATTGGGCTTCGATAGGCTGGTCGCCGTCGCAATCGGGGCCTCGCGCCTGGCCGAGGCGATGGCATTTTCGATCGACAACGCATAGCGCGTGGCCGGCGACTACCCCTTGCCGCGCGACAGGTATTCACCGGTCCGGGTGTCGATGCGCAATGTCTCGCCTTCGTTGATGAAAAGCGGCACGCGGACCATGGCGCCGGTTTCGAGCTTGGCGGGCTTGGAACCGCCGGTGGCCGTATCGCCGCGCACACCGGGATCCGTCTCGACCACTTTGAGTTCCATGTGCGCGGGCGGCGTTACCTGCAGCGGCACGCCGTTCCACAACGTGACCACGCAAACCGTGCCGTCTTTGAGCCACTGGGCGCCGTCCCCCACCGCCTCCTTGGAGGCCGTAAGTTGTTCGAAGGTTTCCGGCACCATGAAGTTGAAAAAGTCGCCCTCCCGGTACAGGTACTGCATATCGGTATCGACGACGTCGGCGGCCTCGACCGTGTCGCCGGACTTCCAGGTGCGCTCGATGGTGCGACCCGTCTTCAGGTTGCGTACCCGGACGCGATTGAACGCCTGGCCCTTGCCGGGCTTGACCATCTCGTTCTCGACGATGGCATAGGGGTCGCCGTCGATCAGGATCTTGAGACCGGCTTTGAATTCATTGGTGCTGTAGTTCGCCATCGCAGGCCTCACGTTGAAGGGCGCGTATGATAGCCGCAAACCCGCTGTTCTCGCCAATTCGGCTCCGGACGAGAGGATTTGCGGGCGGGAGGAGTGCCTGCCATCCCACGTGAGCGCGCAGGCTCCCAGCCTAGACGCCGTTCCCAGAATCGCGAAACCCCTGATGTTACACTTCGCGCCCGTTTATCGAGGATTATACCCAGTGCCAGAACAGGGTGCCGTTCCGATGATCGTGATGACCAGGTCGCAAGACCACGTCGAGGCGATCAACAGTACGCTACGGAAGGCCGGCCATCCGGTCCACTGTACATGGCTGCCTGACGCCCGCGATCTAGGGGACGCCCTAATGCAGCTGAATCCCGAAATGCTGATCGCTTTCACCGACGAACCCGGGGTCGACCTGGAATCGATCATGAAGGTCAAGGCTCAGAGCGCGCCGGAAATGCCCATATTGATCGTGCGCGAGACCATCGATGAGGCTGCCATCGCCGATGCCATGCGAATGGGCGCACAGGACGCGGTGACGCTGGCCAATCGAAGCCGCTTGCAGTCGGTGGCCACCCGCGAGCTGCGCGCCTATCGTCTCGAGCGAGCGCTGTCGACCACCCTCTCGTCAGCGCGCGAATACCGCGAACAGCTACAGCACTTCCTCGAAGGCTCGGCGGACGCCATCACCCACGTACAGGAAGGCATCATCGTCGATGCCAACGGCGCATGGCTCGAGCTGTTCGGTTATTCGGGCGACGACGCGCTGACCGGCACTCCGCTGATGGATCTCTTCGAACAGGAAACCCACCCGGCACTCAAAGGCGCCCTGGTCGCCTGTTTGCAGGGAAAATGGACCGACCACGCGCTCAAGGTGCAGGCGTTGCTCTCGGACGGCTCGAGTTTGGCGCTCGAGCTGACGCTGACCAAGGCCGACTACGAGACCGAGCCTGCCATTCGCATCAGCATTCCCGCTCGGCACAAAAAGGACGCCGATCTGGAGGCACGCCTGGCCGAGGCGGTCAAGAACGATGCCTCGACGCATTTCCTGCAGCAGCGCTATTTGATCGCGGCGGTACGCGAGCGATGTGCCGTTGCCATGAAGGGCGGCGTGCGCCAATTCGCGCACCTCAAAGCAGACCGCTTCGTCGACATCCAACATTCGATTGGCATTCTCGCCAGCGAGGACTTCATGGCGCAACTGGCGGAGCTCGTGCGTTCTCAGCTCACGCCCACCGATCTATGCGGCCGGTTCGGCGGCAATGGCTTCTTGGTTCTGCTCGAGCGCGGCACGGCACGCGACGTCGAAACGTGGGCCGAGAACGTGGTCAAACGCGTCAACGAGCACACCTTCAGCATCGCCGAGAAGACCCTTTCCGCCACCGTGAGCATCGGCTTGGGACTGCTGCCTGCCGCCCATCCCGATCTGAGCTCCGCCATCACCGATGCAGTCAGCGCCACTCGGCGCGGGCGCGAACTCGGCGGCAACCAGATGTACGTCGTCGATACGTCGGACACCGATACCCGCGTGAAAGCTTACGACAAGATTTGGGTCAAGCACATCAAGAGCGCGTTGATGGAGAATCGCTTCCGGCTGGTGCAGCATCCGATCGCGAGCCTGCTCGGCGAAGACAAAGGCATGTTCGACGTATTGGTCAGGATGTTGGATGAACAAGGCAATGAAGTGCTCCCCGCCGAATTCATTGCGGCCGCGGAACGCAACGACTTGATGAAGAACATCGATCGCTGGGTGATCGGCGCATCGATGTCGTTCGCCGCCAACCGCAAGGCCGCGTGCATTTTCGTGCGCGTGTCGAAGGACACGATCTTGGACAAGAGCGTCATGACCTGGCTCGAGACCCAGCTCAGATCTCTGAAGATCGAGCCGAAGCGGCTCTGCATCCAGGTGACCGAGGAGATGGCCACACAATACGTGGTGCAGACCAAGGAGCTCTCCGACAGCCTGCGAAAACTCGGCTTTCGCTTCGCCATCGAGCATTTCGGCACCGGCCGCGATCCGCTGAAGTTGCTCAACGACATCGGCATGAATTTCATCAAGGTGGATGGTTCATTGATGCAGGGGCTGTCGACCAATCAGCTGCAGCAGCAGCGGGTGAAGGGCGTGGTGGAAGCCGCCAAGCGCAAGGGCGTCGAAACCGTCGCCGAGCGCGTGGAAGATGCCAATACGATGGCCGTGCTGTGGCAGCTCGGCATCGAATTCATTCAAGGCTACTTCGTTAACGCGCCCGAAGACGTGACGATGTCCGGCGAACGCTAGCCTCGAATCGTTTCGCGGCTCGAGTGCGCCCCCCGGGCGCCGCCGCGCACGACGGCTTCCGTCTCAACCGGGCGAAACCTCGAGCCGGTCGATCTGCTTGTAAGCCCGCGAAAATCGCTGCCGGCGCTGGCCCTTCTTGTCCTGGAACGTCTTCAGATCCTCGTATTTGAGCTTCATCGGCGCGCTGTTGCCGCTATGCACGGTGAGCAGTTCCCCCGGTGCCACCACCGCCATGGCGACCACGTACTCGTCGCGGTCCGCCGACTTCTTGCCCGGAATGCCGTATAAATTCTGGCCCTTGCCGGCGCTCATTTCCTCGATCTGCGAGACCGGCAGAGTCAGCACTTCGCCATCGTTATTCACGAACACGGCCAATGCGGCCGGACTGGTTACCGGCTGCGCAGGCAATACACGCGCTTTCTCCGGCACTTTGAGCACGGATTTTCCCTTCTTGTTGCGCGCATACAATTCGCGCAGCTTCACGGCGAAACCGTAGCCTGCATCGCTCGCCAGCAGCCACACATCGTCCGGTTCGCCGATGAGAACGGCGGCAAAAGTCGCGCCATCGGGCGGATCCACCGTGCCCGACAGCGGTTCGCCGTAGCCGCGGGCCGCGGGCAACTGGTGCGCGTCCAAACTGTACACACGCCCGGTGGAATCCATGAACACGGCCTGCTGTAAATTGCGTCCTTTCGCCGCCGCCTGGAACTCATCGCCCGTCTTGTAGCTGAGCGAGCGCGCATCGATGTCATGGCCCTTCGCGGCACGCACCCAGCCCAGCCGCGACAACACGACCGTGGTCGGCTCGCTGGTCAGCAGCTCTGTTTCAGAGATGGCCTGAGCGGCCTCGCGCTCCACCAGGCGCGTGCGGCGCTCGTCGCCGTATTCTTCGGCATCGCTCAATAATTCGTCGCGCACCAGCTTGGTCAATTTTGCCTTCGACTTGAGGATGGCTTGAATCTCATCGCGTTCCTCGGAAAGCTTCTTCTGCTCCTCGCGGATCTTCATTTCCTCCAGGCGCGCCAGGTGCCGCAGTTTGGTTTCGAGGATGGCCTCGGCCTGCTCCTCCGATAATTTGAAGCGCTTGATGAGCACCGGCTTCGGCTGATCCTCGGTACGCACGATGCGGATCACTTCGTCGAGGTTCAAATACGCGATGAGCAAACCATCGAGGATGTGCAGCCGGGCGCTCAATTTCGCCAGGCGATGATTCAGGCGCCGGGTGACCGTGGATTTGCGGAACTCCAGCCATTCCAACAAGAGTTCTTTGAGCCCCATCACCCGGGGTCGGCCGTCCAGGGCGATGACGTTGAGGTTGACGCGATAATTGCGCTCGAGATCGGTGGTAGCGAACAGGTGCGCCATCAAGGCCGCGGGATCGACGCGATTGGACTTCGGTACGATCACCAGACGGGTAGGATTTTCGTGATCGGACTCGTCGCGAAGATCCTCGACCATCGGGAGCTTCTTTTGCTGCATCTGGGCGGCGATCTGCTCCTGTACTTTGCTGCCGGAGACCTGGAAGGGCAGCGCATCGATCACGATCTGACCATCCTCGATCTCGTAGGTCGCGCGGGCCTTGAAGCTGCCCGTTCCGGTCTCGTATATCTGCACTAGATCGTCGCGCGGCGAAACGATTTCACCGGCGGTGGGTAAATCGGGTCCCTTGATGCTGGCCATGATCTTGCGGGTGCTCAAGTCAGGGTCGTCGAGCAAGGCCACGCAGGCTTTGACCACTTCGCGCAAATTATGCGGGGGAATGTCGGTGGCCATGCCGACCGCGATTCCCGAGCCGCCGTTCAGGAGCAGATTCGGTACCCGCGCCGGCAACATGGTCGGCTCGTCCAACGATCCATCGAAATTGGGTGTCCAGTCCACCGTGCTCGAACCCAGCTCTTGCAGGAGCAGGTCCGCATAGCGAGTAAGCCGCGACTCGGTGTAACGCATCGCCGCAAACGACTTGGGGTCATCCGTCGATCCCCAATTGCCCTGTCCGTCGACGATGGGATAGCGATAGGCGAAATCTTGCGCCATATGGACCATGGCTTCGTAGCAGGCCGTATCGCCGTGCGGGTGGAATTTGCCGATCACATCGCCCACGGTTCTCGCGGACTTCTTGTGCTTGGCGCCGGCCGCGAGCCCGAGTTCGCTCATCGCATACACGATGCGGCGTTGCACCGGTTTCAAACCGTCGCCGAGATGCGGCAGCGCACGATCCAAAATGACGTACATCGAATAGTCGAGATACGCCCGCTCCGCGAATGATTTCAGGGGTTCCTTTTCGACGCCTTCGAAATTGAGTTCTTGATCTTTCATGGTCTTGAATGTTGAAAATGCCGCTAAACGTGCGCGAGGTTGCCCTTGCGCTCCAGCCATTCGCGCCGGTCGCCGGCGCGTTTCTTGGCCAACAGCATGTCGAGCAGTTGATCGGGGCTGTCTTGCGCATCGATGGTCATCTGTACCAGCCGACGGGTCTGCGGCGCCATGGTGGTCTCGCGCAGCTGTATCGGGTTCATTTCACCCAGACCCTTGAAGCGCATCACCACCGGCTTGGCGCGCGGGTTTTCGGCTGCGATACGCACCAACGCCCTATCGCGCTCGGCCTCGTCGAGCGCATAGACCACTTCCTTGCCTACATCGATGCGAAACAGCGGCGGCATGCATACATACACGTGCCCCGCCGCTACCAGCGGTCGGTAGTGACGCAAGAACAGGGCGCAGAGCAGGGTCGCGATGTGCTGTCCGTCGCTGTCGGCGTCCGCGAGTATGCAAATCTTGTGATAGCGCAGGCCGGATAGATCGGTGGCCGCCGGCTCCACGCCGATCGCGACGGTGATATTGTGCACCTCTTGGGATTGCAACACTTCACGGGTGTCCGCCTCCCAGGTATTCAGGATTTTACCGCGCAGCGGCATGATGGCCTGCGTCACTCGATCCCGCGCCTGCTTGGCCGAACCTCCGGCGGAGTCGCCCTCCACCAGGAACAATTCGCCGCGCGCCGGGTCTTGGCTCACGCAGTCGGCCAGCTTGCCCGGGAGCGCGGGCCCGGCGACGATGCGCTTGCGCGAGATTTTTTGGCTGTCCTTGAAGCGTTGCTGCGCGTTGGCGATGGCCAACATCGCGATTTTCTCGCCCTGATCCGGATGCTGGTTGAGCCACAAGGCGAAAGCATCTTTGATGACGCCTTGGACGATACCGGCCGATTCGCGTGACGAGAGCCGCTCCTTGGTTTGGCCGGCAAACTGCGGCTCACGCATCTTCACCGAGAGTACGAAGCTCACGCCATCCCACACATCTTCGGGCGCCAACTTCAAACCGCGCGGCACGAGGCTTCGGAACTCGCAGAACTCGCGTACGGCGTCGGTGGCGCCCACGCGCAAACCGTTGACGTGTGTTCCGCCCTCGACCGTCGGAATCAGATTGACGTAGCTTTCGGTGATTCGGTGCTCGGATTCGAGCACCCAGGCGAAGGCCCAATCGAGCGAGCCGCCGTCGATGTCGCGCTTGCCGTAAAACGTCTCCGCGGGCAGCCACTCGCCCTTCCCCAACTCCTCGGCCAAGTATTGATGCAAACCGCCCGTGTAGAACCATTCGTCGCGCTCGCCGGTGGACTCGTTCGTGAGCGTGACGCGCAGCTTGGGGCAGAGCACCGCTTTGGCCCGCAGCACCTGCTTGAGGCTGGGTATCGCGAACTTGTCGGTGTCGAAGTACTTGGCGTCGGGCCAAAACCTCAATGTCGTGCCTGTCTTGGATTTCGGGACATCGCCGACCGCCTCGAGTTTGGAATGCGGCTTTCCGCCTTTGAAGCTGAGGTTGTATTCCTTGCCGCCACGGCGCACCCAGCACTCCAGGTGCTTGGACAGCGCGTTCACGACCGACACGCCGACACCGTGCAAGCCGCCCGAATGCTGGTAGGTCTTGTCGTTGAATTTGCCGCCGGCGTGCAAGCGCGTCAGAATCAGTTCCACTCCGCTGATTTTCTCTTTTGGATGGATGTCCACGGGCATGCCGCGGCCGTCATCCTCGACTTGCAGGGAGCCGTCCTTGAACACCGTGACGTCGATGTTTTCGCAATGGCCTGCCAATGCCTCGTCGACGCTATTGTCGATCACCTCGTGGGCCAGGTGATTCGGACGCGTGGTGTCGGTATACATGCCCGGACGGCGGCGCACGGGATCCAAGCCGCTCAATACCTCGATGTCGGAGGCGGTATAAGACGATGCCATCAAGTATGTCCTCAAGCGCTTGCGCGCCGAATATCTGTCCAAGCGCTTGCGCTGCGGGCGCTGCGGGCGCTGTGCAAGCTGACGCCGCGGGCGGGTGACGACGAACACGCGCGCCCGGCGAAGGCGGCGGAGTCTAGCACGCGATTCTGCCGCCAATCAGCAGGGGGCTACCACCCGAGCCGGTGTTCGGCTATCGTTCCGCCCTCATGGGAATCGCAAATGCTCAAAATCTGGTCCGCGGCGTGCCCGCGCTGCCTCGGCCGTATGGAGTTCGGGTGAGCCTGCGGCCCGGCGACCCGTTCGCCAAGCTGCTCGGTAGCGACTGGCAAAAGACGCATTGGTATTTTACGGCAGCCGAGCGCGACCAGAAACTCGAAGAAATGGCGCGCAAGCACGAATACTCGCGAATCGGCGATCAACCGGCGCTGGTGTTTGAAAAGGTCGAGAATCTGTCGGAAAGTCGCAGCTTCGCTTGACCGGCCCGCAGCGCCTCGGCTCTCATGCCGCGGGACGCATGCGTCGCACCCCCGTAGGTCCGCGCGCAGCGCTTCAAAAAGTACGGCCGAGGAAGAGATAGAAAGCGCTCGTGCCGCGCTCATCGTATCCCGACCCCAGATACACGGGCCCCAAGAACGTATCGATCGCGAAAAATATCGAAGCGTCCTTACGCGCGGATCCTTCGCTGATCGCGCCGCGCTGTTCCCATGTATTGCCCATTTCCAGCGACGCGCCGATATAGGTGGGAAAGTCGAAAAATCCCTCGCCGCCGCGGCCGATCTTGCGCAAGTAGATGGCGCGCGCGATCGCATAGTGCGGCCCCGTCAAGGATCGTGGTGCAAGACCCGATAGATTGAAGAACCCTCCCAGCGAATAGAATTGCGGGATCGCCGTTGGGCTGATGTTGCCGTCGATGGTGCTGCCGGCCGATGTCCACCACACGAGCGTATTGCGCCCACGCGACCTCGCCACCAGCCAATCGGCGGAAACGCGATCCCGCCGGACGTCGGACCCCAAGTTCGTGCGGTCCGCGTCCCACTGAAACGTAAAGGTCTGACCTTCGCGGGGAAAATGCACATTGTCGATCTGATCGTAGCTGAACTTGAAAAAGTACTCGCCGATGTTGTACAGCGGTTCGACGATCGCGGACTCGCCGAAGCGCGCACGCGTCAACCCGCTGATTCTGTGCAATCCCACGCGGATCTCGCCCCAATTGCCGAGAGTGCGACCCACGTCCAGATCGGATTCCGCCTCCCGATCTCGAAAATCGGCGATTTCCGAGTTGCGGGAGTAGATCGGCAGGTCGCGAGCTTCGATGCGCGCACTGGGCGCAACGAACCATTTTCGCAGAGGATCGAGCGGCTGATAGAACTCGCTGACTACCCTGGGGTCGCTGCCGACCTGCACGTCCGTCAGCAGCTCCGCGCCGAAATCGTTGATTTCGCTCAGTACGAACCTCGCTGCCGCGTTGTAGTGACTACTGCCTTGAAAGTCATCGTCCAGATTGAGGCCGAACCGTATGTAATTCGGACCCCAGGACTTGCGCCGAGCGTGAATCTCGAGACCGGATTCTTGGTTCCCGCTCTCGCCCGTAGCGCCCGCGGCGGCGACTCCGGGGGCACCGGGGGCCGGAACGGCGGCGCCCGGCGTACCGACGCCCGGCGTACCGTGCGGTTGCTCGACCAAGCTGTAGTCGAGGGTCTCGAAGTTGCCCAGCCCATAGAGTTCGGTGATGCGCTTACCCACCTCATTCACGTTGAGCGGCTTGCCTACCAGCGGCTTCATCTCAGCCAGGATGGTCTTTTCATAGCGCTTCGATTCGCCGTCAACGCGGAAGAACTCAATGGGACGCAATTCCGGTTCTCGCGCGGCGCGGCGGGCCACATAAGAGCGGTACACGGCATCGTCGACGCCGAGCGCGGCAAGCCTGTCCGCAACGCCGCGCGCCGCTTCTTCGCCTTGGGCAATGGTGTTGACGCCCGCCGTGAAGTCGGTGGATGTGGCAGGGCCCAACACCGGCTCGATGAGGACGTCTTGCGCGCTCAAGGTACTCTTCTGGCGCTCCGAATCCTTCCGCACCAAGATCGCCAGCATTTGATTGGAGATGGTGATGGCCGAATCGAGGCGTGTGCGTTCGAGCAGCGGGAAGCTGACGTCCGATACGATGAGAATATCGGCGTTCATCCCCCGGGCAACATTGATGGGCAGGTTCTCGGCGAGACCACCGTCCACCAGCAACCGCCCTTGGTATTCGACCGGTGCGAAGACGCCGGGCGCCGAAATGCTGGCGCGCATCGCAATCGCCAGATCACCCTTGTCCAAGAGCACCGCGTTGCCGTCCTCCAGATCGGTGGCCACCGCGCGAAATGGCGTCGGCAGCCGGTCGAAATCGGTGCTGTTGCTGAACGGCAAGGTGAGCTGCCGCAGCGTCTCCTGCAGCTTTTGGCCTTGGATGAAACCTTTGGGAAGCAAAATCTCGCCATGCTTCAAGCCGAGCGGCAGACGGACCAGGAAATTACGGTCGTCCTGCTTGCGCCTGAACGCGAGGTCGCGGCGCGGTGGGGCGTCCCGAAAAGCTTCCTGCCAATCCACCGAGCGCATGGTGGACTCGATATCGTGCGCGCTCATGCCGCTTGCATACAGACCGCCCACCACCGCGCCCATGCTGGTGCCCGCGATGCAATCGATGGGAATCTTGAGGTCTTCGAGGACCTTGAGCACACCGATGTGCGCCATGCCGCGAGCGCCGCCGCCCGACAACACCAGGCATATGCGCGGGCGAACCAGGTCCGGCGGCGCTGCAGTGGCATCTGCGGCGAAACACCATGCGCAACCGGCGGTCAGCACCCAGGCCAATGCAAATCGTGAGGCTTGATTCCCCATGGCAGGGGCTCGGTCTAGAGCACGACGTTGCAGCTTGAGGCGTCAAACGTCTTGGCTGCACGGTTATAAGGTCCCTGTACCTCCAACCGCAGCGCCGGGGTCGAGAGAAGTTCGTCGAGCAGTTCCCAAGCGGGCTCGCTAATCCCTGACGATGAGTGCACTACGGCTTCCAGGACTTATTCGATGACGGGTTGAGGGATGAGGGATGAGGCTGCGTAGAATAATGAGTTTCGAGACAGTACGCGCAGCAAAGTTCAATCTGCCGGGCCTGGACGACCCCGGCGCCGGGTTGCTTGGACTCGCAGGGACATGTTCGCGGGCCGGGGCACGGTTACCGGCCGGGAGGTCTTCACTGCCCGGCGCACCGTCGCCGTCTGCGGCATTTGTTGCGTGATGCAATGGATATTGCCGCCGCCCAGCAGCACCTCGCGGGTAGCCACTCCGATGACCTTGCGGCTGGGAAACAGACGTTTCAAGCTGCGCGCCGCCGCGGCATCCCAGCGCTTGTCGTACAGCGGCATCACGACGCATCTGTTGGCAATGTAGAAATTGACGTAGGAGGCGGGTAATCGGTCACCCGCCCGACGCGGACGGCTGCCCGCGCGCACGTCTATTCCGGCTGCCTCGTCCGCGGTCATGTACAAAGGCCCCGGTTGATGGATTTTGTGGATGGTGAGTTGCCTGCCGCGCGCGTCACGCGCGCGCCGCAGGCGTTGGTATGCATCGCAGGAAATCTCGTACTGCGGATCCTTGCGGTCTTCGGTCCATGTCAACGCAACCTGACCGGGGCCGGTGAAACATGCGAGTTCGTCGATATGGCCGCCCGTCTCATCGAGATATATTCCCTTTCCGAGCCAGATCACGGTGGTCACGCCCAGATAGCGCTGCAATACGGCCTCGACATCGGCGCGCGAAGCGTTGCCGTTGCGATTCGGGTTGAGCAGGCATTCCTCGGTGGTCAAGCACGTGCCCTGACCGTCGACATGAATCGCCCCCCCCTCCAACACGAATGACGTTCGATAGCGGTCCGCGCCTTCGATCTCCAGCACCTTTTGCGCCACTTCGTCATCGCGGTCCCACGGAAAGTACAGACCGCCCTGCAGGCCGCCCCACGCATTGAACGTCCAGTCGACGCCGCGACGCCCGCCCTTGGCATCGATGACGAAAGTCGGGCCGCAGTCTCTGATCCAGGCGTCGTTGCTGCTGATTTCAACCACGCGAATTTCGGGGTTCAGCCGCGCACGTGCATTCTGAAATTGCGCCGCGGAAACGCCGACCGTGACCGGCTCGCCCTGCGCGATGGCGGCCGCGACCGCGGCAAACGCTGCTTGCGAAGGCTTCGCACCTTCGCGCCAGTTGTCCGGGCGCTCGGGCCACAGCATCCAGCAACCCGCATGGCGCTCGTATTCGGCCGGCATACGGAAGCCGTCTCTGGTTGGGGTCGATGTCAGTATGCGCAAGTCATCAATCAACCGTGGTGAGGGTGAGCGAGTATAGTAGAAAACACGCTAGCGGGGCCGTGGCATGTAAGTTGGAGGTTCTGGCCGGCGACGTTCGGGACGTCCGGACCTGTAACGAGAATGGTAACAGCGGGGAAGCAATTGCTGGGTGCGCCCAGTTCGGGTGGGCGGCGGTGGGCCGCCGACACTCCGTGTGGGGCCCAGGATTAGTAACTGGATCGATCGCCCTTCCCACTACGCGCCGCACGCCGTAGCATCACTGAATCGCAGAATCGTGCGCCGCCTCCTTGTTTTCCCATGATCGGCCTTCATAGTGCGAGAGTTGCACTTTTAAAGGGAGATTTGAGGTGGCACGCGACGAAAAGATTCCGGACAAGGGCCGCGTTAAGGTTCGGGTCATCGAGTTCGAGCTAGACGGCAGTAATCAAACGCTTCGCGACAGCATCCGTGACATTGTCGGCGCAATAGGTGGCCGACCAGCCCAGGCTGTAAGGCAGCCTAACCCGGCCGCAATTGGAAATGGTAGCAGGACGCCCGCTGCAGAGGCCCCGGCGCCAGCCGATGATGGAACGAACGGAGAGTTCGACGAGACCGTCGTCTCGGTCACTGATGCAGACGATGAAAGCCCACGGCAGGCCAAGCGTCGTAATCCTCCGCGATCACCCGAAATTATCGAACTTGATTTCAACACAGCGGCAATGCGACTCACAGACTTTTGTGAAAAACTAAAGCCCGAATCGGATACCGATAAGTATTCGGTCATCGCATTTTGGTTAAAGCACTTCGGCATCGCCGCCGAGGTGACCATGGATCACATACACACCGGTTATCGTCACATGAAGTGGAACACGCCAGCCGATGCCGGGCAGCCGTTGCGAAATTTGAAGACGCGGCAATATGGCTATGTGACTAAAGGCTCCAAGCCAGGCGCATTTATCCTCAATCATGTTGGTGAGAATCACGTGCGTGACCTCATCAAGGGGGCTGGATTCAGTTTGTGACATTAGAGGAAATCAAAGCCTTAGATGGGTTTTCAGCGTTAGCGCACAGCGATAAGATTAAACTCTTCATGTGGTGGCTTCACACTCACCGGGGTCGTGACCGTGTGAAGCCTCGCGAAGTACTCTATTGCTATGAAAAGCTCAGCCTTGTGCCTACCAACGTCGCGACCGCGATGGACAGGCTCGAAGGTCAAAAGCAACTTGTAAAGAACTCGCAAGGCTATCGACTGGAAATGACGATCGCGGATGCGTTGACCGCGAAGTATGGGCAACGGGACGCCACCATCCAAGTCGCCCGGCTACTCACCGAATTGCCATCAAGGCTCGCTAACCTGAAGGAGCGAGCCTACCTCGATGAAACGCTCATTTGCTTCCGCCACAAAGCATTCCGGGCGGCTATTGTAATGGTCTGGAATCTCACCTACGACCACCTGTGTGAGTGGATCGTGGGCGACGCGTCTCGCTTGGCTGCATTCAATACCCAAATGCAAAAGACCTACGCCAAGAAGAACTATCCACCAATAACCAACCGCGATAGTTTTGAAGAGCTAAAAGAGTTTGAGGTTCTGCAAGTC
>JALYHU010000125.1 GCA_030776345.1 Pseudomonadota bacterium | reverse complement strand
TTCGGTGGAATTGCGGCTAAAAACACAGATGCGGATGTCGACGGAAGCCACATACGTACGCTGCTGCTCACGTTCTTCTACCGGCAGATGCCGATTCTGATCGAACGCGGCCATGTCTATATCGCGCAACCGCCGCTGTACAAAGTCAAGAAAGGGAAGCAGGAAACCTACGTCAAGGATGATCTCGAGCTGAATGCCTTGTTGCTGAACACCGCCATAGAAGACGCAGCGCTGCATGTGAATGCCGATGCGCCACCGCTGTCGGGCTTAGGACTCGAATCCATGGCGAAAAAATACGTGGAGGTACAGGCCATCGTGCATCGCTGGGCGCGACGGTACGACGAGCGCTTCCTGGAGCAGTTGCTTTACGCGCCAAAGCTCACCACCGATGCCTTCGACCGTGTCGATGCGCTGCGCGATTGGTGCCGCCATCTAGAACTGAGGCTGAATGCCCTCGACGATGTCTCACGGCGATATCGCGTCACCGTCGAGACGCTGCCTACGGGCGGCCATCGCATCGATCTGCAACGCTTCGAACACGGCCTGACGAATGGGAAGCACATTCCTCGCGAATTCTTCGACTCCGCGGAATATCTGCGGATCGCAGAACTCGCTCAGACTTTGAGCGATCTGATGGGGCCCGGTGCGTACATCAATCGGGGCGACCAACGGCAAGATGTCGCCAGCTTCAAGGCAGCGATGGCTTGGCTGTTCGATCAGGCGAAAAAGGGTCAGGCCATTCAGCGCTACAAGGGACTCGGCGAGATGAACGCCGATCAACTATGGGATACGACCATCAACCCGGAAACGCGACGCTTGATGCAGGTGCGCATCGAAGACGCGGTGGCCGCCGACGATATCTTTACCACCCTGATGGGCGATGCCGTGGAACCGCGGCGCGAGTTCATCGAGAAGAACGCGCTGCACGTGTCGAATCTGGATGTGTAGGTTGTTGTCGAATGACACAATTAGTGAAATTCGTGACAAGAAAGTGAAATTTCTCTGCCACAAATACTGAAATTTCCCATTCGTCGGCGTCAGTCAGACCCCCTGGCCGGCTGCGGGGGCCTAGCGTTTCAGTCTCCCGAGCTGGAAATCTGATTGCGGATAATTGGCGCGTGATGTGCGATTACGGCGGGTGGCTTTTGAGAATTAACTAAGGCTATTTTGTGGTGAGTCAGCCACAAATGCTGCAATCCACGTGGCATTCTGGTACCGTCCCGGCGTCCCTTGCTTGCGAATGCCATTGCCATCGAAATGAAGTCCGTGTTTAAAACGCTAGGTCTCTGGCTGCTGTTGATCGTGGCGCAGCAGGGTGCGGTCGTTCACGAGCTCAGCCACGTTTCGCGTGCCGTTCATTCTGGATTGCAGGTCGATTCACAAACGGCCTCGGATACAACGTGCGCGCAGTGTCCCGCCTTCGCGCAGGTGGTTACGCCGGCTTTCAATCATTCGCTTCAAATTCCTTTTCTCGTCCGTATCGCCGCCCAGCTCAGCACAGAGCTGGAAATTGCCGCGATCGAAGCCGCTGTTCCCCATCCGCGTAGCCGCGGTCCTCCGTCCTTGAGCTGAAGTTTTGTTTTGAGCAGTAAGTTGCCCTGAGTCATCGGGCAGCGATTGCTTCCCATTCAGCTTTTTGCGGAGTTCTTTTCATGTTCAGATTTTCAAGTTTGGCCGCGGCGCCGAGCGCTGCTGCGGCTTTAAGTTTCATCGTTGTCAGTTCCTTCGCGGTGGCAGAACCCGCCGACACTAGCACTACGAATGCGCCAGGCGCCCTAGACGAAGTCGTGGTGATCGCGCAGCGCTTGAACGAAGCGCGCAACGGCATTCAAACCCAGACCGGCGCATCGATCTATACGATTAACGAGGCGGCCATTGCGGCTCAACCGGGCGGCGACAATCAATTGCTCAATCAGGTGATTATGCAGGCGCCGGATGTCGCCCAGGACTCGTTTGGGCAATTTCACGTGCGTGGTGAGCATAACGGCCTTCAATATCGCCTGAACGGCATCATCCTGCCAGAGGGCATCAGCGTCTTTGGTCAATCGCTGGACCCGCGGCTGATTTCCTCCCTGACTTTGGTGACCGGCGCGCTGCCAGCCGAGTACGGGCTGCGCACCGCGGGTATCATTGATTTGAAGACCAAGAGCGGCGTGATTGATCCGGGTGGATCGGTATCCATCTACGGCGGCAGCCATGGCACCGTCGAGCCGAGCTTCAATTACGGCGGCAGCGCCGGACGATTGAATTACTTTGTGTCGGGCGATTTTCTGCGCGACGACTTAGGGATTGAGTCCCCGGACGGCAGCAGTAATCCCATCCATGACCATACCAAGCAATATCATGGCTTTGGCTACTTCGAGTACATCCTCGATGATGCCAATCGCTTGAGTGCAGTCTTAAGCACCTCCACCGGCAATTTTCAAATTCCACAACGAGCCGGACAGACGCCGGGCCTCACCAATGGTGACGGCACTCCGCTCACCGTCAATGGCCAAACCACCTATCCGAGCGAAGCGCTTAATGAGAACCAACGCGAGATCAATCACTTCGCGATCGTGAGCTGGCAGCACTCGCAGGGCGCATTGGACGTGCAGACCTCCGCGACCGCTCGCTACTCGAGCCTGACCTTCAGCCCCGACCCGCTCGGGGATCTGCTGTTCAACGGCGTGGCGCAAGATGCGTACAAGCAGAATGTTGCCTATGCACTGCAATCGGATGCCGCCTACCGATTGACCGATGCGCACACCCTGCGCGGCGGTCTTTTTGTGCAAAGCGATCGGTCCAAGAGCCTTACGACCTCCGAGGTGATTGCCCTTGATCCGACGACCGGAATTCAAACCAGTGATGTACCGACCGTCATCATCGACAATGGCGCCAAGACCGAGTGGATCGAGAGTCTGTACCTGCAGGATGAGTGGAAGGTCATTCCTACGCTCACCTTCAACTACGGACTGCGCTTCGATAAATTCACCGCCTATACGGCGGCGCATCAGGTGAGCCCGCGCTTCAATGCCGTGTGGCAGGCGTTGGAAGACACCACATTGCATATTGGCTATTCCCGGTATTTGTCGCCACCGCCCTTCGAACTGGTGGGCAACGAGACCGTGGCTAAGTTTGCGAACACCACCAACGCGCCGGCCGTCACTCTGGCCGATTCGCCCAAGGCCGAACAGGCCAATTATTACGATGTCGGTGTGCAGCAGAAAATCACGCAGCAATTCACCGTGGGGCTCGACACCTATTACAAGCAATCGCACAACTTGATCGATGAGGGCCAGTTTGGGGCGCCCATTATTTTAACGCCCTTCAACTACACCTACGGCAAACAGTATGGCGCTGAGATCACCGCCAATTTCACCCTGGAGGGTTTCAACACCTATTTGAATCTCGCCTACCAAAGCGCCAAGGGGAAGAATTTCAATTCGGCGCAGTTCAATTTCTCGCCAGACGATCTTGCCTATGTGGCCTCGCACTACATTCATTTGGACCATGAGCAGCAATTCACCGCCTCGGGCGGTGTCTCGTATCTCTGGAACCATACGACCTTCAGTGCCGATGTCCTAGAAGGTTCGGGGCTGCGCGCCAGTTTGGACTTGCCGGATGGCACGTCGATTCCGAACGGCGATCACTTGCCCTACTACACGCAAGTGAATCTCGGCGTAAACCATATTTTCCACTTGGACGGATGGGGCACGCTGACCGCGCGCGTGGATCTCATCAACGCTTTCGACAAGGAATACCAGATTCGTAACGGCACCGGCGTCGGCGTGGGCGCGCCGCAGTATGGTCCGCGACGAGGATTATTCTTCGGCTTGTCGAAATCCTTATAGCGCCGTGACTTGAAAATGTGTCGAGAGACCAACTTTAACCGGTTGGTCTCTCGCCCTCAATGCACGCAACTTTTATCAACCCGACTTGTTGAGCAGTGGTGTGACGATGCGCTCCAAACGCTCGATCGTCCAGGTCGAGTTTTTCTCTTTCCAGCCGTTCTCGATCAGCTCGCCCTGACGGTTGATCGTAAAATTGACTGGAATACGCCAAATACGCCCGTATCCCGGCAGACTCGAATTGGCGAGAAACCCCACGGGGAAGTTCAAGGACTGCGCCGCGGGCTGCACCTTGCGCAACTCGTCCGGGGAATCGAGCGTGAACCCCAACACGTCAAGGCCTTCGGCCGCATGCTGAGCCGCGTAAGCGGAAAGCAGCGGCAGTTCTTCGCGGCACGGGCCACACCAAGTAGCCCAAAAGGTAAGGATCACGACGTGACCGAGCAGCTCCGAGGTCGAAATGCGTTGACCATCGAGCGCGACGAGCGTCGCGGGCGGCGCGGGCTCACCGACGCGTAGTGCATTGGCCGATGCCACCGGTGCGAATACCGCATTGAGTCCCGTCAGACTCAATGCGGCCGCACCTTTCAGTAGCGCGCGCCGTGTCGTTGATTCAACCGTCACGCCATCCGTTGCAGCGCGAGGGTGAGCGGCATCTGAATCAAAATGCATAACTCATTCCCGCCGTCGCCGTGTAATGCGGGAACAATTGGTACCCATCGAGATTGCTGTAGATCGGCACTTGCACCACGCCGTAGGCGTGGAGACCGTGCGTCACCTGCACCGTGAGACCGGGGCTGATGTAGGCGACCGTGCCCACGGTGTCGGTCGTGTCAGCCAAGGCGCCCTGGTCAGGGCTGCGGTGTAGCACATTTAACTGTAGCTGCGGTATCCAAGTCGGATGCGCCTCGTAGCGCACGCCCACGCTGAAGGTCTCCAAATTACCGGGGCGGAAGTCATTGCCCGGCTGGTTTTGCTTGTGCGCGACGGCGGACTGGAATTGCACGTTCGTGAAGATGTCGAAATTCTGGCTCACCGCTTGATAGTAGTAGGCCCCGACGATGACATCGGTGCTGCCGGTGCCGGCTTGCAAGCTCGCATCGAGCGGACTGCCGGCATTCGGGCCGTTATAGAAATCGACCTTCGTCCCATATTGGCCGGTCGGCAGCTTCACACCCAGTTGCAGCCCCAAGTTATGCGTCGGGAGCAATCCCTGGTAGTTGCCGAGCAGTTTGACATCGCCGAGATTGTCGACGCGCGCGCCGCTGATCTGGTCCGGTGCCGTTTCGGCGGGCGTATAGGGCTGCAGCTGCGTGCCGTACGTGGTGTGGGTGCGCACCACATAGGGGACCAGCAGATTGACATTCCAATCCGCACTCGGCCGGTAGTTGATTCCTAAGGTGAGGTAGCGGTTGATCGTGCCTTTTTCGATTTCCCCGCCCCCCAACGCAGGATTGGAGGGATTGTTGACGACCTCGGCTGGGGTCGCCGTGCGAGTGCCGATGCGCAGTTGGTCTTGATCGATATAAGTGTATTCAAGGTTGACGCGCCAGCCCGTGGTCGCCGAATAGCCCATGGCGGCATCCGAATTGACGGGTGGCACATGCCCAGGTCGATACTGGCGCAATCGAAAGGCAAAAGGCCGCCACGATTGGACGGTTGATAGAATGAATCATCGGAAAACTCCCGCGACCGTTACGACGGTCGCCTCACGCAATGATT
>JALYHU010000124.1 GCA_030776345.1 Pseudomonadota bacterium | reverse complement strand
TACCAGGCCAATCTGTCGCGCGAGTGGCGAGTGGCTTCGACCGCACCGGTCGATCCGGTAGCCATTTATGAACGCTTGCGCTCTACCAATCCCAGCCCGTTTGCGGCCATGATGCGCTATGGTAATTTTTCCGTGATGAGTTCGTCGCCGGAGCGGCTGCTCTCGATACGCGGCGGCTGCGTATCGACCCGACCCATCGCCGGCACGAGGCCGCGCGGCACCTCGCCCGCCATGGACGCGGCATTGGTGGAGTCGCTGCTGAACAATGAAAAGGAGCGCGCCGAGCACGTGATGTTGATCGACCTGGAGCGCAACGACCTCGGCCGCGTCTGCGTCGGTGGTTCGGTTCGGGTCGATGAGTACATGGGGTTGGAAACCTATGCTCACGTGCATCACCTCGTATCGAACGTGAGCGGGCGGCTTCGCGACGGCATCTCTCCGGTCGGAGTCATTCGCGCCTTGTTTCCCGGCGGGACCATCACCGGTTGTCCGAAGGTGCGGTGCATGCAGATCATTGCGGCACTGGAGGGCACCGGACGCGGCGCCTATACGGGTTCGGTCGGGTATTTGAATCGCGACGGCAGCTGCGATCTGAATATTCTGATCCGCACGTTGACCGCGGATGCCGGCGCATTGGGCGCCGCAGCGCCGGGCGCCGTAGCGCTCAGGTTTCGAGCCGGTGCGGGCATCGTGGCCGATTCCATCCCGGTGCAGGAGCTCGCCGAGACGCGAGCCAAGGCGGAGGGCATGCTGCGCGCTTTGGAAGCCGGCCCTTGAATTCATGGATCGACGGTCGTGCCGGCGCCATGATCGACCATCGCGATCGAGGCTTGCAGTACGGGGACGGCGTGTTCGAAACCATGCGGGTGCGGCGCGGTGCCGTTCGTTTGCTCGATTATCACTTGGAGAGGCTGCGGGACGCTTGCCGCCGGCTCGCGATCGTCGCGCCGCACCCGCAGCGGTTGCGCAATGAGCTGGTTCGAGTCGCGGCGCGGCGGCCCGAGGCCGTGCTGAAATTGATCGTTACGCGCGGTGTCGGCGCACGGGGCTATCGGCCGAGCGGCCGGGAGCGCTGCACCCGCGTGATCTCGCTGCACCCGTTGTTGCGACAGGCAACCGGCACGGCCGATGCACCGGTGCGCGTGCGCATGTGCGCAATGCGCCTCGGTGTCAACGAAACTCTGGCCGGCCTGAAGACACTGAACCGTCTCGAGTCGGTGCTGGCCCGCGCCGAATGGAACGATGCGCGCGTCTGGGAAGGATTGATGCGAGACACCGAGGACAATATCGTCTGCGGCACCATGTCGAACATCTTCGTACGGCGCGGCTCGTCGTTGCTCACTCCCAAGCTGGATCGCTGCGGCGTCGCCGGTGTGATGCGCCGCTGGGTACTGGAACAGGCATCCGCCTTGCAGCTTCGCGCCCGTGAGGAGCGCATTCGCTGGGAGGACTTGAGCACGGCGGATGAGGCGTTCATGACCAACGCAGTGGCCGGCATCGTGCCGCTGGCCGCCATTCAAAACGGCCGGCTGCGGATTCGCTTCGTGGAATGGGACACCGCGAGCCGGCTGCGCTGCGCGTTGGAGATGCAGTGAACCGCGCCGCGCGCCGCCTCTGGCCCCTCATCGTGTTACTGCTGTCGGCGGCAGCGGCAATCCAGATCTGGACGGGATGGCGCAGTCTGGACGAACCTCTGAACGTTGCCGCGCCGCTGCGGTTCAAGGTTGCCGCCGGCGCGCGGTTCGCCCACGTGGCCGCCGATCTGGCGGCACAGGGTGTGGTGGCGTGGCCTCGCGTCTGGGTGCTGTATGCGCGAGGCAAGCGACTGGCCGCGGCCATCAAGGCCGGCGAATACGAAATCGAGCCCGGGACTACGCCGCGGCAACTGCTCGAGAAGATGGTGAGCGGTCAGGTGCTGCTGCACTCGCTCACCGTGGTCGATGGTTGGCGGGTGCAGGATATGCTGAGCGCCATGCGGCGCAATCCCGACATCGTTTCGACGCTGCCGCCCGGAAAGCCCACCGACCTGATGGCCACGCTGGGATTCCCGGGCCTGGATGCCGAGGGACAGTTTCTGCCCGAGACGTACCGGTTCCCGAGCGGCGCCACCGACCTCGATCTGCTGCGCCAGGCGCATGCCGCACTGGCCAAGGTCCTCAATGCCGCTTGGATGAACCGCGACATGACCATCCCCCTGCACAGCGCCGACGAACTGTTGATAATGGCATCCATCGTCGAGAAGGAGAGCGGGTTGCCGGAGGAACTGCCGAAAATTGCGGGCCTGTATCTGCACCGCCTGAGCATCGGCATGCGCCTGCAGGCGGACCCCACCATCATCTATGGCTTGGGCGAGTCGTATGACGGCGACTTGCATACCGTCGACTTGCATACGGACACTCCGTACAACACCTATACCCGGCCGGGTTTGCCGCCCACGGCCATCGCGTTGCCGGGAGCCGCCGCCATCGAGGCCACCGCGCATCCCGACAAGACCGACGCGCTGTACTTCGTCGCATCCGCAAAGGGCGACGGCAGTCATGTATTTTCGGCGACGCTCGAGCAGCACAATGCCGCGGTGGCGCAATACCTCGCGCGGCTGCGTCAACGGGCGGCAGCAGAGCCGGCGCGATGACGGCCCGCTTCTTGACCATCGAAGGCATCGAGGGTGTCGGCAAAACCACCCAGGTCGAGCGCATCTCGAAAATCCTCACCGAACGGGGCATCGCGCATGTGGTCACGCGCGAGCCCGGCGGTACGCCACTGGCGGAGAAAATTCGCGATCTCGTGTTGAGCCAGCGCGCAGAGGGGCTGCCGCCCGCGGCCGAACTCTTGCTCATGTTCGCGGCGCGCTCCGTGCATCTGGCCAACCACATCGAGCCGAACTTGAGCGCCGCTCGCTGGGTGGTTTGCGATCGATTCACCGACGCCACCTATGCCTATCAAGGAGCCGGCCGCGGCATGAGCCAGGACCAGATACGCTATTTGGAGAACCTGGTCCAGGGTGCGCGTCGTCCGGATCTGACCTTGCTGCTCGATGTCCCCGTCGATGTGGGGTTGGCGCGGTCGCGTAGGCGCGACGCGGGCAAAATACGCGATCGCTTCGAGCGCGAGCGCGCGGAGTTCTTCGAGCGCGTGCGCGAGGGATATTTGCTGCGAGCCCGTGCCGAGCCCGATCGGATCGCCGTCATCGATGCCGCGGCGCCGGTGGATGAGGTCACGGCGCGCATCATCGACGTGTTGGAGTCCAAATCGTGGACTTCCTGAGCGCCGATTCGCTGCCCTGGCTCAGAGACTCTCAGCAGCGGCTGCGAGACTCGATGCTCGCACAGCGGTTGCCGCATTCCTCGCTGCTGCTGAGCACCCCGGGTCTGGGGGCAGAATATCTCGCAAATTGGATGGCCGCCCTCGCGCTGTGCGATTCCAAGGCGGAGCGTCCCTGCGGAGTTTGCGCGGCGTGCTCGCTGCTGCGCTCGGACAGCCATCCGGATTATGCGGTGGTTCGATTGGAAGAGGATGCGAAGCAAATCAAGGTCGACCAGGTTCGCGAACTGATCGGTTCGCTGACCTTGAAGAGCTACCGCGGCGGCTACAAGGTGGCCATTATCGAGGGCGCCGAGACCCTCAACACCAACAGCGCCAACGCGTTCTTGAAGACCCTCGAGGAGCCATCGGCCGACACCATGCTGATGCTGATCGCGCGGCCAACCCATCGACTGCCGGCGACCATTGCCAGCCGGTGCCTGCGCCTCGTTCTCAGGGCGCCTCCCAACGATGCGGCGGTAGCTTGGCTGAGAGCGCACGGGCGCCCCGATCAGGATTGGCAAGCCGCTCTGGCGCTCGCCGGAGGAGCGCCGCTGCTGGCCTTGGAACTCAACGAGGCGGGGATAGGCGCGCTGGAAAAGGAGATGCAGGAGGATATCAGCGCCATCGCGGCCGGGTCCGTCGATGTGACCTTGTTGGCCGATCACTGGGTCAAGTCGAATCTTCCCCTGCGCATCACCTGGCTTGAGAACTGGATCACACGACGCGTACATGCCTACCTGGGCTCCGCGAATTCGAATCAAAGTGCGGAACGGGTCCGCTTGCCTGCCGCTTTACTTAAGCCCAAGATGAGGGCCTTATTCGAACTGTTGGACGCAGCGCGCGATCTGCGACGTCTGGCGTCGACGGGCATCAATCAACAGTTGGCGTTGGAAGCCTTACTGCTCGGCGGTCGAACCGCCCTGGCGAAATAGGCTATTTGGGAATGGTAGAATTGCGAAGTCCAAGTAACAAACCCGGGTTGCTGACCCTCACGATCAAGGACAAGAGCGCGCTGTACCTCGCTTACATGCCGTTCGTGAAAAACGGCGGTCTGTTCATTCCGACGAACAGCAACTACCGCTTGGGCGATGAAGTCTTCATGCTTCTCAATCTCATGGGCGAAGAGGAAAAACTGCCGGTTGCCGGCCGCGTCATTTGGATGACCCCCAAGGGAGCCCAAGGCAAGCGTACCGCCGGCATCGGCGTGCAATTCAGCGACCAAGACCGCGGCAATACCCAAAAGAAGATCGAAAATTATCTGGCAGGCGCCCTCGGCGGCGACAAGCCCACGCATACGATGTAG
>JALYHU010000123.1 GCA_030776345.1 Pseudomonadota bacterium | reverse complement strand
TGAGGGCTGCGTGTTTCGGGCCGATCGGTGCCATGTCGATCATTTCTCCGTCGATCAGCTCAATACGGTCACGTTCCGTGAGTACGCCGGCCGCAACCATCTTTTGGTAACGATCTACGCTAATTCGTGTTTTTTCCCGAACGAAGGCCACACTCATCGCCGCGCTCCTAATCAGCCGCTGCTGCGGCAGTTTACCCTGATTGGATGGGCTCGCGTGACGGAAGTCAACCCATCGATTTTGGGGAGAAAGCTGTCACTCACACGGTAGTGCCTGATCGACGGAGCGTGATGGCCTGCTCCGGGCACGCGCTGACGCACAAGCTGCATCCGCGGCATGCATCCGCATTGGGCGTATAGGCCACCTTCATGCCATGCACGCGCAACTTGAATCGATGCAACAGGCTAAGGCTCCGGAAATCCGCCTCGTCGATTCGTCTGAGTTCAAATACATTCTCCGGGCAAACCTGAGCGCAGTCTCCCTTGCCCTCGCAGCGCTTGAGATTCACGATGGGAGCGATGATTCCCGGCGCCTGTCGGCATGTCGCCGGCCTCACTGTGGTGATATTCATTCGTGCACGCTCGAGGATTTATTGTGCAGCCGCTGCCTGAAAGCTTGCCGTTCCTGCGGCGTCATCGCTTTCCACCTCGCCCGTTGTCCATGGCGATGCCCGCCCGCATGTCCGCGAAAGCCGCCGAATAGGATGCGGCTCAGGACCAAGAGGCCGAGCGAATGGAAATAGTCCAGGGGATGCGCGCCGGCAATGGCGCTTGTGGCGACGTTGTTCCACAGTTCCATGACGACCCACCCCAATATGGCTACCACCGCAAGCAACAGTGCGGCCTTGCCCAAGAGTCTTGCCCGAAACTTCATGTCCTTACTCCTTCAAATATCGAATTCGTCATATGCGGCAGCCAGCCGAGAGCGCAGATAAATAACCGCATAACGCTTTCGAGACAGCAATGTATTCATGCTGATACCGGTTTCAACAACTAACTGCTTGAAACTCTTACCCTCCAGTTCGTGCGCAATAAAGACCTCGCGCTGACTATCCGGCAACTCCTCGAGCGCGGTTTGCAGCACTTGAAGTATCGCGGCTCTTGCGTAGTCTGCCTCGGGATCTCCGTCTGAGGCCGGCAACTCGAGATCTAGCCGAATGGAGCGCTCTCCATCTTCTCCGCCGGTTTCGTCGAGCCTCTCTTCTTTCCTGCGTCTGAACCGATCAACGATGCGGTTACGGGCGACTTGGTACAGCCATGCGCTGACATGCTCAATGGCAGTTGGAAGGCGAAAGGCTTCGACCAAGGAAGAAAGGACGTCCTGTAAGATATCCTCTGCGTCCATTCGATCGCTTACGCGCTGACGAATGAAATTCATCAGCCGCGAACGTTCTCGCAGGACCGTTTCGGTGATCTCAATGTTTTCGTCAACCATCTCTGGATAGACCGTCCATAACTCCATCCACTGGTAGACGTCGCAGGATTGAGAATATTGTAGGCCGGGATCGTCAGGCGCAGTGATCGATGTGTTGCGCTGCGATGTTGCGCCACATTTGCTCCACCGTCCGAGCAGGCGTACCTTACTCTACGCGCCGAGTAACCGAATACGCATGAAATCGAACCCCGATTTTAGGCGAGGGATAGGCCGCCCACCCATGTGCGCCGACTTGCACGTTCGCCGCCGCCCCCACACAGGGGAAGGGATTGCGCGCCGCGATCCAGAGTCTCCTCGTGAGTGATCCAAATCATGACGGGATCGATGCCAATGCCGTGGACCACGGAACGGCGGCGGCGCAACACCTCATGCTGTACTTCAGCGTGTTCATGACGATGGCGGACGGCGTGATCTGCCGGTCGACCTCAGGCGAGGTCACGGCCGTCAATCCCGCGGCGGCGCGGATGTTGGGCCTCTCGGGCGAACACGTGACGGGCATAACCTTCGACGCGGCGGACTGGCAGGCGGTCCACGAGGACGGGACGCCGTTTCCGCGGGAGCACTACCCGTCGATGGTGACCTTGTGCACGGGCGAGCCGCAATCCAACGTCGTGATGGGCGTACGCAAGCCCGACGGAACACGCATCTGGATCTCGATCAATTCGCAGCCGCTGGTACCTCCCGGCGAATCGCGGCCACATGCCGTGATCACCACGCTCCACGACATCTCGGCACGCATCCGTGCAGAGCATGAAGTGCGCACGCTCAATGCTCAATTGAGGGAACTGGTGGTCGACCGTACCCAGCAACAGGAAGAGGCGGTCGCGGATCTGGAGAGCTTCAGTGACTCTGTCTCGCACGACCTGCGCTCGCCGTTGCGAGCAATCGATAATTTTTCCCGTATCCTGCATGAGGAGTACGGCCACCGACTCGACGATGAAGGCCGCAGACTCATCGGCGTTGTGCGCAAGAACACGGCGAGGATGGCCACTCTCATCGAGGGTCTCCTCGCCTTCGTGCGTGCCGGGCGCCGCAATCTCGTTCTGGCCGACATCGACCTCGAGGCTCTCGTGAGCAACGTGCTGGATGAGCTTGCGCCCTCCCTCGCCAACCGGCGGGTGAAAATACAGATGCACGAAATTCCGCACGTCTGCGGCGATCGAGCCGTCATTCGCCAGGTGCTGATGAACCTGCTTTCCAACGCCATCAAGTTCACGCGTTCGCGCGAATTGGCGCAGATCCAAATAAACGCACACCTGGCCGGCAACGAGCTCGTCTGCTCGGTGAAGGATAACGGAGTGGGCTTCGAGTCGGAGTACGGACACAGACTGTTCGGTATTTTTCAGCGGCTGCATGACGCGGACGAGTTCGAGGGTTCGGGCATCGGCCTCGGCATCGTCAAGCGCATCATCAAAAAGCACGGTGGACGTGTCTGGGCAGAGGGCTCGCCGGGCGATGGCGCGACCTTCTATTTTTCAGTGCCGAATGTGCGCAAGCGCATGAACGTTTGCGGTCCATGATGTCCAAAGCGGAACCCGGCGACGCGATTCTCCTCATCGAAGACAGCGCCGAGGACGCGGAACTGACGATGCGGGTATTCAAGGAGAAAAACCTGGCGAACCCGCTCGTCTGGCTGAGGAATGGGGCGCTGGGATTGGATTTTATTTTCGGCCGGGGCGCCTATGCGGGTCGCGATCCTGCCCAAATGCCGCGACTGGTGCTGCTCGATCTGAACCTTCCCAAGGTCGGAGGCCTGGAGGTACTGCGTGAAATCAAGTCAAACCCCCGGACCCGGAGTCTCCCCGTCGTGGTATTGAGCTCATCGACCCAAGACAAGGATATCGTGCGGTCGTATGACCTGGGTGTGAACAGCTATGTGAGCAAGCCTGTGCGCTTCGAGGAATTCGCCAATGTGGTGGCACAGATGGGCCTGTATTGGTTGCTGATCAATAAGCCACCCCCTGCCAGATGACGCGCCAATGCGAACGGAGACGAAGATCCTGATGTTGGAAGACGTTGCGGAAGAAGCGGAAGTGCTGCAGCGCGAGCTGCACAAGGCCGGACTCGCATTCGTCGCACGGCGTGTGCAGACCCGGTCCGCGTTCATTGAGGCGCTTGAGCAGTTCGCGCCGGATTTGATTCTCGCCGATTCCAAGCTCCCGGCATTCGACGGGCGCAGCGCCCTGCTGATCGTACGCCAGAAGGACCCGCTGCTGCCGGTGATCATGGTGACCGGCGCGCTGGGTGACGAGGCCGCGGTCGAATTTCTGATCGCCGGGGCAAGCGACTACGTACTCAAGGACCGGTTGGCGCGGCTCCCCCCGGCGGTGCAGCGGGCGCTGCGCGAGGCCGCCACGGGTCGGGAACGGCAGGACGCTGAACAGCGGATTCGGCGCCTTACGCGCGTCCTGCAAATGCTCTCGGGAATCAACACCGCCGTCGTTCGCATCTGCGAGCAGCGGGCACTGCTCGAAGAAGCTTGCCGCATTGCATATCAAGTCGGCCACTACGCCTATTCGTTCGTCGCGCTGATGGACCCCGGCAAGTGCGTTGCCCGGCCCGTCGCTTGGGCAGGAATTGGTGCGGAAAGCCGCAATGCCGTGCGCTTTCGTGTCACGAGCAACGCGGCGGATGACTGTAGTGTGACCGGTCGGGTCCTGCGAACGGGCAATATGATCGCATTCGACGATGCGGAAAACTACGCCGGGCCGATCTCGGATGGCGAACGGATCACAACGGCGAAGACTCTCTGCCTCGCCTCCTTTCCATTGCTCGTCGATAACACGGCCGTCGGTGCCTTCACGGTGGCGTCAACGGAGCAAGGAACTATTGGAGGAGAAGAGATCAACCTGCTTCAGGAGATGGTCGCCAACCTGTCCTTTGCGCTGCAGTACCATCACCAGGACAGCGCGCTTCGTTACCTTTCCTATTTTGATCCGCTCACCGATTTAGCCAACCGCACGCTTTTTTGCGAGCGGCTCGCGCGGCTGCTCGGCACACCGCCGAATCCTGCCGCTGGGTTCGTGGTGGCGGCCTTCAACGTGCAATGCCTCACTCTGGTCAATGATTCGTACGGGCGCTACACGGGCGATCTGCTTCTGCAGTGCGTGGCAGACCTTCTGCGGCGGCGCTTCGACGGCAGCGAGCGTGTGGCTCACCTCGGCGGCGGTGCGTTCGCCGTCATCATCCCCGACGATCCGCACGGGCCGGCGCCGCAAGATCAGATTCGGGATGCGTTTGCCCACCCACTCACCGTCAGAGGACGGGAAATTCCGGCTCCAGTCAAATGCGGACTTGCGCGGTTTCCAAACGACGGGACCACGGCGGAAACGTTGGTGCAGAATGCGGAGGCGGCCCTGCACGCGGCTCGCAGCAACGGCGGCTGCCGCTTTCGCTATTACCGCGAGGAAATGAGTTCCGGAATCGCGGCGCGTCTTGCCCTCGAATACCGCCTTCGCCGCGCGTTCGACCGGCGCGAGTTCGAACTCCACTACCAGCCGCAGGTTCATCGGCGGGAGGGTCGTATCGTCGGGGTCGAGGCGCTCCTACGTTGGCGTGATCCGGAGCGCGGACTCATTGCTCCGGGCGGCTTTCTTCCCGTTCTGGAATCCACCGGACTGATTCTCAAGGTCGGCGAGTGGGTCTTGCGCCAGGCCGCTGAGGATTGCCGCCGCTGGCGACGACTCAACCTGCCTCCCGTGCGCGTTGCCATCAACGTGTCGACGACGGAACTGAGTCAGCCCGGGTTCGCAGCGCGCTTTTTCGACATTGCCGGAACACGCGACCGTACCGGAGTCGATCTCGACATCGAAATCACCGAAGGGGAGCTTTTGCAGGATTTGACATCCATTACCAAGACGCTGCAGCAGCTTCGCGCCGAGGGCGTCCGCGTCGCCATCGACGACTTCGGAATGGGCTATTCCTCCCTCAGCCGGCTCTCCGATTTGCCGGTCGACATTCTGAAGATCGATTGCTCATTCGTCCGGCGCCTGACACCAGATCGCGCGACCCACTCGATCGTCGCGACAATCATAGCGCTAGCCCACTCCCATGATCTGGAAGCCGTCGGTGAGGGCGTCGAGACCCCGAACCAGCTGGAAATTCTCGCTACACTGGGTTGTGAGCAATCACAAGGCTATCTGCACAGTCCCGCCGTCCCGGCGGAAGCGATTGAGGCGATGCTGCGCGCCGGACCCTTTGCGCTCACCCGACGAGAACCCAATGAACGCTCAGCCTGACCTGAAGATCCTGATGCTGGAGGTGACCGGCGCGCTGGGTGACGATGCATGAGCGCAGCCCACTCCCGCGGTACCACGTCGACTATTCTCATCGTCGACGACACACCGGCTAACTTGGCGCTGGTCGTAGAATACATGGAGACCCAAGGTTTCCGCATGCTGGTCGCACAAGACGGCAATGAGGCTCTGCAGCGCGCAGCCCTCGTGCAACCCGATCTCATTTTGCTCGATGCAATCATGCCGGGCCTCAACGGCTTCGACGTTTGCCGGATCTTGAAATCTCGAGGATCTACGCGCGACATTCCGGTGATTTTCATGACATCGTTGACGGGCACCGAAGATAAGCTGCGGGCGTTTGCGGTGGGAGCCGTCGACTACGTCGTCAAACCGCTGCAAGTCCAGGAAGTGATGGCGCGCGCCAATGCTCATCTCTCCTTGCGTGCTGTGACTAGGCAGCTCGCTTCACAGAATGAACGGCTGCAAATGGAAATCGTCGAGCGCACCCAGGCGGAGAACAAAGTGATCGAGAGGACGGCGCAACTCATGGCCGCCAACCAGGAGCTCGAGGCCTTTAGCTACTCCGTTTCCCATGATCTCCGGGCGCCACTGCGCGCCATTTGCGGCTTCGCTGAGATTCTGCGCGCGGACCGGTCGGTGAGCATGGGGGAGGAGAGTCGACGGTGTCTCGACAAGATCATTGCGGCAGGGGCGCGCATGGGACGGTTGATCGAAGATTTGCTGCTGTATGCCCGGACCGGGCACGCCGCCGAGCGCGCAGTGGCCGTTCCACTGGCACTCCTTTTGGGGCAGCTCACTGCAGAATTCGGTGAGCGTATCGCCGCCGCCGGCGCGCGAATCGAGATTACGAAACCGCTGGCGACGCCGCTCGGGGATCCCACGCTCGTCGGCCAGATTCTCAATAATCTGGTCGATAACGCCTTGACCTATCGCTGCGCGCGCGGCACGCCGGAGATCAGGATCGCCGCGAGGCATGCAGGCAAGGACGTGGTGATTCAGGTTGCCGACAATGGCATCGGCATCGAGCCCGAGTATCACCAAAAGATCTTCCAAGTGTTCCAGCGGCTGCATGGCCGAGACGAGTATCCGGGCACCGGCTTGGGGCTCGCAATCGTCGCCAAAGCCGCGCGCCTGATGCGAGGCGATGTCACCGTCGAATCGGCGCCGGGCAGAGGCAGCACTTTTTCGGTCCGATTGCCGACCGCCGGCGGCGACAGCGCTTAGTGGGTGAGCGGCCGACGCCGCCTGATGGATCGGCTTTTTTTCAGTGCTACTTCCCGCCCGACTCATGGGAATCCAGGTGCCGTTCGACGAATCGCAAAATGGCCCCCGACTGGAATTGGTGGGCGAGCGAACTCAAATGCTCGGCGAACGGGCGGTAGAGTTCATTGAGGTTGCACAGATGCTCGGCTCGTTGCACGATGTCCCGCATGCTCCCTTGCAGCGCCAGATGGTGCAGGATCTGCATCTCCGCCGGCGGCGGAACGACGAAAGGCCCGCCGGAGGCCAGCGGCGACTTGCCGGCGTCCGATGATGCTCTGATCCAATCAATTCCCAGGAGGTGGCCGATTTGCGCGAGCAATTTGTGCTGGTCGATGGGTTTGGGCAGAAACCCATTCGCACCGGTTGCGAGGGCCGCCTCCTCATCACTTCCAGATGCGCTGGCGGATATGGTGATGACCGGTAGTTCCGCACCGTCCGGCCTCCCGCGGAGCCGACGAATCGCCTCGAGACCATCCATCTTGGGCATGAACACATCCATCAGGATCAAGTCCGGCCGTTGCGACCGCACCTTCTCCAGCGTCTCCCAGCCATCTCCCACCTCGGAAATCTCAAAGCCAAGCGGCTCCAGCATTTCGCGCAGGACGGCGCGATTCTCCACGACGTCGTCGGCTACCAGGATTCTGCGCCGGTCGCCGACATAACCCGTGATAGGGTCCATGGGTAGCGATACCGCCGGCCCGGTCACCACTTGGACCTCGATCGCAAATGTGAACACACTGCCCTGCCCTACCCGGCTTTCGACCTCAATATCGCTGCCCATCAGGCGCACGAATTGACGGCTGATCGCCAGCCCCAGGCCGGTGCCGCCGAGACGCTGCTCCGCGCTGCCCACTTGCGAAAAAGGCTGGAAAATCGCCTTCAGGTGGTCCTCGTCGATGCCGATGCCGGTATCTCGGACCTCAAAGTACAAACGCGCCGGCAGCAGAAACTTCACATGCAGGCCCACTTCCCCCCGGTCGGTGAACTTCACGGCGTTGGCCAGAAGGTTCAACAATACTTGGCGCAGGGCACGTTCGTCAGCGCGAATCACCTCCGGCAGATCCGGCGCAAGCTCGCAGACCAGTCTGAGTTGTTTTGCTTCCGTCTTGACGCGGATGATTTCGATGATGGCCAGAAGGCAGTGATTGAGCGGGAAAATGTTCGGGCTGAGTTCCTGCTTGCCGGCCTCGATCTTTGCCGAAACCAGAATGTCGTTGATGAGCATCAGCAGATGCTCGCCGCTTTGGTGTATGACGTTCAGTCCCTTGGTGTACCGCGGGTCGAGGTTCCTGCTGCGCAGCAGAATTTGGGCGTACCCCAGAATACTATTGAGGGGCGTACGCAACTCGTGGCTCATGTTGGCGAGGAATTCGCTCTTGGCTCGATTGGCCGCTTCGGCCACCTGCCGCGCTTCCCGTTCTCGCCCGGCCTCAATGCGCTCGGTCGCGTCGCGGGCGATCCCGACCGTCCCGATAATCCGGCCTTCCGGGTCCCGCAACGCTGTCTTGATCGTCTCGACCGAGAATGTGCTGCCATCTCCTCGCAGGTGAAGCCCTTCAATCCGCTTGCGCTCGCCCGACGCGATCACCTCGGTGTCCGCGCGCCGATAGCCTTCCGCGATCTCGCTGGGCCAGATGTCGAAATCTGTCTTGCCGATGAGATCGTCTGCATCAGCGAGCCCCAAGGTCCGGGCAAGCACTTGATTGGCCGCAATGTAGCGGCCCTCGATATCCTTCACCCAAGCCAGATCCGGAATATTGTCGAGGATGGCCGCCATGCGCGCATTCGAGGAGATGAGATCCGCCTCCTGCCGGGCCAGCCTCGCGATCATGGTATTGAAGGCCCGGGTTAGGGCGCCAACCTCATTGGGGGCTCGAATGTCGACGGCCGGCAGGGTCGGCGGCGCCGAACGCTCGCCGCGTTGTACCTCGCCCCCCAAGCGGTCTCTGAAGGAGATTTTCTGGACGGCGGACGTCAGATGAACTATCGGATCCATGAATCTTTTCACCCACCATATGCCCACCGTGACGCTCAGCAGGAGGATAACGCCGGCAACCAGCAAAATTGCCGCGACCGTTTGCCGAACGTTCTGCAGGGTGATGTCCCGTGCTGCCGCCAGACCGAGGATCAAGCGCGTCCGATTCTCGAACTGCCACGGTAGCAGAGCAACATAGAAGGATTTCTGCCCCGCCGTCACGGTGCGCTGAAGGACTCGGGGCGATGAGGTCGAGAGTCCAGCCTGGGCCAGTAAGTCCCGCGGAACCAGCTCGAGGTTGGCCAACTGTTGTCGGTGGGCACCGTTCGGCGACAACAGCTCCGGCAAATTGCCGGTTTCTCTGGCAAGTAGTTCCAGGCTGGTGCGATCGATCAGCTTGCGGAACACCACGACGGCAAAGATTTGCGGTGGTTTCCCGGGCAAGCTGTTGACCAACGTGCCGCTCGAGCTATTCTCCGCCATCCCCGCTACCCTCAGCTGGGAGAAGAAGCGAACAACGGAGTGGAGTGCCGCGTCGGTCATCGAATCATCCACGAAACCCTGAACGGGAACGGCGATCTCGATGATCGTTTCCTGCGGCTCTGGGAAGACGAAAGAGACGGTCGGCTGCAAAGGCGCCGGCACCGAGGCGCCTTCAAGGGGTGGCATTGGATGTTCACTCCAGGCGGGCCAAGTCTGAAGGGGAAGATTCCCGTTGGCCGCCGCCGCCGCTGTGACCCAGACCTGGCTGCCATTTGCCCTGGTCACCGTCATACCGGCTGCCGACGGGGAGACGTAATGACTCAGCTTGCCTCGGGTATACACGGCAATGCTCGAGAAACCGCCGGTCTGCAACGCAAGATGCAGGCGACTGAGGGACACCGTCTTGCGATAACCGAGGGTTCTCGTCAGTTCCCTGTTGTCCGCTGCTCTGAACGGGTCCTCGACGTTGGACTCGAGCATCATGATCTCGGTCAATTGATTGAGGACGACGGCGTCGCCCACGGTGGCAAGCGCTACACCTCTGAGTTGCTGGGTCGTGGCTTGCAATGCCCTCTGCCAGCTAAACAGTTGGTTGCTGAGGCTGGCAAAGGCGGCTTGCTCGTTCTGCCGGTTGGTGTAATAGGAGGCGAGAATCGCCTCGAATAGGGTGGTGAGCAGCAGAACTCCGACCAGTACGGCCAGTATCTTCTGCTTGATGCCGAACCCGTTGGCCTTCCTCTGCAACGCTGGCATGCTAGCCATCTCATGCATCATTGCGGATACCCGTGATTGTCAACCATTCCCTTATCGATCGCGGCGGCGGCCCGGCTCAACGCCGTCTGTACGTCCTGACCGGCAATGATGACGCTCACGGCCTCGGAAAAAGCCTTGCTGATCGTGCCGTAGGCCGGCGTCACCGGGCGCGGCACGCCGGCACCGATGGTGAGCTGCTCAGCGAAAATCCTCAGTGGACCTTGGTGGCCAAACAGCCGTGACTGCGCCAGCGCAGACTTGCGCGCGGGCGGCGCGCCGGTGATGTTCGTCAAGCGCAGGATTTCCTTGACGGACATTAGAAAGGAAAGAAACCGCCAAGCGCCATTGGGGTCTGCACAGGTCCTCGTGATGCCCCAGCTATAGGAGCCCATGCCGGTCTTGATCCCGTGACCAAAATTCGGCAAGGGCAGCAGTATGAGGTCATTGCCCAGGGCCTTGCGGTAGTCGATGTACTTCCAGTGCCCGGTCCAAGACAACGCCGTCTTCCCTTGCTCGAAATCGTCGTTGCGGTCGAACACCGCACGGGTCCAGCCTCGCTTGAACCAATATTGGAAGCGCGTCATCGCCGCCACGGATTGCGGTCCGTCGAGCACACCCTCCGAACGGTAGGTGCTGCGATCGATGAGGTCGCCACCGAACCCCTGCAATATGGGTGAATAAGCATAAGGAAAAAACTCGCTTGTGCCCGTATAGACGGCCAGATTGAGCGGGTAGTCCACGCCGTCGAGCCGTGCGAGCTTGTCCATGGCCTGCTCGAATTCGGCCAGCGTCCAGGGGCGGGCAACGGTGGGGATGCGGACATGAGCCGCAGCCAGGTAGCGGCGGTTGGCCCACAGTCCCAACCCCGATTCGTACAGGCCCAGGCTGTACAGGTGCCCGTCATAAGTGCCCTGCGCAATGATTGAAGACAGCAGGTCATTTCGCATTTGACGTGAGACGAATTTATCCAGGGGACGCAGATATCCCGGCCAGGCGAATGCGGCGAGGAACGGGCCGTCGATTTCCAACAAGCAGGGCAGCGTGCCGGACACCGCCGTACTGTGCACCCAGTCTGCAAAGTTTCTGTAATTCAACGAGGAATACAGATCGATCTTGTAGGCACTCTGCGAACGATTGAAGGATGCCGTCGCCTCCTTGAGTGCTGGAGCTTCCTCGGTGAACGCCGAATGCGTCCAGACGGTAATGGTAGTGGGGGGGGCCGCAGTGCTGATCGCAGGAGAGCTGCACATGGCGAGCAGCAACACCATGCTCCCGATGCAGGTGCTGACGCCGCGCCGACTCGCTTGCCGACCAAGACATTTAGCACGTGTTGTCAACCGATTGCCCCGGTCTATCCGCGCCACACCTAGAAAGCATACTTCAAGGGCGCTTCGAAAGTCCGACCATCGATGGACCGGGCAACATCGGTACCGTGAACGCGACCATGTCAATGTCAGGGGTGCATGGCCACAATTTGCGCGATTGATCTCCAATCGCGCTTTGTGCGCTGCGATTTACATCAGATCTCTGGAAATCCGCGGGCAAAGGCTCACCGCGCCCGCGCTTAATCAGGCAACGTTCTTCGTTCGAGCCACCGGGACGCTGTCTGATTCGGTTCTATATTTCACCACGATCGTATGTAAGGCTTGCATCTGATCGACGATAGACTGGCTTGCGGAAGCGGTCTCTTCGACGAGAGCTGCGTTCTGCTGCGTCGCCTCGTCGATTTGCATCACCGCCTTGTTCACCTGCTCAATACCCGCAGATTGCTCGCGCGTGGCCACCGCGATTTCCGCCGCAATGTCATTGACCTTTTTGATGGAAGTCACGATGCCGGCGAGCGTCTTGCCGGACTCGTCTACCAGCTTGGCGCCGTCTTGTACTTTGCTCACGCTGTCCTGGATGAGGGACTTGATTTCCTTTGCCGCAGTCGCGCTGCGACCCGCCAGACTGCGCACTTCGCTGGCAACGACGGCAAATCCGCGGCCCTGATCGCCGGCCCGGGCCGCTTCCACTGCCGCATTGAGCGCCAATAAATTCGTCTGAAAGGCGATACTATCGATGACACTGATGATGTCGGCGATTTTGTTCGACGACGTGCGAATCTGTTCCATCGCCGCGACCGCTGCCGTTACCACTCCCCCGCCAGTTTCCGCCTGCTGGCGTGCGGCCGCTGCGAGGCTGCTCGCCATCGCCGCATTGTCCGCCGTAATCTTGACCGTGGATGTCATCTGTTCCAGGGAAGCTGCGGTTTCCTCGAGACTGGCCGCCTGCCCTTCGGTGACCCGGGAGAGCGTGTCATTGCCTTTGGCAATTTCTTCGGATGCTGCTCGTACCTCCACAGTCAAAGATTTCACCCGCCCGACCAATACCATCCGGGCATTGAGAAGGGCATTCACGTCATTGACCATTTGAGCGATTTCGCCGGACATCGAACCGGCGGCGATCCGCACGGTCAGATCGCCGGCAATCGATTGCTTGACTATGTCCTGGGTTTGATGGACCGCCTCCTGCAGTTGCTCCACGATCAGCGTCTGCTGCGTCACATCGGTGGCATATTGCACGACCTTGTAGGGCTTGCCCGCCTCATCGAGGAGGGGCGCGTGGATCGAGTTGAGCCAGAGAGGACCTCCGCCCTGGGCTTGATACTTGATGGTTGCCGTCCTCGTCTCGCCCCGAGCGAGTGCGGACCAGAAGCCCCGGTACTCTGCCGAATCGCGATACGAAGCATGGATCAAGTTGTCGTGGTTCTGCCCCACCATTTCCCGAGATCCGTAGCCGAGGAGTAGGAGAAATTTGTCGTTTATCTGACGCAATGTCCCGTCCAGTTCGAATTCGGCAACTGCCATGGATTTGGTGATCACCGCGAGCTGAGCAGCATGCTCCGCAGCCTCGAGGTCCCTTTTTGCGGCTGCCGTCACCGCCGGTTCGGGCGGGTTGTCCGGGCTGCGCGCGATGTCCGATTCAGACGGTCCATCAGCCCTCTTCGGAGAGAGCGCCGATGTGCGAGGAGAGAAAAAAAGGCCCATGGCCTTTGTTGCGATATTCATTCTGGATCGTCCGTTTGGTAGATTCTAGACCGCTTGAGCGCTCATCCATCATGATATCGGCGGGCGCCGGCTGCCCTTTAGGCCATTAAACGGTTGAGAAAGACGCGCTCCGCCGTCCTTGGGTAAGCGAGGCGCTTTGGCTTACGGTCCGCGGCCCGGGAGCATCGCGGCGAAGTATTGCCTTTGTCTCGGATTATGACAGGGTTGTAGGGTCGTGACCCACCCGCTCGGAGGGGCGTAATGAGGCAGCCAGCGCGTATCGGAGCTTGAACACTATGTGGCAATCGTGAGCAAATCGGTGCCTGCAACTGCGCTCGCCGCTGCCCGCCCGGTGGGCGATGCTATCGGCTATGGACTCGGATTTCTTCGCGAGCACGGTTGGCGAATGCTGCTGTGGTTCGTCTGTCTGCTGTTGCCGCTCTGGGGATTTTCGTCTCTGGTCGGTGAAGTTCATAAAAAAGCGGTGTTTCCGTTCGATGCACCGCTGCTGAATGCCTTGCATGCATGGGCAACCCCGACGCTGGACCGCTTTTTCGTGCTCGTGAGCCGGGTGGGCTATCTGTGGGGCGTCGTGCCGCTAGACGCTGTGGTGCTGATCTTTCTGGTTGTGCGCAGGCGCTTTCGCGACGGTCTATTCTTTGGTATCGCGGTGATCGGATCCGGAGTTTTGAACATCGTGGCGAAAAACCATTATGCACGCCTGCGTCCCGATCTGTGGATTTCGCTGACGCCTGAGTCGACCTATAGTTTCCCAAGCGGCCATGCGATGGGTTCCAGCACGCTAGGCATGGCCATGGTTCTATTGTGCTGGCCTACTCGCGGGCGATTTCCCGTGATTGCCCTAAGCCTGGGCTTCGTGTTGCTCGTCGGAATTTCACGCGTCTATTTGGGCGTTCACTATCCCTCTGACATCCTTGCGGGCTGGACGGCTGCGATCGCTTGGACGTTAGGCATGTACTTGCTGGTGGACCGAAAGGCGCGCCCGCCCCCGTCGAGCGCAGCCCCGAGCAGGGATACGGTGGGCGCAGGCGGCCCGATCGCGCAACCCGCGTCAGTCGTCGTCCCGCGGGCACGCTTCACCCACGCGACAGAACTTGTGCGCGAGTAGGTAGGTGGCGACCCAGTGGCCCAGCCGGTTGCCTTCTTTCACCGAGTGACGAAAATGCATGCCGCCGTATATCCGGGCATGGTAGACGTCCTTGACCACATCCTCAAAGCTATCGAAGCTGTGAGTGGTCCCCGTCACCGTGCTGCTGACGCTATACGGAACTTCATCGGTCCCGAAGAAGGCGCTCAACGTGTCCATCAGCGCTTCAGTGACGCACCCATGATTGGCCGGATACTCGGGATGGCCGGGGGTGACATCGAGCGGCATCCAGCCGGGATCAGCCACGGTGTTTGGATTCGCTATGGTTGGCCCCGCCGGATCACCCGGAGCAGGCCTGCAATGGGTCAACTTACCGATCTCCTCGGACGAATACAGGGCGGCGACCATGACGCGCGCGACGCCTTGTTTGCCGCCGCCTATGCAGAGCTGCATGGTCTCGCGCAGGCGCGCCTGAGGCACGGCGGACGCAACACGCTGCTCGACACGACCGGTCTCGTGCATGAGTCGTATCTGCGCTTCTCGCGTGCCGGCGAGCTGCGCGCCCAGGATCGACGAGCATTCTTCGCGTATGCCTCCCAGGTGATGCGCTCGGTCATTTTGAACGGCGTGCGCGAGCACATGGCCCTGAAGCGAAGTCCCTCGGCGCGGGATGCAGACGCCGACGGTGCGGACGCCGTGGCGTCGTCCGGCGCTGCGCAGACGATCCTGGAGGTGCACGAGGCGCTCACGACATTGGAGAAAGCCGATCCGCGGCTGGCGCAGGTGGCTGAGATGCGCTATTTCGGCGGCTACAGCGAACGAGAAATTGCCGATACCTTGCAAATCACGGAGCGCACCGTGCAGCGCGATTGGGAGAAAGCGCGAATCATCCTGGCGGCGGCGCTCAAGTGAGGGCAAGGCGGCCCTGACTGAACATGCGGGGATAGCACTGCCTTGGCCTTGCGCGAGGCGCTGTTACCAAGCGAGGCCGAGCGTCGTCGGTAGAAAAAGTAGTCCGACTGTTGGCACTGCTAGGAGGACCCTCCGGCAATCGGTTTCGCAGTACAAAAGCGCACACTCGCGATCGGCGCGAATGCCAACCGCCGCGGGGTGCAGTGAGTGTCATGGTCGGCCAGTCAAAGACAAATCAAGGACGGCCGGGTAACATTTTCCTCTGCCAGATCGCGGACTCGTCCGCTCGGCCGGTCTGGGCGTACAAGTCCCGCAGGGCCCGATAGCCGGTCAGGGTTCTTTCTAGATTCTTGTCGCGCGAGTTTTCCAGGATCGCCACGGCTTTGAGCAGGAGCGGTTCGGCTTCGTCGTAGCGGTGTAGGTTGACCAGGCAAACGCCCAGGTGAACGTTGGTACTCATGGTGGTCCAGCTGGCCGCGCCGGTCCGTTTGGTTCGCAATGCCACTGCCCGGCGTAGCGCCGCTAGACCCTCTTCCCCCTGGCCCGAGAGGCAGGCCGAGATGCCGTACACGCCCCACGCAGTATCTGTCCAGCTGCTCTGTTCACCGACGGTAGCGGACAATCCCGCCGCCGCCTGAAGCGCCTCGTCGGCGGCTTCCTGATAGCGTTGTTGCGTGAACAAATCGTGCGCGAGACCCTCCTGGGCGCCGAATGTATCCGAGTGCTGAGGGCCGAGAATTCGCCGATACGACGCTAGCAGGCTACGGAATATCGGCTCCGCTTTGGCCGCTTCGTGATTGGATTCCAGTGCCGCCGCGTAGTTGTATTGGGCGTCCAGCAGATCAGGATGATCGGGGGGGAAATATTTTTTCTCGATTTCGAGCGCCTCAGCGATGTAGGCGGTGGATTCCGCATAACGACCCTGATTGAACCGTATCGTACCGAGCCCGGCGAGTGGAAAGCCCGCCGTGCCGCCGACCGCCTCGCCGGCGATCCTGTTCGCCTCAATTTCCCGCCTATAAAGGGACTCGGCTTCACTTTCCCGTCCTTGGTTCTGGGCGGCCTTGGCCAGACTTTCAAGCACGGCCGCCAGCTGCTTCGCCGCATTGGAGTGGTGCTCGACCAATGCGAGGGCTTCACGCAGCGGTACTTCTGCTTCGCGATCGCCCGCGGAGTTGATCAGCAGCTCGCCTCGCAGCGACAGCGCCTCCGCCAGCTCCAATTTTGAGCTTCGCTGGGCGCGCAGGATTCTGATTTCGCGGCTGTTCGCTTCGAGACCTTGTGCGAAGCGTCCTAGATTTAAATCCGTCTCCGCCACCAGACCCAACATGGATGCCGCAGCCAGCGGCTCCTTGGCAGCCAAGTCACCCATATTCTTGACCGAGGCATCGAGCAGTTGTGCGACCGTCATCTCGCGATTGCCGTGGCGCCGCGGATCCGCGGACTGCAACATGGACTCGAGAAAGGTACCGCGCCGTGCCGCAGCTTCCAGCGCCTGCGAGACGCGCCGCTCCTGCAAACCGTAAATCATACCGGCGACACATAGTCCCAGCACTGCGAGCGAAGCGACGCCGAGTCCCCAGGCATGGCGCCGGGCAAACTTGGCGAAACGGTAAGGCCACGTTGCCGCGCGAGCCTTGACGGGCCGACCATCGAGGTAGGCCCGCAAATCGTACTGCAATGCCTCAACGCCGACGTAACGACGGGCGGGGTCACGGTCGAGCGCCTTCATGAGTATCGAGTCGAGATCACCCTGGAGCTTGCGGATCTGGGACGGATTCAGGCCCGATGCGCGTGCGGCTTCGCTGGGGGCCTCGACGTCGTTGTGGGTCACCGCGAACAAATAGCCCACCGCGCTCGTAGCCTGGGCGAAGGGTTCGCAGCCGGTGAGCACACGGTAGGCTAGTGCGCCGAGGCCAAACACATCGGTGGCAACGGTCACCGGCTCCCCCTTCACTTGCTCGGGAGCCGCATAGTGCGGGGAAAACAGCCGGCTGACATCAACCGTGGCCTCGCGAGCAGGTCCGGATCCCTGCAATGCATACGCGATACCGAAGTCGATGAGTTTGGGCTGACCGTCGTCGCTCACCAGTACGTTGCTAGGTTTGATATCCCGATGGACAATCAGCCGGCGATGCGCCGTGGCGATGGCGTCGGCCACGGCGAGCAGCAAGCGCACGCGTGCGCGGATATCGAGACTAGCAGCGTCACAGTAGGTATTAAGCTGCTGGCCACGCACGAATTCCATCGCAATCCAGGCTTCGCCGTCGCGCACCCCGACATCGATAAGCCGCGCGATCGACGGGTGTTCAAGTCCGGCTAGAATCTTGGCTTCGCGCGCAAAGTGGCTGCTCTTGGCCGCGCTAATGCTGTCACGCAGCACCTTGATGGCAACGGTTTGCGGGACGCCATCGGTCCGTTCTGCGCGATATACCGCACCCATGCCGCCCACGCCGAGCAGCTCGAGCAGCCGGAAGCGTCCATATTCGCGTCCAATGCGATCCGGAAGGGAGGGGGAAGCGCCCGCTACGAGAATTCCGGTGGCATCGCCCGCTTCCGCAATTGCGAGCAGTTTGCGAACGATTTGCTCCAGGGCCGGCGAGCCACAACAGCAGGCGGCGATGAACTCATTGCGCTCACTGGCCTCCGTCTCCAGGGCCTCCGAAAACACGCGATAGACCAAAGCACGATCCAAGGGGTCATTCATGCTCTGGGCGCGAGCGCATGGGCAAGCCAGGCTTTGCCTGCCGCCCACCGTCGGTTGGTGGTGCTGACGGAAAGACTCAGCACTTCGGCGGCTTCCCCGATGGACAGCCCGCCGAATATTCGCAGTGACACCACTTCCGCAGCGGTCTCGTCGAATCCGCGCAGTTCAATCAAGATCGCATCAACGTCGAGCGCGTCATATCCGACGTCTATCCCGCCCAGGTTTTCGTCACTGAGCGTCACGGGCGTCCCGCCATCCCGCTTATCGGCGCGACTGCGACGCGCCTCATCCACCAGCGCCTGGCGCGTGACCCGCGCGGCCATCGCGAGAAAATGCGCCCGATTCTGCCAATTGAGCTCGCGCAGACTCACCATGCGCAGATAGACTTCATGTACCAGGGCAGTGGGCTGGATGGTGAGACGCCTCTCCGAGCGCAGCTCGCGCACTGCGATGGCATGAATGTCGCGGTACAGGTGAGCGACCAATTCGCCGACAGCCTGATGGTCTCCCTCTGTCCAACGGGCAAACAAGACCGCGGTGTTGGACAGTTCGGCCGAATCGGTCATGCAAAAGGGTAACGAGGGCCAAGTACAGTCATTTCACCAATATTACCTGTGTCAGCTGCGCTCCGTAGGTCGGTTAACTAGGCAGGTAACTCGGGCGCACACCGCTGCTCCCGAGCGCTGGATTTGACATAAGCAGGGTGCGGCCGTCGAGCAGGAACGGGCGGGGCTGTCGACTCGAAGGATAATGAGGCGCTTCGCGAGAATTAGGCTCCCTTGACCGCGGTCTGTGCCTCCGGCGCCAGCGTGCCGGTGAAGGTCCATTGCACCGCGCGCCATCGCCAACACGCACCGCGGGGCGATGAGCAGTAGTCCGGGCCTCCGCCAGCGCGTTGAAGTCTGCCCCCCGCTGATATGTTTTGCACGCCGAATACGCCTTAATTGTTACGGGGTAAAAATGGGGAACGCCCGCGCGTTCGGAACCTCGCGGTACGGCATTGGTTGACACAATTTTCGAATCAAGGAAGGGTCCGATGCATATGACACAACGAACATGTCTGCTCCTGGCGTTTGCATTCCTTGGACTTGTTGGCCCCTGGGTCGCGAGTCAAGCGGGATCGGTGGCAGCCGATCGGATTCTCACTCCCCCCGATGACAACGATGTGATGCCACTGAGGGGCAATACGCATCCGAATGCACTGCCCGAGGCCGACCGCGGCGCAGTTGCTGCATCCTTTGCGATGAATCATCTGCAGATGGTGCTGAAGCGCAGCGAACTTCAGGAAGCTGCCCTTGAACGGTTCATGGAAGAGCAAACGGACCCCACTTCCTCGCATTTTCATCAATGGCTGCAGCCGGAAGAATTCGGCAACCTATACGGCCCCTCCGCCAACGACCTGCACTACCTCACCAGCTGGCTGCAAAGCCACGGTCTTTCTATCGACCAAGTCAACAAGGGTCAAACTTTCATCGAGTTCCACGGCACGGCCGCCCAAGTCGCCGAGGCGTTCCACACCGAGATTCACGAATACGCGCTCAATGGCGAGCAGTACTACGGTAACAACGTCGACCCCAGCATCCCCACGGCGCTCGCTTCCGTCGTCACCGGTATTTCCCTGTTAAATGACTTCCCCGGGCATTCCATGCACACGCCGATCCGCGAGGTCCACCGTGATATCGATGCAGGCAAGTGGCTGCTCACGGACTCATCATCGGGTCCCACCCCTGACTACCTGCCGCCCAGCAACAGCGGCAAGTACCTGTACGAAGGGGTAGGTCCGAACGACTTCGCCACCATCTACAATGTCCTACCGCTCTGGAATGCCGGAATTACGGGGGCCGGCCAGAAAATCGCCATCGCGGGCGATTCGGACATCAACCTCGCTGACGTGCAGACCTTCCGGTCATTTTTCGGACTTCCCGCCAATACCCCGATCAAAATTTTTAACGGAACCAGTCCCGGTTACACTGCATCGAGGACCGAGAACACTCTGGACGTCGAGTGGTCGGGCGCCGTGGCCAAAAACGCGACCATCACGTTGGTGATAACCGCCGGCACGGCCAGCGCTCAGGTTGAAAATGGTGAAATTTTTTCGGCGCAGTACATCGTTGACAACGATCTAGCGCCGGTCATGAGCTTGAGTTACGGCTACTGTGAGCTCAAATCTGGAACTGCTCTTAACGCGACGTTCAACACGATGTGGCAGCAAGCGGCCGCCGAGGGCATTTCCGTGTTCGTCTCCGCGGGCGATCAGGCGTCGGCCGGATGTGACCTGGGATTTCCCCAAGCGGCCCGAGATGGTCTCCAGGTGAACGGTTGGGCGTCGACGCCGTACAACACGGCTGTTGGCGGGACCGATTTCAACTGGATTAATTTGCGCGCCACCAAAACTTACTGGGGAAAGACAAACTCGACCACCGAGTCCAACGCCCTCAGCTACATTCCAGAGGTCCCATGGAACGGCAGCTGTGCCGGTGCCGCCGTCGAAGAAGCCTACGGACTTACCAAGTTGGGCTTTAATCAGGTCCAGAGTTGCGAGTACGTGGCCGCTAGGGGCGTGGATTTGCAATTGCTTTCGGTATCGGGCGGAAGCGGGGGAAAAAGCGCCTGCACCACGCCGACCGGGACCACACCCGGCACGTGCGCAGGGGGTTACGCAAAGCCCAAGTGGCAGGCCGGTGTGGGTGTGCCGAACGACGGCAAGCGGGACCTGCCGGATGTCTCGCTGTTCGCGGCTGACTTTGTACTGGGGGATGCCTACATCATGTGCGATTCCGAGAAAACCCCCTGCGCCTTCAAAAACGGCACTGATATCGTCGCGCAGGCCGTCGGCGGTACCTCGGTAGCCTCGCCGGCCATGGCGGGAATCATGGCGCTCGTGGTGCAGAAGATGGGCGCCCGGCAGGGCAATGCGAATCCGGCTCTGTACGCGCTCGCCGCCAAAGACAATCGCACGAGCTGTAACTCGGTCTCCGTAACTGCCGGCAATGCGTGCAATTTCTACGATATCACCACCGACAACACCTCCGTGCCGTGCCACGTTGGCACACCTAACTGCTATGCACCGAGCGGGGATACCCTGGTCGGCGTGTTGACGGGCCAAAGTTCCACGAAGGGTTACGATCTGGCTACCGGCTTGGGTTCGATCAATGCTTACAATCTGGTGAATAACTGGCACACCGTCGTCAAGGCGCAGCCGTTCGCGGCCATGAGTCCATCCGCGCTGAAGTTCCCCTCCACGAAGGTGGGTACCACCTCGGCGTCGCAGACGGTCACGCTCAAGAACACCGGCAACGCATCGCTCGCCATCACATCGATCACCGTCGGCGGTACCGGTGCCTCGTCGTTCAAAATTCTATCAAAGACTTGCGGCTCCAGCCTCGCCGCTGCGGCGAGTTGCAACTTTAGAGTGGCATTCAAACCCGCCGCAACCGGCACATTGAGCGGTGCCATCTCAGTCAATGACGATGACGCCTTGTCACCGCAAGGAGTTTCCCTGAGTGGCATCGGTACTTGATAAGGGCAGCGCACGATTGGATTCGGGGTCGAGGTCCGCAGAGCGGTAGGTAACCCTATTCAGAACGCGATTTTTTTGATCGATACCCATAGGTGAGTTTTGCCATGAGAAGTTTGACGCTACTGCTCATTGTCTGCGCCGCTACGGCGGCGCACCCTGCGCCCGCAGATGATCCGCTCGCGGCGATTCGCGCTGCCTGCGCTGACGATGCGCAAAAGCTGTGCGCAGGGGTGCAACCGGGTGGGGGCAGAATCGTGGCCTGCCTCAAGGAGCACAAGGACTCGTTGTCCGATCGGTGCAAACAGACCGCCGGTTTACCGGTGAGCCCCGGAAGCGGTTCTGAGGCCAGCCTTGCAGCTCAGAGGCCGTCGGCTGCAGCGAATGCCGCTAGCGCCCCGGCTGGTGCCCCCGCAGCAACGGCCGGCTCCACGGGGGCGGATGGCGGTTCCCCGGATAAACCGGCGCCTGCACACAAAGCCACCGCTCCGAGCAAGGCCGATAAAGCCGCCGCAGAGAAGTTCGTAGAGCGCGTGATCACCGATTCTTATCATGGCGACATGCGCGCCGCGACCCTGCACGTGCCCGTGAAGTGGCACTTCGAGGGCAAGATCGAATGGCACTATGACTGGAGCGAGTACCTCGTCTCCTACTCCTCCCATGCGGAGAATCCCGACAACGCCGAAGCTTTCTTCCAATACCCGTTGCTACTGCTGGAGTTTTCGGAACTTGCGCCGCAATTCCGGCAGTACGATAAGAGCCGCAAATACCGGCCGGGCGAGCGCATGCCCAGCGGCGCGCTCTATTCGCCGCCGCTGCCGCCAGTGCAGACGTTGGTCAAGTTCATTCAGAAGACTCGGCCCAATGCCGTCAATTTCAAATGGCTGGGGCAACAGGACCTGCCGGACCTGTCCAAGGCCCTGCATGGGAAGCCCGCGCCCAATCGGCATGGCTTGGCCATCAAGGTCGGCTATGACCTCGGCGGCCAACCTGTCGAAGAAGCCTTTTTTGCCGACTACTTCCTCTCGCAGGTGACTAACCAGGGTATGGCCGCCGGCATGGCCAAGCTAACTGATTGGGGACTCGAGGACCTGCAAAGCTTTCGCGCCCCCGCCGGCACACTCGAGAAGCGTATGCCGATGTTTTGTGTGATTGCCAAGTCCTTGTACCAGAACCCGCAATGGGGTCGGCTCGTCAAGGCGATCAACGACAAGGTGGTGGCGGATATGGCTCAAAAGCTGAAGCAAGGCGAAGATCAATTGCGGGCTGCTCAAGCCATCATGAATCAGACCATGAAAGACCAGGCCGCCTTCCAGGCCAACTTCGATAAGCAGGAAGCAGCCTTCCGGTCGAGCGGAGGCGTCGACGACAGTTATCTCCGGGATGGGGGCAAACGCAGCGCTGCCGACCATTGGGACGATTTGATTCGCGGCGTCGACACGCTCAATGATCCCAACGGGGGGACGACGCAGCTCTCCAATGCCGGCCAGTATCACTTCACTGATGGGTTCGGCAACTACCGCACCTCCGATGATTCCAATTACACCCCAGAGAAGTCCGGGGAAGTCGGAAGCTGGACCCAGATGGCGGAGGCACCGTAATTGCTGAAATAGTTCACGTTACGGCGGAAGTTGGCCGCGCGACCCGACGGCCACCGAGGGTATCAATATGCGGGGTCTATTCCGCTTCCCCATCGAGCAATACGCCGACCAGCAGCTCCCGTCACGGGTGCGCCTGCGACAATCGAGAATAGCTAGGCAATAAATGGGTCCCCGACCTATTAGCAGCTCTCGCAGGGGCACCAGAGACTAAGACCGGCATCCCGCCCTATTTTATTCCCGCCTCAATGAGGGGAATGGACATGCCGGATGGTCTCTCGCTAATTTCCGGAAGAGTTAGGGCAGCACTTGCGCTAGTCGGCCTAGTCTCCTGCATTCGGTTCAGGCACATCACCTGACGACCGCACAGAGCGCCCGTGCGTTCGCACTGCTCAATCTTACGCTTGCAGACGAAGTGATCGCCCTTTACGACACCAAGTACAAATATAACTTCTGGCGTCCCGTGACTGCGATTCGAGCAGCCATCATGGACGACAATCCCGCTACGATGGCAGATCCGACCTGGCTTCCGCAATCACTCAAAACCGCTGCCGACCCGTCGTATCCCGGCGCACACGCCACGATCAGCGCCGGCGGCGCGTTCGTGCTGCGCAAGTTGTTCGGAAACATGCCATTGCCAGTCAACGTCACTTCTGAAGTACTCCCCGAGGTTGTCCGCCCTTTCGACGGCTTCGCGACAACTAATGCCATCCATCACCGCTGCGCGGCGGCGCAGCTGCAGCTGACGATGCTGATTTTTGTCGGAGGTTTCCCGAGCCGCCGCCGCACAGCACGCCGGTAAAAACCCATGATTCATTCGGGAGTACTCGACTTCTCGATTGATGCAGCCGTGCGCGCCCCGCTGCTGTTGTCGACATCATATTCCTCTATCACTTACGGTGATTTAGGTATAGATGTCCTAACATGTTGATTTCTTGCTATTTTATTCAGTTTTCATCCACGTGAATCGGCGTGCCATTGCGCCAATATTTCAGGTGGATTACAGACCCGTCCTCGGATAATTCCAGGTACGATCCCCAACTCCCGGTAAAGCATTAGGCACAGGCAGGAAAGCACATGAAGTGGCAGCAGTATATCCAGATCACTCCCGGTGTCCGCAGCGGCAAGCCCTGCATTGTGGGCACTCGCATCACACCCACCGATGTACTCGAATATCTAGCCGGCGGTATGAGTGACGCTGAGATCTTGAAGGATTTCCCTAGCCTGACGCGCGATCACATACTCGCGGTCTTGGCATACGCCGCGGAACGTGAACGTCGTTACGCCAGTTACACCACCGCGTGAAATTGCTCTTCGACGAGAACTTGAGTCCTCGGCTGGTTGGAGAACTCGCCTCTCTCTGGCCCGGTAGCACGCACATAGAGCACCTCGGTATGCGCGGTGCCAACGATGCGGCGAATTGGGCGCATGCGCGAGATGGCAATTTCATTATCGTGAGCAAGGACGATGACTTCCGAAGCTTGGCTCTCGTACGCGGTCCACCGCCGAAGGTGATCTGGCTTCAGGTCGGGAATGCACCAGTCCGGCAAGCCGCCAGTGGTTGGCGCAGCGTCAGGCGGAACGGCCGCCAGAATATCGCCCTCGCGATGGATCGATGTTGTGAATTGCCTTAATTGCTGTCACTTCGGATCCATCGCCGTTAGCGTTTCTCCCGCGCCGACCAGGACCAAAACCCCGGCTGCTCGCGATAGACGCAATTCACCATCTTCTTGCATGCACACCGCGTGAACAAAGAGCCGCTCTAAACATCTTGAAGTTTCTGTCGAACCAATTGCGGTTCTCAATAGTAGCATTGGGAACGAGTGAGGCCCTGCGCGTCATGCGCACCGATCCACAAATCGCTGGCCGTTTTGAATCGCACGCCCTGCCCTCCTGGACTGCGAATGAGGACCTACGTCGCTTCATCGCTGGCTTCGTTACACAGCTCGGAATTGAATCGACGGATATAACCAGCAACGCCGTCCCGATCGACTACATATTGGAATTGACATCCGGAGTCACCGGTCGCATCGTCGAGCTCTTGAGGCAAAGCGCGCGGGTGACACTCGCACGCCAGACGGTGCAATTGAGCGTTGCGGATCTTCAGCGCGCGGGTAAACTCTTCGCGGCCGATCTCAACTCCGACCGGAATGTCATCCATTAGTGTCACTTTCAGTTAATCGTGTCCCTGACACGAATAAATGAAGGGATTGGACAGCAATTGATGAAACTCACAGAATTGGCGGTGCTTCCTTTACGCCGTCAAAAAATTGGACATCAACTGCTGAAGGAATGGACAAGAATTAGTGATGTCCGACACCGGGGCAATACTGCGGGGTGTCAGTCTCGACGGTGTTGCCGGTTGATGGGTTGTGACGGCCCAGGCCCATAAATGGCCTAGACATCACGTTTCGTCATGCTGATATTACTCATCGCGTAAACCAATACCACGAGGGCCGCGCTTGCTGCGAGCCACGTCAGATCCGTGGGAATCGGCCTTCGTTCGGAGAAGCGCGGATGAAGCATCGCCCGACGTATGCTGTCCGGACCTGCGAGGTGCGCGTAGTCGAACTGAACTTCCTGCGCTAGCCCGCGCAGATACCCCTCGCGAACTTCCGAGAGTTCCTCGTGGCTGGGTTTTGCGGCGCCTTCCGGTCCGCTGTCGCGTTGCATCACCTGGTCGGCCGTCCAGTAGCCCAGTACCTGATCGTCCGGATCTGTTCTCGGAATGCGCTGCGGAGCATAGCCACCGACGCCGATCAGCCAGCCGCCGATATCTCCGGGCTTCAGATCGCTGAACAGGCCCGGACCCGCGCCGTCGAGCGGGGGCGCTTCCTGACCGTCGGTCAGAAAGGCCACATTTGTATGCCCCCCTACATCTCGCGCACCTCGCATAGCCCAAAACACGCCCTTCGCGATCTCGCTGGCATTACCCCAGCGCATTTTTCCGTCGATGCGGTCGAGCGAGGCGAGGAGATCGCCGTAGTTGGTACAGACCTCGATCGGCGCCAGTAACACGAGCGTCCGGTATTCCGCGAACACACCCCAGCCGATCCGTGATCCGCACGGCAGATCCGACAGCACGTGCCGCATGGCGTCCCGAGCGAAGGTCAGTCGGCTGACGGGCTGACCATCAAGCTCGTAGTCCTTGACGTTCATGCTCTGAGTGATGTCGAAAACGACGAGGGTGTCGGACACCGAACGCCGGATCGGGAGTGGCGGCGAAAGGATCGCCACCAGAAGCAAGAGCAACGCCACGCCGAGGCACACCCTCACGGCAGGTCCATGCGGGCGTTGTCATTGGTGGACTGCGCGTGATCCCGGTTCTCGGGCGGGGGGGACTCTGTTTCTTCGGAGGCGTCATTCTCGGGTGCGAGCCGTAGTGCGCGTTCGAGGTTGTACCGGGCATCCCATTGGGTGGGATCCTCGCGCAACAAATCCCGGTAGTTCTGCTTTGCGAGCTCTACCAGCGGGAGGATCACCGTGAGATTCTCCGGATCCTCGTGCAGCGCCCGCCGGAGGTGAAGATTACCGGCGTCATAAAGGGCAATGCGCCGCAAATCCTCCCGATGCCCTCGAAGGATGCTTTTATAGGCGGCCAACGCCGAGTCGTAGTCGCCGCTCGCTGCCAGCGCTTGCGCCTTTGTCAGGCGGGATTCTGGCAGAGCCTCCTCGACGACGGCAGTGGTGGCTGCAATGGCGGCATTCACCTGGTCGGCCCGGTGCAGGCTCCATCCCGCCCAGAGGGCTAGCCCCGCGAAGCCTGCTACAGCGGTGCAAAACGCCAGATGTCCGGATAAGCGCCTCACGTCCAACTCCGCAGCTGCGCGGCGCTCAAACCCCATAGAATCAGACAACAAAATGCGGCAAGACCGAAGGCGAGTTTGCTGTAGTCTCTGCGAGGAACTCGCTCGAGGTAGTCGAGAGGCAGATTCTGCTGTCGGCCGACCTCATCCACGGCCCGTGCCAGATCCTTCGGCTCCTCGGCCTGATAGGCGTGATACGGGATGCCGATGCCCTGAAAAAAGCGGTGCAGGGCGATTTCTGGCACGGACTCACTCTCGGGATCCTGCGTATCGAGCTGGGCGGCGTTGATGGAGCGCAGATAGAGCCAGTAGAGGGCGATGTGATTGCGGCGCAGGCTGTCCGTGATGCGGTCCTTGGTCGGCGGGTCGAGCTGCGCGCCGCCATCCGACACCAGGAGAATGATGCGGCTGCCCGAATAGGGACGCCGGTCGAACTCGGCGCTTGCCGCCAACAGCGCTCGACCCACATCGGTTTGCGACAGCCCCGGACCTGTGCCCCCCGCCGTGATGCCCGCCTGGACGACCTCAGTGTGCTGAGTGAAGGGCACCACGGGGATTGCGCCTCCGCTGAAAAACATCAAGTCGAAGCGATCGTTCACGCGCTGACTGACGAACGTCGAGAGCAAATCCCGAGCCGTCTTGCTTTTCTGTGGCCCATGATTCCATGATTGTTGCGTCCGTATGATGGGATCGATCTCGCGCCAATTCGGCGGCAGCATCCGCATGTCCATGCTGCGACTTCGATCGATGAGCACGACGACCTCGGCGCCGCGTCCCGACTTTGGCATCTCGGTCTCGGGCCTTCCGGGGGAGGCCAGGCCGACAATGATCAAGGCCATGGCGAGGACCGCGGCGCCACGCCAGAGGGCGCCGATCACCTGACCTGCCCGGTCGACCGGCAACCAGGGAAGGTACGAGAAGGTCAACAGATCGGAGCGGCGTCGCAGCAGGGGCAACAATGCCAGCGGCAGCAACACCAGCACCCAGGGGCGGACCAGATCGAAAGTGGAGGCATTCACGGCTTGTACCGCCTTTCTATCCGGCGCAGACGCCTGCACAGATCGTGGGGCGACACTCCATCGGAAGCCGTACCTCCACCAAAAAACTTACCGCTCGACTCCCGGAAGAATGCCTCGATTCCCCCGCGCAACTCAGAAAGCTCCGGTGCAGCCTCGAACAGGGCTGGTAGTGTCGCCGGTTGAATGACGCGACCAGCCGCCTGATCGAACGCGCGGTGCAAGGCTTGCCAGGCCCGCGGCTCCCGAGCGTCAATGCCCCGCATGTCGTGCCAAGCCCGCGCGAAGGGTAGGCGCGCGGCTGCCCGGCGGGTACGCCATGCCCACCACCCCAGCCAGGCGCCAACGGTCAGCCCGAGCGCCGCCAGGGACGCTTCGAGGGCAACAACCCGGGGCTCGCGGGCAATTCGTGGTGGCGGATGATCGGGCTGCAATGCCGCAGCACCGGACGCAGGCGTCGCCGCGGTCAATGGCCCGACGGTGAGCGACCAGCCGGGAACGGCCAACACAAGGCCGACGGGATTGGCCGCGGTCAGTCGCCACGCTGGTAATTTCACGCTTTGCGCCCCTAGGGGTGCATTTATGATTTGGTAATCGACTACGAGCCAGCGACGGAGCCCGGAGTCAACCTCAAGCCGGGCACGCCGCCGCTCGAACCAGGCGCCAATGCGCTCGGGCGCCGGTACAGCGGCCGGTTCGAACGCCCGCCCTTGAGCCTGCAGAAGAACCCGCTGCTCGATCACATCACCCAGCACATGGCCGAACGCTCGCGGTTGCTCTACGAACGCTGCGACCGTGGCGGTCCGTCCGGCGCCGCCGCCGACGCCGGCAAGGACAAGCGCTAGCATGAAGAGGCTGACAACGGCACCGAACTTCGGACGCTTCACGGCCCAGCCTCGAGAAAGTATCGGGACATCGACGCCGAGTCGAAGTCGCCGTGAACATAGAAGGGCCTGAGCGCTCGCTGCAGGAACAGTTGACCAAGCTCCGCCCGACGCCGTTCCACGCCCTCTCGCCATCGCTCTCGTATCGTGTCTCTGAACCACAGAGTTCTGAGGGCTCCCGACTCGGCATCCACCACGGGTGCCAGACGGTCTCCGGCCGGGGGTTCAATCTCCGCCGGATGCCAAACCACCATCGGCACAACGAACGCGGGCGCAAGCTCATCCAAGACGGCGCCCAAATGCTCGATCGACCAATGGAAGTCCGACACGATGAAAATGAGTCCCTTGCGAGAACTCAGGCGGGCGACACTGTCACGCAGTCCGTCGATCCCACCGGAGCGAGCTACAGCGGAACACGAGCGGAGGTTCGAGGCCATCAGCGCTCCCACGCCTCGTCCCACCCGCGCCGGCACAAAAAGATCCTCCCGCTCGACCGCATCGAAGGCATGCATGCCGAGCGCATCTCCCATGCGGAATACGCTGGCGCCGAGCGCCTCAACGAAGTTCGCCGCCATAATGAGCTTGCTTCGGGGTGAGCCAAACGCCATGGATGCCGACACATCGGCCACTACCTGAACCTCAATTCCGGCCCGCTGGCGATACGCGCGCACGAGCCAGTCGCCCGTGAACGACCGCAAGCTTGCCCGAATGTCCAACCGACGCGGGTCCGGCGCGTCATAGAGCCGGCGGTGCGCAACGAACTCTTGTCCCGCCCCAACGGTGGCACCGGGGTGCGCGCCGGGCCGATAACCGCCGACGCGGTGAGGCAGCCTATAGTGAAATTCCTCGTGCGCCGTCATCGCTAACGCGGCGTTGGCACGGCGTTCAGAATCCCATCGAGCAGCGCATCGGCCAGCTCGGAACGTCGCAGTTCATACACCGGCGTGAAGAAAATGCGATGCCGCAGGACGGCTGGCACTACGGAGCGGATGTCATCCGGCGTCAGATGGTCGCGACCCTGAAGCCACGCGACGACTCTGGCCGCCCGAGTGAGCGCCATCATTCCGCGGGGACTAGCGCCGGCCGCAATCAGCTTGGTCATGTCGACCTCGCGAAGACGAACGCCAGCCTTCACCGGGTCCCGCGTTGCGTCCCACAAATCGATCACATAGCGCTCCAGCGCCTCGCTCGATTTGACGCTCCGCTGAATCGCCGCGCCAACCTCATTGAGCTCCCGCCAGGGAAGGATCTCCGGCGATACCCTGCCGAGAAGCTCGTCGACATCGTGATAAGCCGGATTGAACACGAGAGCCCGGCGAATTGCGACATCCTCCGGAGTGGGCATGCGCAGTTCGAACATGAACCGGTCGCGGGCGGCCGAGGCAAGCTCGAAAGTTTCTTCCCGTTCGAGCCGGTTCCGATCGGCAAACACGAGCATCGATGGGAACCGATGCTCGCGGTTGAACGCGGATACGGTTCGCTCGGCCATGGCGCGCAGCAGAAGGGACTGCACCTGGGGACGAGCGCGGTTGATCTCGTTGAAAAAGAACGTCGTCAGTCGCTCGCCATGCCGCAATAAGGGACCCGGGTCAATTCGCGGCTTGCCTTCGGCATCGACGTAGGTGTGATAGATGAGATCCCCGGGCATCAGATCGATGGTGCCCTCCACCCGCTCGAATTCGCCGCCCACCGCCCGCGCAAAAGCGCGCAGGATCGTCGTCTTGCCGACGCCGACGTCGCCCTCGAGAAGCACATGCCCACGGGCGAACAGCGCGACATTAATGAGTCTGACGATATCCGACTGGCCGAGAATCGCGTTGCCAATCTCGTCCTCCAGCTCAAGCGCCCGCGTCCGCCAAATCCCTAAATCGATCGCGTTCCGCGCCTCGCGTATCATGCGGATTCTCTAGCGGTAAGTCGTCGGTACGAACTGCCATTTTCGCAAGGATCAAGAGCGCCCGGCCAACCCCCAGAACGCCTCCCGGCCGGCGCCCCATGACTAAGAAACGCGATGAGTAATCCATCTGGGCATCCTGAGCGCTGTAACCAGCCGTACCCTGTTGCACCATTTGCTTTGGACGTCGATTCTACTGTCATTCGCCCTCCGTACTGACCCTACCCGCGCGGCGTGCATCGCGTTGCTCGTCTTGCGACAAATGTCGGTACTCTCGTGGAGAACAGCCAAAGCGCTTCTTGAACGCGTGACTGAAATGCACGGGATCATTAAATCCACACTGCAATGCGAGATCCGTAAGAGGCCGCCGCCTGACGTCCCAATCCAGCAATGCCTGCCGAGCGCGCTCCAACCGTCGTGACCACACGTACCGCATCATCGAGGTATTCTGTGATTTGAACAGCTGATTGATGTATCGCGCCGACAACCCGACGCCTGCTGCGATCGCGTTGGAGTTCAGTCCCACATCCACGAGACGACGTTCTATGTAGGCTTCCACTGCGCGCAGCGTCGAACTCCTTTCCTCGGTGAGCGAATAAGTTTGCGGACCCACCGATGCAAGCGCGCGAATTATCAAGTCAACGGAATATTCCGCCAGCGCATCGAAATCGGTTTGGGAGATAACTGGCATTTCCCGAGCACACGCCTGGATGAATTTCGATGCCATGGCACCAATGCCGCGACGCCCGCAAATCCGACGGGCCGTACAAGTTCCCACGTTCGGCATCCGCGGTTCGAGGACAGACCGGGGAATCGATACGATAACTTTGCGAAATGATTTCGGGCAGTCGATGCGATGCAGACCGGCGGCGTCGTAGATCGTCATGTCACCCGGACTTAACACCGTTTCACGACCCGCTTGCCGCAACCGATACGCTCCCGACAGAAGAATTACCGCAAAGTAGGCGTCCTGCCCGACAAGCTGTGGCTCGCGCGGGAGACGATGCAGCGAAATGGCATTGGACCGAATCGACGACAGTTGCAGATGTCGCCAGGGGGTGATGGTCATTTCGTTGAACAACGGCGCATCAGTCGGCGGGGTGATATCGACGTTCGCGTATTCACGCCCGATGACTTGGCGCAGCCAGTCGAGGCGTCGATGAACCGGCTGTTCAGCAGTGCTTAATTTCACGGTCCGCGCTAACTGTTGTACATTGGCCATATCACACGTTACGCATCCTGGTGCTTGCATTGAGTGGGCATTGCGATCCCGCGCGGCGGCAAAGACAGCCGGTGGAATCAAGTGCGAGTTCCGTTCTAAACATTTTCTGCTACGCCCAATGCGCGGATAATAGTCTATCGAAAGCTCGGGGGACAATCATGCATAAAGACGTCGTCAGTGATTCCAACGCCATCCTGCTTCGGGGTGCTTCCCTTTGGCTCATCGCTGCGCTCATCTTGGCTTGGTGCATGGTCGGTCTCGCGTACCATGTGCCGCTATTGGGACAGGTGTTCCCTGGCAAATTCCATCGGGTGCTTCAAGCGCATATTGATCTGTTGTTAATGAGCGCATTGATTTTGGGATTCTACGCGACGCGAGTGCGATTTTCTCGATCCGTGCGTTGGGCAATGGTGGTGGGCGCATTGACGAATTCGAGTTTGTTTTTCCTTATGGCAATCTTCCCGGCTCTTGATCCCGCGAATGGAGCGCCGCCGCCAGGTCTTCCGCTAAAAGTATTCCTCGTGTACCAGTTCGCGAGCTTGCTAACGACCAGTTACGGGTTCGGCAGAGGCGCGATGACAGTGTTGCGTTCGACGCAAATTGGCAATTAAGGTGTCGCCGAAGGCGCGTAAGGATCACTCTCGCCAACACATTGAGGTCGAGTGACAAATTTATTCTCCGTTGCAAAACAGCAAATGTGTCAATCGCGGCGGGTGCCATCTACGAAAGCCCATGAATTCTCTACGAGTCGCGATTTCCCGACCGGTGACAGAATTGCATCACTCCACGTTTGACCGCAGATACACGTCGAACCTTACCACGCGGGCGGATGCTCGCAAGAAGCGGAGGCGACGTAATAAGCAGCCCACGGCTTTTCCTTGCGCTTTGCGGTTTCTATAACCATCTGTTGAGCGGCTAACACGGCTCGGGCCTTTTCTTGCTTTTCCGCTTCTTGCTCGGCGACTGTCGGATGCATGGCCACCCGAGCAAGTGCAGTCGCCACTGGTCGGAGCTCCGGCATCGGTGTCCCCTGGCCCGCCAACCGCGGCATGACCGCCAGGGGCTTTACAGCGACAGCGCTGGGCATTGAGATCGTCCGCAATTGGGAATAAATGATCCAGCCGGCGGCAATGACCGCAATGACAACGGCTGGTCCAACGGCAGACCGCCGCACGGCTTCTTTTTCTGAGCCTCCTGTGCGCGGCGTCGTCGTCGGTGCCGCGACGACCGCCTGTGTCGCCGTCACGACAGGCTGGATGACCCGTCGCAGGTCCGTTTCCCTGCGGTATCAAACCAGTTCCGCAGCCTTTGACCCAGCGGCCATGAGCACCTTCGCATCGGCAAGAGGCGGTCCGATGCGAAGATCGTCGCTCGGCCGAACGTAGAGATTGGGGCGGGTTTGAAGATTGCCATGGGGTCCCGTCGACATGCGTGTACCCATAGATACGGGCCGGGAGGCGACTTGGATGCATCAGGCACACGTTAGCGGCGAGGGCCGCACTACGGATGGATTCTCACCTAACGGGAGGCGCGACCTAAACGGCGGGGGCGCCGCTAATCGGACCTTTGGCGATGACAGCGCCGGTGGGTTGGCCGGTCGGCGATCCTCCGATCGGCTCTACCGATACCGCGAGTACTGCCGTCGGCCCGAGCCGCGCCAGCATGGCGGGGTCAAGCGCCAGTGTGATGGGTTTATCCGGTGCGATCACGCCCACTGAAATCGGCTTTTGACCCGCCGGAATCAGCCACAGCTCGGGAGCTCTATCCCGCGCAAAATGAATGGGAGTAGCGGGCAAGACAACCATCCGGGCGTGCTCCAGGTCCATGGTGGCGGTCCAGCCGGCCACCCCATTTTCTTGCTGAATCGAGGAAACCATGTAGCTGGCGCTAAGAGCTCCCCGGTTGGGCGTCAGCGGCGGACGAGTCACGAGTAACACCAGACAAGCTGTCGCCAGGATGCTCGTTCCAATACCGATCCAACGCCACAACGGCAGATTGTTCCACATCCCTTTGGCCGGCCTCCGCGTCGGCGCGTCGAGTTGCAGGGTGTTGCGAATCCGTACCCATACATTCGGGGACGGAGCCACCTCTGCGATCTCGTCCGCCAACGGCAGCAGCCGTCGCTCCCACACGGCAACCGCAGTCGCAGCCTCGGTCGTGCTCTCGATCTCCGAGGCCACCGCTGCGCGCGTGTCGGCATCCAGCGTGCCAAGCACGTACTCGGCATAACGCAGATTGTAATCACCCTCTTCGGCGGGAATGTTCATTGATCCAGGCACATCCGTAGTTGCAGCAGGCTGCGGCGGATCCGGCTTTTCATGGTGCCCAGCGGTACCTTGCAGCGTTTCGCCAATTCATTATACGTAGCGCCGGTGAAAAAAGCTTCGCGCACCGAGGCACGCTGCGGAGGCTCGAGTTCGTCGAGACATTCCTGCAAGCGCCGGTATTCCTCGTTGGCCTCCGCGACTGCCGGCGGCGTCGGCTGTACATCGACGCTCTCGCTCAATTCGGCCGACCCGACATGTAACTCCTCGCGTGATTGGCGCAGACGATCGATTGCCTTATTGCGCGAGAGAGTGATTAGCCAGGTGATCGCACTGGCCTTCTCTATATCGAAGGCCGCGGCTCGGCGCCACACGGTGGTGTAAGTTTCCTGTAGCACTTCCTCGGCTTCGCTGGGATTGCGCAACAAGCCCTGGCAAACGCCAAACAGTTTTGAAGAGGTACGTTTGTAAAGTTCTGCGAACGCAACCCGATCATTGCGTCCGATCTGAATCAGCAGCCGGTTCAGTTCATCGCGCTCGGCGGGGGAAGTGATACTCATCGTAGGAGAAATCCCATCATCGTGTAGCCCCCATCAGAGCGGAACGCACCGTAGGCCGCAAGCCAAGCGCCAGACGGTTCGGACCATAGCATATCTGTGCCGCGCCTGGCACACCCCGCCATGGAAGTCGCATTTATTTTCGCCCGTGCGCATCCGACCCTCTCTGCGCTTCGTAGATAGGGAATCGCGATCCGCTTAACAAGGGAGTTCTGCATTATGAATCGACAATCTCAATGGATGACAGCTGCCATTGGCGCGGCGCTGTTACCGCTGACGGCGATGGCTTCCAGTCACCGCGAAGCGCCTTTCATTACGACGCGGCCGAAGGTCGACGGAACCGACCTATACC
>JALYHU010000122.1 GCA_030776345.1 Pseudomonadota bacterium | reverse complement strand
CCTTGTACGTCTCTCCCAACGTCGCCGGCGCCGCGCCCGTGGTCGGCAGCACGTTGCCCGGGACACCAAAATCCAGTGCGGCGGCCACCCTCGAGTACGGGCATGTCCCGCTCGCCGGCGGCGAGCTGCGCTACGCCATCGATGCCCACTATCAAAGCGCCGTCTTGTCGGGACTATCGGCCTCCATACCGCCGGTGCGTCCTTACACCATGCTGGACACGCGCCTGAGCTTCGCCCAATCCCACTTCACCACCACCGCGTACGTCCACAATCTGACGAACAACTTGGGGATCACGTCCTATCAGGACCCGAGTATTTTCGGCAATCGCTACATGGCCATCGTGTCGCAGCCGCGCACCATCGGCCTTACCCTGGAGTATTCCTTCAAGGGTTGGTGAGAATCCGCAGCCGCCCCGCGAGGGGCGGTTGGCACGAACACCGCTTCAGCGCGATGCGCGTTTCATCACCTTGTTGCGCTCGACGGTCTGCTTGGGCGCCGGCCTTCGAGCGCCCGGGGCGGGCGTCTTTTGCAGCACCGCCGCCTCATCCCCGCCCTCCAGCCCCAGATAGCGTCCCACCAGGGCCTTGAGGTTGGCGATGGCATCGTCCATATCGAATACCTCGCGAATCGACGATGCGACGGTCACTCCATCGAGATGGATGGAGATCAAGACCGCCAATTGATCGGCGTCGGTGGGCCGGAAGATTCCATCGCTCACGCCGCGGCGGATGCTCTCGACCAATATCATTCGCTCGAGTTCGTAAAATTGGCGGATCGCCGTGTCGATTTCACGAGTCCGGACGCCTGCGCTTGAATAGTCCAGCATGATTTTCACCAAGCTGCGCATGCGCTGAGCGAGCACCACGTTGATCTCCAGCCACGCATGGATACGGCCGAGCGGATCGTCGCTTTTCAACGGCAACCCCAGGTATTGCCGATGCGCAACCGAGACCGCTTGCACGATGGCGGCTCGAAACAGGTCCGCCTTGTCCTTGTAGTAATAGTAGATGAGCGCCGGGTTGATGCCGGCTTTTTTCGCGATGGTCTTGATGCTGGTGTCGAAGAAGCCGCGCTCGGCGAATAGATCGAGTGCGATGGAAGCCAATTCTTCGTGCCGCGCTTCTTGCTTAGGCGTGCGGGACTTGTTTGCCATAGGAGCTGATTGCCAGGTTGAATTCCGTTCTACCAGTTATAGCAGTCATTTGCGACCCCCACCGCACTCGGTTGCGGCGGGAATCGCAGCACTCGTCCGGCGCGGGCGCGCACATGCGTGTCAGTACATCAGCGCCGGCCCACGCACCGCCATCCATGCCGCTTCGTCGGCGGCCGCGAGCGCCTCGAGATCGCCGGGAAGCGCCTGGTCGTCGTCCACCCAACGGCGCAACAAATCGCTGCCGTTGATGACGTCGATGGCCAGCCGTTCCGCTTCGTATTCGTAAGGAAAGTCGCGCCAGAGAGGATATTCCGGGCGCAGTTTCCGCAGTGCTTTGAAGGCCAGCGCGAAGAGTCGCCAAGGCTTGAACTGCTGGTGAACGTAGTAAGCGGCGTCTTCGACGTGAACTTGGATGCCGGCGCACAGCGTGGCGACATGTTTGTGGAAGGTGGGTTCGAAGGAGCATGGCCGCAACCGGCACCCGTCCATCCAAGCCGGCGCGAGAGCGCGCATTTCCTCCAGCAGATCCCGGGAGTCGAGGTCGGGAGCTCCCAGCAGCTCCAACGGCCGTGTGGTTCCGCGCCCCTCCGACAACGTCGTCCCCTCCAGCAACACCGATCCCGGATAACAGCGCGCCATCCAGAGATTGGGTGCATTCGGGCTTGGATTGACCCAGGTACGGCCCGCGAGGGGCCAGCCGTAGCCCGGCGCAGCGTCGGGTTCCCATCCTTGCATGGGTATGACCCGACAATCGACGTCGAGCCGCAACGTTGCGACAAACCACCGCGCCAACTCGCCGAGCGTCAGGCCGTGACGCATGGGCATTGCGCCGGCGCCCACGAAGCTCTCGCAACCCGCACGCAGCGTCAGCCCTTCGACGGGTCTGCCGATGGGATTCGGCCGATCCAGCACCCAAACCTCCTTGCGCCCCTTCGCCGCCTCCTCGAGCACGTAGCGCAGGGTGGTGACGAAGGTATAGATACGGCAACCCAGATCCTGCAGATCGACGAGCAGCACGTCGAAGGTATCCATCATCGCCGCCGTCGGACGGCGCACGCTCCCGTACAGGCTGAAGACGGGAATGCCGTGCACCCGATCGTGGTAGTCCGGCGACTCGACCATGTTGTCCTGCTTGTCTCCGCGCAGCCCATGCTGAGGGCCGAACGCCGCGCTCAACCGGACGTCGCCGAGGGCCGCCAGCGCATCGAGCGAATGATCGAGGTTGCGCGTGAGCGAGGCCGGATGTGCCAACAGGGCGACGCGCCGCCCGGCGAGGGGCTTGCGCAGCGCCGGCTCTTCGAGCAGTCGGTCGAGTCCAAATTTCATAG
>JALYHU010000121.1 GCA_030776345.1 Pseudomonadota bacterium | reverse complement strand
TATTCTCGCCATAGTGCACTCTGACCTTCAGTTAGAACTCGAGACCCGCTTCGCGTGCGGCCTCAGCCAGCGCTTTGACGCGCCCGTGATACATGAACCCGGAACGGTCGAAAGCGACCTTGGCAATGCCCTTGGCCTTTGCCCGCTCCGCGATGGCGCGGCCAACCGCCTTGGCGGCCTCGACGTTGCCGGTGGTTTTCAGTTCGCCGCGCACGTCCTTCTGCACGGTCGACGCCGCTACCAACACCTTGTCGCCTTCCGGCGCGAAGATTTGCGCATAAATGTGCTGCGGCGTCCGATGCACCGACAAGCGCATGGCCGCGAGCTCCTTGATCTTCTCCCGCCCCCGGCGAGCACGGCGCAGGCGGGTGTCTTGCTTGGTCAATTTCATGTGACTACTTCTTCTTCGCTTCTTTCAGCGAAATCTTCTCGTCCGAATACTTCACGCCCTTGCCCTTGTAGGGTTCCGGCGGCCGAAAGCTGCGAATCTCGGCGGCCGTCTGGCCGATGCGCTGGCGATCGATACCCTTGACGAGGATTTCGGTCTGCGTCGGGGTCTCGATCGTGATGCCGTCCGGAATCGCATAGTTGATGAGATGCGAATAGCCCAAGGTCAACGTCAGGCTCTTGGCCTGTACGGCGGCCCGGTAGCCCACGCCCACGAGCTCGAGCTTCTTCTCGTAGCCCTTCGTGACGCCGGTAACCATGTTCGCAAGGTGAGCGCGCGTCGACCCGGCGATGGCGTTCAGCCCTTCGCCATTCGTGCTCGCCTCGACCGCCAGATGCTTATCCTGCTGCACCACCTTGATGCCGCTCTTGAGCGCCAGCGTCAACGAACCCTTGGCGCCTTTGACCGTAACAGCGTCACTGCCGATGGTCACCGTAACGCCTTGCGGGAGATCCACCGGCTTTTTTGCAACTCGAGACATAGTAAAAACCTTAAGGTTACGTCGACTACTTACTGAACGACGAACAGTACTTCGCCGCCCGTACCGGCAGCCCGGGCCTGTTTGTCGGACATGATGCCCTGCGGCGTCGATACCACCGCCACGCCCAAACCGCCCAGCACCTTCGGCAGCTGGTCCTTGCCGCGGTAGATCCGCAGGCCAGGCCGGCTGATGCGCTCGATGCGGTCGATGACCGGCCGGCCATCGTGGTACTTCAATTCGATGGACAGCGTGCTCTTCGCGCCCGCGACTTCGACGTTATAGGCACCGATGTAGCCCTCCTCCTTCAATACCTTGAGGATGGCCAGCTTCAGCTTCGACGCGCCCACGCCCACCGTGGGCTTGCCCGCGGACTGCGCATTGCGGATGCGGGTCAAAAGATCGGCGATGGGATCAGTCATGCTCATTGTGCGCGCCTCACCAGCTGGCCTTCGACAAGCCCGGAATTTCCCCACGATTGGCCGCTTCGCGCAGCTTGGTGCGCGCCAATCCAAACTTGCGGTACACGCCGCGCGAACGCCCCGTGATGGAACAGCGGTTGCGCTGCCGGGTGGCGGCCGCATCTCGCGGCTGCTCCTGCAGTTCTGTCTGAGCGGCAATGCGCTCTTCCGCTCCGGTCTTCGGATCGCGGATCAGTTCTTTGAGCTCGGCGCGTCGGGCAGCGTACTTTTTCGCTACCTTGAGGCGGCGCTTTTCGCGCATGAGCATGTTCGTCTTGGCCATGGCCTATTACCCTCTCTCGGGCTACTTACGGAACGGAAAGTTGAAAGCTTCTAGCAGCGCGCGTCCATGCTTGTCGTCCGCGGCCGACGTGGAGATGGTGATGTCCATCCCACGAATTTGATCGATTTGGTCGTACTGAATTTCCGGGAAGATGATCTGTTCCTTGACGCCCAGGCTGTAGTTGCCGCGGCCGTCGAAGGAGCGCGTGTTGATGCCGCGAAAATCGCGAATACGCGGAATCGCTATGCTCACCAGCCGGTCCAAGAACTCGTACATACGGTCGCCGCGCAGCGTTACTTTGCAGCCGATGGCCTGGCCGTCGCGCACTTTGAAGGTCGCCACCGACTTCTTGGCTTTGGTGATGGCGGGCTTCTGACCCGTGATCTTCGCCAGGTCGGCGGTCGCGGCATCCATGACTTTCTTGTCGGCCACGGCCTCGCCCACGCCCATGTTGATCGTGATCTTGAGGATGCGCGGAACCTGCATCGTATTCTTGAGCTCGAGCTTGGCTTTGAGCTCGGGGACGATCTTCTCGTTGTAAATCTGTTTCAGTCTTGCTGCCATGCTAGTCAACCATTTCTTTGTTCGACTTGAAGACGCGGACCTTGCGGCCGTTCTCGAGCGCCTTGAATCCCACCCGATCGCCCTTCTGGGTCGCCGGATTGAAGATCAGCACGTTCGATACGTGCAAGGGCGCTTCGCGCTCGATGATTCCGCCCTGAACGCCCATCTGCGGGTTCGGCCTTTGGTGCTTCTTGGACATATTGAGTCCCTCGACGCGCACGCGATCATCCGCGAGCACCTCGATGACGGCGCCGCGGCGCCCCTTGTCTCGACCGGCGATCAGTACCACCATGTCGCCTTTGCGAATCTTTTTCATCTGCCTATTCCTGAGCCAATCGACCCAAACACATCACAATACTTCGGGTGCCAGCGAAATGATCTTCATGAACTGCACGTTGCGCAGCTCGCGCGTCACCGGTCCGAAAATACGCGTACCGATGGGCTCGAGCTTGTTCGTGAGAAGCACCGCCGCATTCGTGTCGAACCGGATCAGCGACCCGTCGGCTCGGCGCACACCGCTCTTGGTGCGTACCACGACGGCGTCGTACACCTCGCCCTTCTTCACTTTACCGCGCGGGATCGCATCCTTGACGCTGACCTTGATGACATCGCCCACGGCCGCATAGCGCCGCTTGGAACCGCCCAATACCTTGATGCACATGCAGCGCTTGGCGCCGCTGTTGTCGGCCACTGTCAACATCGTTCGAAGCTGGATCATGTCGGTCCTTACTCGGCTCGTGCGCGTTCGACGACGCGCACCAGCATCCACGATTTACGACGTGACATCGGCCGGCACGGCTTGATCGATACCGTATCGCCTTCCTTGCACTCATTGCTCTCGTCATGCGCGAGCAGCTTGGTGGTGCGGCGAACGTACTTGCCGTACATCGGATGCTTCACCAGACGCTCGATCGACACGGCGATGGTCTTGTCCATTTTGTTGCTGACGACCTTGCCCGTGAGCAAGCGTTGTCCGGGTATCGGAGCGACGCCCGGCGTAGGAGCCGAGCCTGGTTCCAATACCGTGGTTTGTTCTGTTTCGGCCGACATCAATAACTCCTCGCAATCATTTGGCCGCCTTGGCTTGGGCAAGCACCGTCTTCACGCGCGCAATATTCTTGCGCACCTTGGCAAACTGGTCGGGCTTCGCGGCCTGACCGGTCGCGCGCGCCATTCGCAAATTGAACTGTTCACGGCGCAGCTTGAGCAGCTCCTCGCCGAGATCGTTTTGAGCCTTGCCGCGCAAGTCTTTCGCCTTCATGTACGCACCTGGCGCTTGACGAATGTCGTGGATACCGAGAGCTTGGCCGACGCGAGCCGGAACGCCTCGCGGGCGATTTCCTCGCTCATACCTTCGATCTCGAACAGAACCTTGCCCGGCAGAACCCTGGCGACCCAATACTCGACGTTGCCCTTGCCGCTGCCCATGCGAACTTCGAGCGGCTTTTGCGTGATCGGCACGTCCGGGAACACGCGTATCCAAATCCGCCCGCCGCGTTTCACGTAGCGCGAAATGGCGCGGCGCGCCGCCTCGATCTCGCGGGCCGTCATGCGGCAGCGATCCGTCGCCTTCAGGCCATACTCGCCGAACGCGACGAAATTGCCGCGCTGCGCGCTGCCCGAGATCTTGCCCTTGAATTGTTTGCGGAATTTCGTCCGCTTCGGCTGCATCATGTGTCGTTACCTAAATTCAACTTTGCGCAGGTGCCGCGGCCTCGGCCGACTTGGCGCCCGTCGGCGCGGCAGCTTCGGTATCGACCTCGGGCGCCTCGGCCTCCGGCTGATCGAATACCTCGCCTTTGAATATCCAAACCTTGATGCCGATCACTCCGTACGTGGTTTGCGCCTCCGCAAGACCGTAGTCGATGTCGGCGCGGAACGTATGCAGAGGCACGCGCCCCTCGCGATTGGTTTCCGTGCGGGCGATTTCCGAGCCGTTCAAGCGGCCCGAAATGCGCACCTTGATGCCGAGCGCGCCGGAGCGCATGGTGTTGGTCACCGCACGCTTCATGGCACGGCGGAACATCACGCGCTTTTCGAGCTGCTGTGAAATGCCCTCGGCAACCAATTTTGCGTCGAGTTCCGGCTTGCGGATTTCGGCGATGTTGAGGCGCACGTCCTGCATGGTCATGCCCAAAATCTTGGCCACGGCGGTGCGGAGCTTCTCGATATCCTCGCCTTTCTTGCCGATTACGATTCCCGGCCGCGCCGTATGAATCGTGATGTTGGCGCGGCGTGCGGCGCGCTCGATGTGGATGCGGCTGACCGACGCGTCGGCGAGCTTCTTCATCAGGTACTTGCGCACCAAGAAATCGGTATGGATGTTCGAGGCGAACGTTTTCGACCCGGCGTACCACTTCGACGTCCAGTCGCGCGTGATGCCGAGACGAATACCAATCGGATTTACTTTTTGACCCATTAGGCGTCTCGCTTTCCGTCGGACACTTGAACCAGGATGTGACTGCTGCGCTTGGCGATGCGCACGCCGCGCCCCTTGGCGCGGGCATGGAAACGCTTGAGCATCGGCGCCGGATCCACTTCGATCCGGGTCACCTTCAGATCGTCCACATCGGCATTGAAATTGTTGTACGCATTGGCGATGGCCGAATCCAACACCTTGAGGACGATCTTGGCACCCTTCTTCGGCATGAACTTCAAGGTGTTCACCGCGAGCGTCGCTGATTTGCCGCGGATGGTATCGACCACCAAACGGCATTTCTGCGGAGAAATGCGTGCGTATCTGAGTATCGCTTTGGTCTCCATAGCCTTACTCCGACGCCGACACTTTTTTGTCGCCGGAGTGCGCCTTGAAGGTGCGCGTCGGTGCGAACTCGCCCAGCTTGTGGCCGACCATGTTCTCCGACACCAACACCGGCACGTGTAGGCGGCCGTTATGCACTGCGATGGTCAAACCGACCATATCGGGAATGACCATGGAACGGCGCGACCACGTTTTGATGGGACGGCGATCGTTTTTCTGACTGGCCGTTTGCACTTTCTTGGCCAAGTGCAAATCTACGAAGGGGCCTTTCTTTAGCGAACGGGGCACTGCTACTTCTCCATCTTCTTTGGCTCCAATTTCTTCGGCCAGTCTCTTAGAGCCGCTTGTTCTTGCGGCGCTGAACGATCATGCCGTCGGTACGCTTGTTGCGACGGGTCTTCTTGCCCTTGGTCTGCAGACCCCAGGGGCTCACAGGATGCGGATTTCCTTGACCGGACTTGCCTTCGCCGCCGCCGTGCGGGTGATCCACCGGGTTCATCACGACGCCGCGAACCGTGGGGCGGACACCGAGCCAGCGCACCGCGCCGGCTTTGCCGAATACGCGCAGGTTGTGCTCGTCGTTGCCGACCTCGCCGATGGTGGCACGGCAATCGACGTGAATCCTGCGCATCTCGCCGGACTTCAGGCGCACGCTCGCGTACATGCCCTCGCGTGCGGCGAATTGCGCCGAGCCGCCGGCACTGCGCGCCAACTGGCCGCCCTTGCCCACCTTCAATTCGATGTTGTGCACCGTGCTGCCCACGGGAATGTGCCGGAACGGCATCGCGTTACCCGGCTTGATCGGCGCATCGGCGCCCGAACGGATCTCGTCGCCGGCCTTCACGCCCTTCGGCGCCAGGATGTAGCGCCGCTCGCCGTCCTTGTACAGGACCAACGCCAAGTGCGAGGTGCGGTTCGGATCGTATTCCAGACGCTCCACGACGCCCGGTATACCGTCCTTGTCGCGCTTGAAATCGACCAGCCGATAGCGCTGCTTGTGCCCGCCGCCGATGTGCCGCGTCGTCTGCCGGCCGGAGTGATTGCGGGCGCCGGTCCGATTCTTCTTCGTGGTCAGTGATTGGAGCGGTCCGCCCTTGTGCAGGTGCGAGCGATCGATCTTGACCACGAAGCGCGTCCCCGGCGAGGTCGGCTTCATTTTGATGAGTGCCATGGCCCTTCAGTCCTCTTTACTTCGCTGCGCCGGTGAAGTCGATCGACTGCCCGGTCTCCAAACGTACATAGGCTTTCTTGTAGCCGTTGCGTTTTCCCGCCACGTTCTTGAAACGCCGCGTCTTGCCCGGTTTGTTGAGCAAATTGACCCCTTCGACCTTGACCTCGAACATCAGCTCGACGGCTTTCCTGACCTCGTCCTTGGACGCATCGTCACGCACCCGGAACACGTACTGATTCGCCTTCTCGGTGACGTTTGCGGCCTTTTCCGACACGTGCGGTTGAATCAGCACGGTCATGAGTCGTTCTTTATTCATTCGCGCCTCCGAGACGCTGCTCGAGCATTTTCAACGCGCCCACCGTGGCCAACACCTTGTCGTGCTTGATGAGGCTCAGCGGATCGAGCGAGGACACCGCCATCACGTCCACATAGGGGACGTTGCGGGCCGCGAGGAACAGTTTCTCTTCGTAGGCTTCCACCAGAATCAGCGCGCGGGTAAGCCCGAACTCCGCCAATTTACCGATCAGCAACTTGGTCTTCGGCGCGCTGATTTCCAAGGACTCGACGGCGACCAATCGCTCCTGACGCACCAGCTCCGAGACCATGGATTGCATGGCGGCGCGGTACATTTTCCGATTTACCTTTTGCGTGAAGTCGCGCGGCCGCGCGGCGAACGCTCGCCCGCCACCTACCCAAATGGGGCTGCGGATGGAACCGGCACGAGCTTGGCCCGTCCCCTTCTGACTCCAAGGCTTTTTGCCGCCGCCGCGCACTTCAGCGCGCGACTTTTGCTTTTTGGTGCCGGCGCGCCCGGCGGCCATGTAGGCGGTAACCACCTGGTGCACCAATGCCTCGTTGTAGGCGCGGCCGAAAGCCTCGTCCGACAATTGAATCTCGCTGGCGGGGCTTACATTTTTGAGCTGAAGCTTCATGACGGGTTACTTCTTATCCGATTTGGACGCGCCCTTACCGGCTCCGCCCTTGGCGGCAACAGGGGCCTTGTTGGGTGCCAGCCGCTTGCGGCGCGCCTGCGACGCAGCCTTCAATGCGGGGCGCACCACGACGCGGCCGCCTTCCGCACCGGGAACGGCGCCGCTGATGAGCAGCAGGTTACGGTTCACGTCGACTTCGACGATGCGAAGGTTTTCGATGGTGCGGTTCTTGACGCCCATGTGGCCGGACATGCGCTTTCCCTTGAAGACGCGGCCCGGCGTTTGGCGCTGGCCGATCGATCCGGGAGCGCGGTGCGAAACAGAGTTCCCGTGAGTTTTCATGCCGCCCGCAAAGTTGTGGCGCTTCATGGTGCCGGCGAAGCCCTTACCCACAGTGGTGCCCGTGACGTCGACCATTTGGCCCGCCGTGAACATGTCGACCTTCAACTCGCCGCCGGCCGCCAGCGACTCGCCTTCGCCCTTGTTCAAACGAAATTCCTGGGAGGTGTAACCGGCGGCCACATTGGCCTTGGCGAAATGTCCAGCCAGGGCTTTGGGCACGCGCGAAGGGCGGCGCGCCCCAAGGGTTATCTGCACCGCACGGTAGCCATCGGTTTCTGTGTTCTTGACTTGTGAAATGCGATTCGGCAACGCCTCGACGACCGTCACGGGGACAGTCACGCCGGCGTCAGTGAATACGCGGGTCATGCCGCATTTGCGGCCAACCAGACCTATGGTCATTGTCGAATCCTCACAGAGCGAGAGCTACGATTGGCTCCCGCTTACGTTGCAACAGATCGGCGGTTTAGGTGCTCGAGACCCCAGGCCCCTCGAGCGCCACGGCTCTCGGAAAACTGGCGTCGGTACCCACGCGCTCCGACCTCTAAAATTGGAGGGCGAATTCTACAGGTTTACGCGCCGGGTGCAAGTTCGGCATCCAATCGTGCGGCAGCGCGCGGTCCTTGGGGAGCCGCGTACCCCCACCTTATCCTCCCAGATCGTCCTCAAACCCGGGTTGCGATTTCGATGGATCCTTTTCCTTGTCGTCAGCTTCGAAGGTCCGATCCCTCTCGGGCTCACCGTCGGTTGGGGCTCTGCCATGATATATACGCAACCAATCTTCGCGAGCCTTGCGCCGCACTTCTTGCAAGGAGAACTGCTGGTTCTGTCGAGGGAGCTCGGGCTTTCGGTCGGCCGGGCACGAGAACATTCCCTTTTCTCCATCCAGGCTATAGTGGTCGAGCAGGTTGTAGCGGTCGAGGCTTCTCACGCCGACCGGGCCGTAGACGTCGTCGTTAATCTCGCGAATTCTGTCGATGCTGGGGTGGCAATCCACGATGAACGCCATCATGGGTGTGGCGTCGCGTGAGACATAGAAATCAACCATCTTTGAATTGAATTCCTGCGCACGCGATGCGGGAATGCTGACGGCGTCGATGCCCTTGGACATTAGAGCCCCACTCATCATGAAGCGGGATGTGCGCCTGTTTCCATCAAAGAAAAACTGCTGCAGCGCGCCAAAAAAATAGAAGGCCATGGCGCGCTCGAACGGATTCGAAACGTCCTGCTCCAGGGATCGGACACCGTTTGAGAACACCCGATTGAGTTGAATTGCACCCGGTACGGTACGCAGCGGCGTGAAGCGCCCACGCTCACCCAACGCCACATCCGGGGTAAAGTCGGTCTCGGCGCCTTCGCCGCGGAAATGGCCCCATTCAAGAGCTTCGTTGCGGGCCACGATGCCTTGCAGTTCACAAAATGTCCGCTTATCAAGCGCGAATTCACTCTGGGCCACCAAAGTGATGAGGCGTTTGGAGCTTTCAGCGAGATTGAGAATCTGTTCCTGATCGGAAAGCTTGCGCCCACCCACGGTTACGCCCTCTAGAAGCGTCTTCACCTCGGGAAATGTAAATGGATTCCCTTCGAGTACACCGGCATCCCAGACGTATTCGGGGAGCATACGGCGAAAGCGAAAGATCGCTCGCTTAACCGAGGCACGGGGAACTTCCTGGGGCACGGAAGTCCGGTCCCACCGGAAGCCCAAGCTGTCAAAGAGCGCCATTGGGGCATTGTACCGCGCAACGCGCTGAGAGAGGCCGTTGGCTGCCAAACCCGCTGCGCGGGTTTCAGTTCAGCTTGATTTGCACGTCCACGCCGGCCGGAAGCTCCAGCTTCATCAGCGCATCCACGGTCTTGTCCGTCGGATTCAGGATGTCCATCAGACGCTTATGCGTCCGGATTTCAAACTGATCGCGGGCGTCCTTATCGCCATGCGGCGAGACCAATACCGTAAAGCGCTCCATTTTGATGGGCAGGGGGACGGGACCCTTGACGGTTGCCCCCGTACGCTTAGCGGTATCGACGATTTCCCGCGCCGACTTGTCGATCAAACGATGATCGAATGCCTTGAGCCGGATGCGGATGTTCTGATTGGCCATAATTAATTCCCGGGCGCTTCGCCATTGTTGGGGCGCTTCGCGCCGAATTGACGGGGCCGAAGCGGCCCCGTCCTTAAAAGGGGGCGGATACTACAGTTTCCATGCGCTTTCGCGCAAGTGGCCACCCAGGGCTTGCGCGAAGCAGGGACAGCGCCGCGCAATGCGAAACGACCCCGTATACCCATGCGCTTCGCGCAACCTTCCACGGGGTCGCCGCGACCCCGTCCTTTAACATTAAGATCAGGCAATTACCTTGGCGACGACGCCGGCACCGACGGTCTTGCCGCCCTCGCGGATGGCAAATCGAAGGCCTTGCTCCATCGCAATCGGCGCAATCAACTCCACTACAATCTTGATGTTGTCCCCGGGCATCACCATCTCCGTCCCCTCCGGCAACTCCACCGCCCCGGTCACATCCGTCGTGCGAAAATAAAACTGCGGCCGATACCCCTTGAAAAACGGCGTGTGCCGCCCGCCCTCCTCCTTCGTCAGCACGTACACCTCCGCCTCAAACTTCGTGTGCGGATTGATGCTCCCCGGCTTGCACAACACCTGCCCGCGCTCCACTTCCTCACGCTTCGTGCCGCGCAGCAATACCCCCACGTTGTCCCCCGCCTGTCCCTCATCCAACAGCTTGCGAAACATCTCCACCCCCGTGCACGTCGTCTTCGTCGTCGCACGGATCCCCACAATCTCTACCTCGTCGTTCACCTTCACAATCCCGCGCTCAATCCGTCCCGTCACCACCGTGCCGCGACCCGCAATCGAAAATACGTCCTCCACAGGCATCAAAAATGCCCCCTCCACCGCACGCTTCGGTACCGGAATGTACTCATCCAGCGCCTTGACCAGCTTAATCACCGCCGGTACCCCAATCTCGCTCGTATCCCCTTCCAACGCCTTCAGCGCCGAGCCCGTCACAATCGGCGTCTTGTCCCCGGGAAACTTGTACAGCGTCAGCAAATCCCGCACCTCAAGCTCCCCCAGCTCCAATAACTCCGCATCGTCCACCATGTCCGCCTTGTTCAAAAACACCACGATGTACGGCACACCCACCTGCCGCGCCAGCAATATGTGCTCACGCGTCTGCGGCATCGGACCATCCGCCGCCGAGACCACCAAAATCGCCCCGTCCATCTGCGCCGCACCCGTGATCATGTTCTTCACGTAGTCCGCATGCCCAGGACAATCCACGTGCGCGTAGTGCCGCGCCTCGCTCTGGTACTCCACGTGCGCGGTCGCTATCGTGATCCCGCGCGCACGCTCCTCCGGTGCCTTGTCAATCTGGTCGTACGCCTTGAACTCCCCGCCAAACTTCTCCGCCATCACCTTCGTCAAGGCTGCCGTTAAGGTCGTCTTCCCATGGTCCACATGGCCTATCGTCCCCACGTTCACGTGCGGCTTCGTTCGCTCAAACTTCCCCTTCGACACGGCATGTACCTCTT
>JALYHU010000120.1 GCA_030776345.1 Pseudomonadota bacterium | reverse complement strand
AGGAGGCGGCCCGCGCCAGCAGGACTTCGGCGCCCGACTTAAAGCCTCTACCGCTGCTCCCTTCCGGGCCTGACGGGGTTCGTGGCCAGTCGTCGCGAAGATGCAAACGCGAGCCGCCATAGACTGGTTGGTTGGCGGCGAGGGAAGGATAGGATCGGACCTGCCCCTCAACAACGATTCAGTTTAGACGATATGAGCACCCTGCATCGAATCACATTGGCTCGGTAACGTATGGCGGAGAGGGAGGGATTACTCGTCGCTCCGCTCCTCGCCCCTCCGGGGCCGCCGCGTACGCGGCGTTATCCCCGCTTCGTCGCCCTTGCCGCTCGCTGATCCAATCCGATAAAAATTTACCTAACGTATGGCGGAGAGGGAGGGATTCGAACCCTCGAACACCTTTTGGGATGTTACTCACTTTCCAGGCGAGCGCCTTCGACCACTCGGCCACCTCTCCACACGAAACCAACCCGTTCACCATTACCCAGAGGGAGGGAGGGATAGACTCGGGCCCGTCCCGGCCCTCGCCCTGCGGGCGCACTGCGTGCGTCCAAAACAAGCCCCCGTCTCGAGCGAGGCTCGCAAGGGTACCGGAGCAGGCTCCAGCTATCAAATCGGCCCTCCGTCCTCTCTAACCCGGCGTTGCAGCTTTATTAGGCGGCGCCGGTTTGTAATGCGGCGGCAAATCCAGACAGGCATCTTTGGATCCCGGCGGTGGCGGCGCCAATTCGACGGTGGGAATGACGAGAGCACCCTGGGTATTGGGCGACTCGAGGCCTTCCGGCACCTTCAACGGCGGTACCTGCTTCGCGTGCTGGTATTCCTGCTTCACATGGCAATCCGGATTCAGGCGGCTGACGATGTGATGGCAGCCGCACAACATCATGGCACCGCCGATGACGACAACGATTCTCTCAAAACTCATGCTCACAGTTTCCTAGCGGCGGAGATCGCCGTTTTGCATAACGAGTCCCGTCCCGCGAGGGACGGGGTCACGCCGCTTGATCCTCAAGTTTGATGCCGGCTGCGCTCATGGCGCGCAGCACGGTTTCCTGGTGCATTGGCGCCAGGTCGACCAACGGTAGGCGGATTGCGCTTCCAATGAGGCCCATTCGCGCAACTGCCCATTTTACCGGAATCGGACTGGGCTCAATGAACAAATCCTTGTGCAAAGGCTGCAAAGCGGCATCGATGGCTTTTGCAGTCACGAAATCGCCGGCCAACGCTGCGGCACACGCCTCGCGCATTCGTCCGGGTGCCACATTTGCCGTCACCGAAATGACCCCCCTAGCCCCCGCGGTCATCCACTCGATGGCGGTGGCATCGTCGCCCGACAGCACAGTGAATCCCGGTAGCAGCGCCAGTAATTCGCGCGCACGGCTCAACTGTCCGGTCGCTTCCTTCAGCGCGGCGATTCGTGGATGCCGGGCCAAGCGCGCGACCGTCGCGGGCAGCAAATCAACCCCGGTACGGCTCGGTACATTGTACAGAATCACCGGAACCGCCGACGCGTCGGCAGCCGCCATGAAATGGCGATAAAGCCCCTCTTGGGGCGGTTTATTGTAATAAGGAGTCACCAACATGACGCCATCGACGCCGAGTCGGGACAGCGTGCTCGTGCGCGCGACGGTCGTGGCGGTGGAATGAGTCCCCGCACCGACGATGACTTTCAGTCTGCCCCGGCAGCGGGCCACGGCGCGGCGCGTCAACTCCTCGATTTCGTCGACGGACAGCACCGGCGATTCGCCGGTGGTGCCGGCCACCACGACCCCGTCCGTGCCTGCGTGGAGATGGAAATCGATCAACCGGTCCCAAGCGGGCCAATCCAGCGCGCCGCCCTCGGTCATCGGCGTGACGATAGCAACCAGGGTTCCGGAAAACATGAGGAGACTCCGCAGGAAATATCGCTACCTTAAGTGCAGACATACACCCTGGCAAGCGCCCATCCGGTAGAATTTACCACGATGAAACAACATATCGTGATTTCCGCGGTGGGCGGCGACCGCGTCGGCATGGTCCATGAACTTTCCAAGGCCATTGCGGATTGCGGTGGCAGTATCAGCGACAGCCGCATGACGGCCCTGGGCAGCGAATTTGCAATGCTGCTGCTGGTGAACGGAAACTGGCACACTCTGGCCAAGCTCGAAGGCGAATTCAAAAAGCTCGGCGACGCGACGGGCATGAATATCCAGCTGCGGCGCACCGAAGAGCGTGCAGCGCGCAATGATATGCTGCCGTACTCCATCGACGTCGTGTGCCTGGACCAGACCGGCATCGTGGCCGGGCTCTCCGGCTTCTTCTCGCAGCGCGGGGTCGATATCGGTGAAATATCGACGCGTTCCTACGCCGCCGCTCACACGGGCGCGCCGATGTTTTCGGTGCAAATGATCGTGAACGTGCCAAGCCGCCTGCACATCGGCGTCTTGCGCGAAGAATTCATGGATTTCTGCGATCACCTGAATCTGGACGCCATTTTCGAACCGGTAAAGAGTTGAACCGCACAATGAGCAAGTTAGAAGTGGGTAAGAAGGCGCCGCGCTTCACCCTCGAGGGTACCGGCGGCGACTGGTCGCTGGAGGACGCCGCGGGCAAACACGTGGTGATTTATTTCTATCCGCGCGATAACACGCCGGGCTGCACGCAGGAAGGCGAAAGCTTCACCACTCACTTCCCGCAGTTCAGGAAAGCCGGAAGTGTGCTGTTGGGCATCTCCGCCGACAGCGTTGCGTCGCACGAAAAATTCAAGACGAAAATGGGCTTCCCCTTCGAACTTCTCAGCGATCCCGATCGACGGGTGTGCAAACTCTACGATGTCATCCAGGAGAAAAGCATGTACGGCAAGAAGTACATGGGGATCGAACGCAGCAGTTTTCTGATCGACGCCACCGGCGTGCTGCGCCAAGAGTGGCGCAAGGTCAAGGTGAACGGACACGCGGATGCGGTATTGGCCGCGGTGAAGGCGCTGTGACCGACGCCGGGCGGTCTCAGGGAGCCGCGGTGATCCGGGGGCGTCAGAGCAAGCACGAGCGACGCATTTTCGTGCTCGACACGAACGTCCTGATGCACGATCCGACGGCCATATTCCGTTTCGAAGAGCACGATGTATACCTACCGATGACGGTGCTCGAGGAGCTGGACGCCGGCAAAAAGGGCCTGTCCGAATCGGCCCGCAACGTACGCCAGGTAAGCCGTTTTCTCGACGAACTGATGCGCGATGCGACCAAGAAAGACATCGATGGCGGCCTCGCATTGCCCACGGCCGTGCCGGTCAATCACGGCAAGCGTCCCCCGGGGGGACGGCTGTATTTTCAGACCCAGTTGCTGGAGTCTGTGCTGCCGGACAGCCTCCCCGGGCACGGCGCCGACAACGCCATACTGGCGAATACTCTGGCATTGCAGCAGAACTTCCCCGCCGCCAGGGTGACGCTGGTATCGAAGGACATCAACCTGCGCATCAAGGCAGCCATCGTCGGGGTGCAGGCAGAGGACTATTCCAGCGACAAGACCATCGAAGATGCCGACCTCCTGGTCAGCGGCGTACAGCAGCTACCGACAAATTTTTGGGAGAAACACGGCAAGGGCATGGAATCCTGGCAGCAACAGAGCCGGACCTTCTACCGCGTCCGCGGTCCCTTGGTACGCGACTGGCGCGCGAATCAATTCGTCTACGATCCGGGTGAGAACGGCGTCGAAGCCATCGTGCGTAAGATCGAAGGCGAATCGGCCGTTTTGGAACTCACGGTGGACTACCGTACCGAACGCAACAATGTTTGGGGCGTCACCGCGCGCAATCGCGAGCAGAATCTGGCCCTGAACCTGCTGATGGATCCCGAGATCGACTTCGTCACCGTACTCGGTCCGGCGGGTACCGGCAAGACGTTGCTGACCTTGGCAGCCGGCCTCGCACAGACGCTCGACCACAATCGATTCAGCGAGATTATCATGACACGCGTGACGATTCCGCTGGGCGAGGACATCGGATTCCTTCCGGGAACCGAAGAGGAGAAAATGGAGCCGTGGATGGGCGCGCTGATGGACAACTTGGAGGTCTTGACCCAGAGTCAGCCGGGAGGTACCTGGGGGCGCGGTGCGACGAACGATCTGCTGCGCCATCGCATCAAGATCAGATCTTTGAACTTCATGCGCGGGCGCACCTTCTTGAATCGGTTCATCATCATCGACGAGGCTCAGAACCTCACCCCCAAACAGATGAAGGCGCTGGTGACCCGCGCCGGACCCGGCACCAAGATGATTTGCCTGGGGAACATCGCACAGATCGACACCCCCTATCTGACGGAGACAACCACCGGCTTGACCTATGTGGTCAACCGGTTCTATGGCTGGGCATATTCCGGCCATATCACCCTGGTACGCGGCGAACGGTCGCGTTTGGCGGATTACGCGTCCGAAGCACTGTGAGCGGCGGCCGGGCGGCTGGCCCAATGGGACGGCCGAGCGAACTTTGGGGGTGGAAAGCACTCCAAGTGGGAGGCACTCCAGCCGGTTGGATGGCGATTAACTGCATCGACGGTGACTTTAGGTTCGCGTGATTAACTCAAAGATCTGGAATTCCCTGGCGGTATTTGCCATCGCGCTCGCAGCGAGTGCGAGCGTCGGGGTGGGCTGGGCGGCCGGTACGGCGCTGAGCGGCACGGATCAAGACCTGCCGGAGCTGGGAAGCCCGGCGAACGCGGCGGTGTCCCTCGAGGACGAATATCAGGCCGGCCTCGGCTGGTTCCGCCAGATGGGCCAAAGCGGTGCGGTGCTGGAGGATCCTGAGGTCAGTGACTATATCCAAGAAATCGGTCACAACTTGGCGAGCCACGCCGAGGAAGGACAGCATCGTTTCAATTATTTCGTGGTACGCGATCCGGTCATCAATGCCTTCGCAATGCCTGGGGGCTTCGTCGCCGTCAATAGCGGGCTCATACTATCGACGCGCAACGAGAACGAGCTGGCCGGCGTCATGGCCCACGAAACCGCGCACGTAACCCAGCGTCACCTGGTGCGCCAGCTCGTCGACCAAAGCCACGCCGGTTTGGTATCGACGGCAGCGATGCTGGCAGCCATCCTGCTGGGCGCCACCGCGGGCCGAGGTTCGCCCGACGCCATGGAAGGCGCGATTCTGGCGACCCAAGGTGCTGCGATTCAACATCAAATCAATTACACGCGCGGCAGCGAATTTGAAGCCGATCGGATCGGCATCGGCACCATGGCGGCTGCCGGTTTCGACCCTCTGGGAATGGCGAGTTTTTTCGGCTACATGGGCCGCAACATGCCGTCTCCCGACCGGGTCAACGCCGTTCAATTCTTGATCGATCACCCGATCAATTCCGATCGGGTGGCCGAAGCGCGCAACCGCGCGGAACAGATCGGACGTGTCCGCCATGAGGATTCGATCGGATATAGCCTGACGCGCGAGCGCCTGCGGGCGCTGGTCGGCGACCCGCGAGTCGTGCGCGACTACTATACGAGCTTGGTGAAGAACGGCGCGGGACTCACGATGGAGGAGCGTTACGGCAAGGACGTCGCCGATATTCAAATGCGCAATCCCACGGCGGCGATTCCCGACTTGCGGGCATTGGTGCGTGAATACCCGAAGGTCACTCAATTCTACGGCGCCCTGGGGCAGGCCTACATGCTCAACGGCCAGCTCAAGGAATCCCAGGAAACCCTGGACAAGGCTCTCGGTTTGTTTCCGCGCAACGTCCCCGTCACCATCCGTCTGTCGGAGACGCTGATGCATAGCGGCGACAACAAGCGTGCTCAGATGCTGTTGGACGATTTGTTCAACGTGGTCGAGCCGACGCCGGCGCAAACCAAGCTCATCGCCAAAGCGGCGAAAGAAGCCGGCGACGCTGCCGACTCGTACTACTACATGTCCTTCTATTACGTCATGAACGGCGATCTGAAGATGGCCGCAGCCCAATTGCAGCTCGCCTTGACACTCCCGGGGTTGGATCCGATACAACGTGCGCGGTTCAGCGCGCGCCTCGACGAAATCAAAGCAGCTATGCCGAAGGACCGTAAGGTCGCGGACGACTACGGCGCCGGCGGCCGTCCTTGATCGTCCACTTTGCACTGCAAAGTCGCAACACCTTTGCACCGCAACCCTGTATCGTGGCGTCATTTGGCGGCCGCGGCATCATTTGCGGCTGCAACAACGACGGTTAGGCCGGACAGGCACGCTTGGAGATGTCGATATGCTGAATGTAGGATTCGCGCGCGTTGCGCTTGCGATCGTGGTGGCGACGGCGTTGAGTGCCTGCGTGACGCTGCCGCCGAATAGTACGCCCGTGCCGCAGGATCCGTGGGAATCATGGAATCGCGGCGTCTATAAATTCAACGACGTTCTCGACCGAGCGGTCGCGAAGCCGGTGGCGCAGACCTATGTGAAAGTGGTTCCCGAACCCATCCGCACGGGCGTCACCAATTTCTTCGCCAATCTCGAAACTCCCACGGTCATGGTGAACGATGCCCTGCAAGGAAAATTTCTTGCCGCCGCCACCGACCTCGGGCGTTTCATTCTCAACAGCACGGTAGGCCTGGCAGGTTTTCTCGACCCCGCATCGTCCGCCGGACTTGCCCACAATGACGAGGACTTCGGCCAAACGCTCGGGAAATGGGGCGTACCGCCCGGACCCTTCGTGGAGCTGCCCGTGTTGGGGCCGTCGGATCTGCGCGACGCGCCAGCCCGCGCTGTGGACTCGTACACGAATCCGCGCCAGTACATCAAGAACACGTGGGTCAAGTACGGTCTGTATCTGCCCGATCTGACCGACCGGCGCGCGCGGCTGCTGTCGCTGGACGAGACATTGCAGCACACCTACGATCCCTACGCGTTCGTCCGCGATGCATATCTGCAGCGCCGTGCCTATTTGGTCTCGGACGGCCAGGTCACCGAAGAGCCCTTGCTGGATCCGGAAGCCGATGTTCCGACGGACACCACGCCGGCCGACTCCAAGACCCGCCCACAGCCCGCGCCGCGGAACTAAAGGTCGGCCGAACCGCTCTCCAGCAATCCCTCGACGTCGCTCAATGATGCGAGCTGGTGCAATTGCGCGGGTACATTTTCATACCGCAAGGGGCGCTGAGCGGCCGTCGCCACGCTCAGCCATTCGATGAGCAAGGCGAGCCCGGCGCCATCGCTGTCGGTGACGCCGCTCAAATCGATGACGGCGGCCTGACCCTGTTCGATGGCGGCGCTGCCGCGCGGCAACAGCCGCGTGACCGTCGAGAGCGCCAATGAGCCCACCACCTGCGATCGCTGTCCCTCCAGCGCTTCGAAGGTTGCACTGCCGTTGCCGGACTTTCTCAATGGCCGGTACCGGGCGCGCCGCCGCTGGCGCGAACTTTGCCGTCCGTCTCGAGTCGGTTGATGACCTCATCAAGCCCCTTTTGCTGGATCTCGGAGCCAAAGTCCGTGCGGAAGCTTTTCACATAGGAAATACCCTCGATGACCACATCCCATGCCTTCCAGCCCGCGTCGGTTTTATGCAGGCTGAAATTCACCGGGACCTCGGCGCCGCTGGATCTCTTCACGACGGTGCGCACCGTGGCCGTGGTGTCGTTCGCATCTCCCTTGTAGGGAAGGATCACGAACTTATCGGCCGTGAAATTGAGCAGCGCCGTGCCGTAATTGCGCAGCAGAGAATGATAGAACGCGTCGACGAAACGCTTGCGCTGTTCCGGCGTGGCGGTACGCCACGTTTGACCTAGCACCAGTCGAGCGGCATATTCACTGTCGAAGTTCGGCAGCAGCACATTCGCCACCAGAGAATCGAGCTTCGCCGGGTCCTTGGCGTACGTCTCGCGATTCTTGTCCAACTCCTGCAGCATCCGTTTCGCCGAGTTCTCGACCAGTTCCTGCGGTCCCAGGGTATTCGCGGGGGATGCGGTGGCGGTGGGCGCCGCCTGAGTCGCCGCGGGGGCCTGCTGCGCCTGTGCCGCTGCGGCCCCGCCGAGTGCAGTCATCCACAGGCACCCGGCCATCGTCCAGCGGGCAAAGCAGGCTTTGCCCTTCTTCGCAGTGCTCGTGCCGATCGCAATGCTCATTTTCATTTTGTCTTCTCCGTAGGTGCCGGTGCGTCCGTCTTCGAGGATGCGGACCCGGTTTGTCCCGAGCCCTTCGCGAAGTTCGCCAAGAATTGGCCGATGAGGTTTTCGAGAACGAACGCGGATTGCGTAAACTCGATTTGATCCTTGTCCTTGAGATAAGTTTCAGCGCCCCCGGCCGTGATGCCGATGAACTTGCCCCCTAGCAGTCCCTGTGTATAAATCGCGGCATCGCTGTCGGTCGGGACTTGATTGTATTTCGAGTTCAGCCGCATGAGTACGACGGCCTTGTATTCCTTGGTGTCGAAATCGATGTTCACCACGCGGCCGATTTCCACGCCCGACATGGAAACGGGTGCGCCCGTTCGCAGGTCGCCGATGTTGTCGAATTTCGCAGTCACGTCGAAGTGCGGCGTGCTGCCGAACGTCAAGCCGCGGTTGGTGGTCTGTGTCGTCAAGAAAAACAACGCCGCAAATCCGAGTACCACAAAGGCCCCGGTACCGAGATTCAACGCGTTCGACTTGCGCATGACAATGCCCTCTTACAAAAATGCTGCCGTCAGCAAATAGTCCAAAAATAGGACGACGACAGCCGAAGTGACCACCGTGCGCGTGGTGGCCCGGCCGACGCCGGCCGCTGTCGGGGTCGCATAGTAGCCTTCCCAAACAGCGATCAGGCTGCAGGCGACGCCGAATATGCAGCTTTTCACGATGCCTTCGTTGATGTCGCCGAGGCCTACGCCGGCGCGCATCTGGGACCAGAAGCTCCCGGAATCGACATGCATGACCTGAACCCCGATGAGCTGCGCCCCATAGATTCCGATCAGACTGAAGATCGCCGCAAGCAACGGCATCGCGATCACGCCGCCCAAAAAACGCGGCACCACCACGCGCTTGATCGGATCCACCGCCATCATCTCCATGGCGGACAATTGATCGGTCGCCCGCATCAAGCCCAATTCGGAGGCCAATGCGGTTCCCGCTCGGCCGGCGAACAACAAGGCGGTAACCACGGGTCCCAACTCTTTGACCAGACCAATGGCCGCCGCGACGCCCAGCGAGTCTTCGGATCCGAATCGCTGCAAGAGCTGGAAACCCTGCAGGCCAAGAACCATGCCGACGAACAGTCCCGACAACATGATGATCACCAGGGAAAGCGCGCCCGCATTGAAAATCTGCTGCACGATCAGATCGAATCGCAGCAGCGCGCTTGGGATGAGGACCACCAATCGCAGCAGGAAGCGCACGACCGCGCCCAGACCCACCAACCCGTCGATCAGGCTCTGCCAAAGTTCTTTGATGACTTTCAAAACTACTCGCTGCGCGCCAAAAGCTCGGTGAAATAATCGGGAGCCGGATAGTGGAACGGAACCGGTCCGTCGGCCAAGCCGCCCACGAATTGCCGCACGATCTCCGAGGGGTTGTTTCTCAGGTCCTGTGGAGCGCCATGCGCGACCACCTTGCCGCCGGACAAGAGGAACACGTTGTCGGCGACCGTGGAAATTTCCTTTACATCGTGCGAGACCACGATGCTCGTCAGCCCGAGCGCATCGTTCAAGCGGCGTATGAGGCGCAAAATGACGCCCAGCGAAATGGGGTCGAGGCCCACGAAAGGCTCGTCGTAGATGAGGATCTCCGGACCCATCACGATCGCCCTGGCCAGTGCGACGCGCCGGCTCATCCCCCCGGAGAGTTCCGCCGGCATCAGTCCGGCGGCGCCGCGTAACCCCACGGCTTGCAATTTTGTCAGCACCAACTGGCGGATGAGTCGCTCCGTCAAATCCGTGTGCTCGCGCAGCGGAAAAGCGACGTTCTCGAACACGCTGAGGTCGGTGAGCAGCGCTCCATTCTGAAACAGCATTCCCATACGCTTGCGCAGCACGTAGAGATCCGCACGCTTCAAGGTGCGCAGATCCTCTCCGGCCACCTTGATCGCGCCGCTGTCCGCGCGAACCTGACCCGTGATGAGGCGCAGCAGCGTGGTCTTGCCGGTGCCGCTCGGCCCCATGATGGCGGCGACTCCACCGCGCGGAATATCGATATCCAGGCTATCGAAGATCGCGCGCCCGCTGACGGCATAGTGCAGGTTGCGAATCTCGACGACGGGGGCTTCTTTGTTCAATATATGTGCCGGATCGGGCCCCGCACACTTGGCGCGGAGCCCGACATTGGATCGGGATTCTAGGCTGCTGACTTTTCGAGCGACGGCTTGTATGACCCGCCCGCTGCCAAGGCGTTCAATTTGGCTCGAACGGCAAATGCCTGCTGACCCGCGGCGAAGCCCTGCGGCGTTCCGCCCCAGGCGGCGAGCGCGTTCTCTTGAAGGGCGCGTCCATAGCTGAAAGTGAGCGCCCAGGGCAGCGGCCCCATTGCGTTCATCAGGCTCAGGTGCAGCGTCGCCTCGGCCGGACCTTGGCCGCCGGATAGGAAGGCAATGCCCGGTACCGCCGCCGGCACCTGGCGCTTCAATGTCCTGGCGGTGGCTTCTGCGACTTGTTCCGGGGACGACTTCTGCGGGCATTTCTTGCCGGCGATGACCATGTTGGGCTTGAGCACCATGCCCTCGAGGTATAGGCGGGCAGCGAACAAATGCGAGAACACGCGGTCGAGCACGACGTTGGTGACTTCTTCGCAGCGTTCGAGCGTGTGGCTTCCGTCCATCAAGACCTCAGGCTCAACGATGGGCACGATGCTCGCTTCTTGGCAGAGCGCCGCGTAGCGCGCCAGCGCTTCGGCGTTCGCGTCGATTGCATACCCGGTCGGGATGCCGGCGCCGATGTCGATCACCGCGCGCCACTTCGCGAACCGCGCACCCAGCTTATAGTATTCGGCGAGCCGCTCACGCAGGCCGTCGAGGCCTTCCGTGATCGTCTCCCCCGCAAATCCGGCCAGCGGCTTGGCGCCGGTATCGACCTTGATCCCGGGAATCATGTTCCGCTGCGCCAAGTACGTCGCAAACGGCACGCTGTCCCGGGTCTTCTGGCGCAGCGTCTCATCGTACAAAATCACGCCGCTGACGAACTCGGATACACCGGGCGCGGTGAACAGCATCTCGCGGTATAGCCGCCGGTTTTCTTCCGTCGATTCCAATTTGATCGTGGCGAAGCGCTTGGCGATCGTGCTCGTGCTTTCGTCCGCGGCCAGAATGCCCCGATGATTCGCGACCAGCGCGTGTGCTGTCGCGGCTAGCTCTGCAGTGTTCATGACTTGAGTGTCTCGCTTCTTGCTGACGGTTCGGGCTGCACAGAATAGCAAAATCAGCGGTGCTTCGCCCCGTGGGTAGACCTTGGCGCTAAATGGGACTAAAATTGTCCCAGATGAGATTTCTGGGTGGGAAGCGCCTCCATGCTGCGAATGGGTAAGTTGACCGACTACGCGACCGTTGTGCTTGCAAGTCTAGCGCAAGAACCGGCCCGACATCGAGCGGCTGCGGAACTTGCGGTGCTGACGCGACTCAATCTTCCGACCGTGAGCAAGGTGCTCAAGGGTCTGCAGCGCGCCGGGATGGTGATTTCGTCGCGTGGCGCGCAGGGCGGCTATAAGCTCGCGCGGCGGCCGGAGAATATCACGGCGACTCAGATCCTCGATGTATTCGAGGGGCCGATCGCGATCACGGAGTGCAGCGGGGCGTCGAGCCGTTGCGGCATCGAGCGTCAGTGCCGGGTCGGCGGTGGCTGGCAAAGAGTGAATGCCGCCATTCGCCGAGCCCTCGATGATGTGACCCTTCATGAGCTCGCGGGCCTCGATTCGACTGATCTGCGCCTCGCCAATCTCTCGTCGGAATTGCGCCCAAGCGCACCCCAAACGTAATCCACCGTTCATTGGAAATACACGTGTCCACTAAATCTCAAGACGTCGAAGCGCTGATCAATCAGAAATACCGGCATGGCTTCGTGACGGACATCGAGTCCGACAGCTTGCCGCCGGGGCTCGACGAGGGTGTGGTCACGGCCATCTCCCGTAAGAAGAACGAACCGCAGTTTTTGCTCGATTGGCGTCTGAAAGCCTTCCGCCACTGGCAAACCATGCAGGAGCCGACATGGGCGCACGTGCACTACACACCGATCGCCTATCAGGACATCTCCTATTATTCGGCGCCCCGGGCACCGGCGAACGCGCCGAAGAGTTTGGACGAAGTGGACCCGAAGCTGCTCGAGACCTACGCCAAGCTCGGCATTCCACTGCATGAACGTGCACGGCTGGCAGGCGTTGCGGTGGATGCGGTCTTCGACAGCGTTTCGGTGGCGACGACGTTCAAGGATAAGCTCGGCAAAGCGGGCGTCATCTTTTGCTCCTTTTCGGACGCAGTTCGCGACCACCCCGAAATCGTGGAACGGTATCTGGGAACCGTGGTACCCGCGGGCGACAACTTTTTTGCGGCATTGAACTCCGCGGTGTTCTCCGACGGGTCTTTCGTGTACGTGCCCCGCGGCGTGCGCTGCCCGATGGAATTGTCGACTTACTTCCGCATCAACGCCGCCAAGACGGGGCAGTTCGAGCGCACCCTGATAATCGCCGACGAGGGGGCATCGGTCAGCTATTTGGAAGGCTGCACCGCCCCCATGCGCGATGAAAATCAGCTGCATGCTGCCGTGGTGGAACTCGTGGCCCTGGATGACGCGCGCATCAAGTACTCCACCGTCCAGAATTGGTATCCCGGCGATGAGAACGGCGTCGGCGGCATTTACAACTTCGTGACCAAGCGCGGCGAATGTCGCGGCCGCAACTCCAAGATTTCCTGGACCCAAGTGGAAACCGGGTCCGCGATCACGTGGAAGTACCCCAGCTGCGTGCTGAAGGGCGAAAACTCCGTGGGCGAATTCTATTCGGTGGCGGTCGCCAACAATTATCAGCAAGCCGATACCGGCACCAAAATGATCCACATCGGCCGCAATACCAAGAGCACCATCGTCTCGAAGGGCATTTCGGCCGGGCACGCCGAGAATACCTACCGCGGCCTCGTGAAAATCCTCCCTAGCGCCGAGGGCGCGCGCAATTTCACGCAATGCGACTCCCTGTTGATGGGACCCCTGTGTGCCGCTCACACCTTCCCCTACATGGAGGTCAAGAATCCCACCGCGACGGTGGAGCACGAGGCGAGCACCTCGAAGATCGGCGAGGACCAGCTGTTTTATTGCTTGCAGCGCGGCATTTCCGCCGAGGATGCCGTCAACATGATCGTCAGCGGTTTCTGCAAAGTGGTGTTCAAGGAACTGCCGATGGAATTCGCGGTGGAAGCGCAAAATTTGCTGAGCGTGAGCCTGGAAGGCGCGGTCGGCTAACGAATGCAACTGCAAATGGTCCGAGTCGCAACCGGCGCGCAGCGCCGCATAATCGTCGGGGTCCGCATCGGACCCCGTAGGAGTGGGCCGCCAGGCCATAAACCATGCTGAAAATTTCTGATTTGAGCGCTCGCGTCGCGGGCAAGGACATCCTCAAGGGCCTCAATCTCGAGGTCAACCCCGGCGAGGTTCATGCCATCATGGGACCCAACGGTTCGGGCAAGAGCACTCTGGCGCAGGTGCTGGCGGGCCGCGAGGACTACGAAGTCACCGGTGGCTCGGTGAGTTTCGAAAACCGGGACCTGCTCGCGCTGCCCGCCGAAGAGCGCGCCCGGGCGGGTCTCTTCCTGGGGTTTCAATATCCCGTCGAGATCCCGGGGGTCAACAACGTCTATCTGCTGAAGGCCGCGCTCAATGCGAAACGCAAGGCAGCCGGCCAGCCGGAAGTGGATGCCTATGACTTTCTGGCTCTCATCAAACAAAAGATGAAGCTCATGCAGATGAGCGAGTCCTTCCTCTCGCGCGGCGTGAACGAGGGTTTCTCCGGCGGCGAAAAGAAGCGCAACGAGGTTCTGCAAATGCTCGTCCTGGAGCCCAAGCTCGCCATCCTCGACGAAACCGACTCCGGCCTGGACATCGACGCGCTCAAGGTGGTGTCGATGGGCGTCAATAGCCTACGCGATCCGACGCGCTCAATCGTGCTCGTCACCCACTACCAGCGGCTGCTCGATTACATCGTGCCGGACTACGTGCACGTGTTGTCGGGCGGGCGAATCTTGAAGTCTGGCGATCGCTCCCTCGCCCTGGAACTGGAGCGTCGCGGCTACGATTGGGTGGCGGGAGCCGACGCCGCATGAATTCTGCACGACATTCCACCGCCGCTGCGCCCCTGTCACCGGTGTTGCGCTCGTTCGAGACGCAGTGGCTGGCGCGCGCGCCGACCCGCGCCGTCACACCTGCGGACCCGCTGACGCGCCTGCGCGAAGATGCCATGAAGCGCGTGCTGCGACTCGGCCTGCCGACCACTCGCGATGAAACCTGGCGCCATACGAACCTGCGGCATCTGACGTCGCGCGGTTTTGTCGATGCGCCCACCGCTGCGCGGCGCCCTTCCGAGCCTGTCGGGTCACTGCTTGGTGCCGACGCCGGCGGCGCCACGATACTCGTCGTGAACGGTCATCCGGTGCTACCCGCCGATTTCCATGTCGATGGCTTGGAAATCAGCAATTTACGTGAGGTAGCTCGGGCCGAGCCGGGGCTCGTTGCTGCGTATCTCGAGCCCTTGTCGGATGCGGACCAGGCGCGCTGGGGGCTGCTGAACGCGGCGCTTTTCGTGGATGGCCTCTATATCAGAGTCACCGGAAAAGCTGCCGCACCCGTGGTCATTTTGCACACGCTGACTGCGGACGGCGCGAATAACATTGCATACCCTCGGGTCATCATCGACGCGGGGCCTGGCTCCAGCGCCACCATCATCGAGCACTACGTAGAGCAAGGCGAGCGTCCGCCGCTGTGTAACTCGGCCACCCACATTGCGGCGCGACGGGATTCGCAGATCGAGCACTATCGGGTTTTCGCAACCGGCGACAGCGCCGAGCACATCGACTCGCTGAACATCCGTCAGGAGCGCAACAGCCGCTGCAAACAATTCACGATCGCGTCCGGCGGCGGCTTGGTGCGCGCCACCCTCGAGGCGGGCTTGAACGAACCCGGGGCCCATCTGGACAGCTACGCGCTGCTGGTCGGGCACGGCGCGCGCCACGTGGACTGTGTGAATATCGCTACCCATAACGCCGGTGACACCAGCAGCAAGCAAACGGCCCGAGCTATTGCCGGCGGTACCAGCCGCGTCGTGTTCAACACCAAGGTCGTAGTCAATGCCGGCGCGGTGCATGCGCAGTCGCAGCAGTCCTGCCGCGGGCTGTTGCTTTCGCCCACCGCGGAGATCGATACGCGACCGCAGCTGGAAATTCATGCCGATGAAGTCAAATGCGCACACGGCGCCACCACGGGCCGGCTGGATCCCGACATGTTGTTCTACATGCTATCGCGAGGATTGGACCGCGACACGGCGCAAAGCTTGCTAGTTTATGCATTTCTCGCCGACGTGCTCACCGACATGGCCGTACCGTCCGCGAGGGCCGCCATTGAGAACGCCTTGATCGCCCAACTGCCCAACTCTCGGACCCTGAACGAATTCAGATGAAGAACATCGCGTTATCGAACGATTCACGATTTGAAGTGATGTCTGTGCGCAGCGAGTTCCCGGTGCTTGCCCGCACGATTCGGGGCAAACCGCTGGCGTATCTGGACAACGGCGCATCGGCGCAACGGCCGAATGCCGTCATCGACGCCGTCGATGACTACGAGCGCCATCACCACGCGAACATACACCGCGGCGTCCACACATTGAGTCAGGAAGCAACCGGCCGCTACGAGGCATCCCGCGATCGTTTGGCTGCGTTCATCCATGCGCGCTCGCGGCGCGAAGTCATCTTCGTACGCGGCACTACCGAGGGGATCAACCTGGTCGCGCAAAGCTATGCCAGGCCGATCCTGAAGAGCGGTGACGAAATCCTGATTACCTACCTGGAGCACCACGCCAACATCGTGCCCTGGCAGCTGGTGTGCGAACAAACGGGCGCTAAATTGGTGGTGGCGCCGATGGACCAGCGCGGCGAAGTCCATTTCGACGCGGTCGAATCTCTGATGAGCGACCGCACTCGTCTGTTTGCCTGCGCGCACGTTTCGAACGCGCTCGGCACCGTCCTACCGGTGCGACGCTTGGTCGCTGCGGCCAAGGCTCGGGGAATCACCACGCTGATCGACGGTGCTCAGGCCGTGCCGCACATGTCCGTCGACGTGCAGGAGTTGGACTGCGACTTCTACGCCTTTTCGGGCCATAAATTATTCGGCCCTACCGGCATTGGTGTGCTGTACGGCCGTGAATCGCTGCTCGAGCGCATGCCGCCGTGGCAGGGCGGCGGCGACATGATCCTCGCGGTGACCTTCGGCAAAACCACTTACAACGCACTGCCCTATAAGTTCGAGGCCGGCACGCCGAATATTTCGGGTGCCATCGGCCTGGGTGCCGCCGTTGAATTCCTCGGGTCCCTGGACCTCGAGGGCGCGCACGCCCATGAAGAAGCACTGCTCGCCTACGCCACCAAAACCCTGAGCGCGATCGATGGGCTGCGCATCGTGGGCACCGCGGCGGACAAAGCAAGCCTGGTCTCGTTCGTCGTTGCGGGGGTCCATCCCCACGACCTCGGGACCATCCTCGACGAGGACGGGATCGCCATTCGCACAGGTCATCACTGTGCAATGCCCGTAATGGACTATTTCAAACTGGCGGCCACGGCGCGTGCCTCATTCGCGTTCTACAACACCTTCGACGAGGTCGACCGCTTGGCAGCGGGGATACTGCGGTCCCGGTCGATATTCGCCGGGGGCGGGTGAGGACGATGGAACTCAACGAACTCTATCGGGACGTGATTCTGGATCACAATCGTAGACCGCGGAATTACGGCGTGCTCGAGCCCGCGGATGCCAGTGTCGAGGGCTACAATCCCCTGTGCGGGGACCGCCTGACCCTCCAACTCAAGATGGAAGGCGATGCAATCGCCGATATCCGATTCGAGGGACAAGGCTGCGCGATCTCGACGGCTTCGGCCTCCCTGATGACGGAAGCAGTCAAAGGGAAGACGCGTGCGGACGCTCTGGCTTTGTTCGATAGAGTCCATAGTCTGTTGACCGACGATGCCGCCCCCAGCGACACGCTAGGCAAGCTTGCGGCGCTGTCGGGAGTGCGCGAGTTCCCGGCGCGCGTCAAATGCGCGAGTTTGTGCTGGCACACGCTCGTCTCCGCGCTCGAGTCGCCAGATCCGCAGCATGCAGCTGCCGTTTCCACGGAATGAGTTCGAGGCACCATGCATTCGTATGAAAATGAACCCATCGTCGTGCAGCGCGACGTCAAGGCGATCGCCATCCCCGCCGGCATCGAAGTCAACCTGAAGCTGGGTTCGGTGGGTTACATCACTCAGGCGTTGGGCGGGAGCTTCACGGTATATATCGACGGCAACCTGTTCCGTATTGCCGGGGCTGAGGCGGACGCCATCGGAAAGAGCGCCATCCTGGCGCCGCAGGTGCCCCCCGGTGCCTCGGAAGCCGATATCAAGGCCGTCGTGTGGCAGCAGCTCAGGACTTGCTATGACCCGGAGATCCCGGTAAACATCGTCGATCTGGGATTGGTTTATGAGTGCGACGTCACCAAGAACGACGATTCCACTCGTAACGTCGACATAAAAATGACCTTGACGGCGCCCGGCTGCGGCATGGGCGAAGTTCTCGTTCAGGACGTGCGCGACAAGGTCCAAATCGTTCCGACGGTGGCCCGGGCCAACGTGGAACTGGTATTCGATCCGCCATGGAATCAGACCATGATGTCGGAAGAGGCGCGGCTGCAGACCGGCATGATGTAAGGCCGGCCCGATGTGGGGGGCAAATTGGTGAGTTGGATCGACGCAGGACCCGTGGGGGCGTTGCAGGACGGACAGGTAATTTCGATTCCGGTCGGACGCCGCATGGTCGCGGTGGCACGCGCCGGGGAAGAATATTTCGCCATCGAAGATCTCTGCACGCATGACGGGGCGGAGCTGACGGGGGCAGCCATCGAGGGTCAGGAGATCATCTGCCCGCGTCACGGCGCACGCTTCTGTCTGCGCACCGGCCAGGCTCTTACTCCGCCGGCATACGAGCCGGTGGCTACCTTTGAAACCAAGATTTCGGACGGACGAGTGTGGGTACGCTCAGGCTGACCTTGCTGCGCCACGGCCAGGCGGTAGCCATCGATAGCTGCCCGGAGGATTTCGAGCGTGTTCTCACGCGGCGCGGCACCATCGAGGCCCAGGAGATGGCCGCGCGCATCGTGCACCGGGACTTGATCCCGGACCTCATTTTGGTCAGCCCCGCGGAGAGAACGTGGGCTACGGCATCCATCGTCGCGAGCGCCTGCGAACTCGATGCCAAACAAATTCGCTGCGCGCGCGAACTCTACCTCGCCACCCCGGAAACCACTTGGCGCCTCGTGACGAGTCGAGACCTCGGGGTCGGTCACATTCTCATCTGCGGCCACAATCCGGGGCTGAGCCAGATCGTGAGCCGGTTGGGCCCCCATCCGCAGCCGCGAGAGCTGCCGACCGGGGGCCTGGCCACCGCCGTTTGGCACCATGCCAGCTGGGCGACGCTTCAGCCCGAAACCGCCGCCATCAGTGAACTCGACGACCCGGAGAGCATGGCCGACCTTTGGACTTAGGAGGCGCAGTCGCCCCAGGGCACGGCCGCGCCCGCCCCCGCCCCCGCCCCCGCCCCCAGCGACATGTCTTTCCAAGCAGTGACATCATGATGCTGTAGCGCTGTAGCGCTGTAGCGTCATAGCGCTATAACGCTATAACGCCATAACGCCATAACGCCCTAACGCCACCCGGCGCAGCACGATATGGTTCCGAGGAGCGGCCCCCGCAGCAGGAAAAGCTAGGTCTGATCGCGCTGCAGGCGCATCAAGCGGCGCCGATCGCGTTTATCGGGTCTCGCTTCCGGGCGCGGCCTCGATATCTGCGCCAGCCGCTGCTGCTCCCGCAGCTGGGTTCGTCGCTGCGCGCTTTCCGGTGTCTCCCGATAATGGGTTTGCGCCTCTGCCGCGGGGCCGCGCCGCGACGGCAGACCCAGCACTTCGAACTCGGCTACGATTCCTTGCAGCGATAGACTGAGCCGGTCACCAACGCGCACGCGATGCGCCGGTTTGACGCGATCGGCATTCAAGTGCACTTTGCCGCCGGTAATGGCGGCTGTCGCCGACGAACGCGTTTTGTAAAACCGGCAATGCCAGAGCCATTTGTCCAGCCGGTGACCATCGGTGTCGGCGCTCAACGTCATGCGGGTTCGCCTCAAGAATATCCATGCCCAGGACCACCACCGCTATAATAGGGCATGAGCGCCAGCAAAGAATTTCGCGAACGACTTGACCATGATACTCAGGCTCTGGAGGCCGCCGGACTCCTCAAACGGGAGCGCGTGATCGGTTCCTCCCAGGGGCCGGTGGTGCTTGCCGACGGGCGGCAGATGATCAATCTCTGCGCCAATAATTACCTCGGACTTGCCAACCACCCGGCGGTGGTGGCGGCGGCGCACGACGCGCTCGAGCGCTACGGCTACGGTGTCGCATCGGTCCGCTTCATCTGCGGGACGCAAAGCGTGCATCGCGAATTGGAGGAGCGCTTGAGCGCCTATCTGGGCATGGAAGACACGATTCTCTATTCGTCTTGCTTCGATGCGAACGGTGGCTTGTTCGAAACGCTGCTCGACGAGAAAGATGCGGTGATCAGCGATGCCTTGAACCACGCCAGCATCATCGACGGAATCCGTCTTTGCAAGGCCCGCCGGTTGCGCTACGCGAACAACGATATGAACGAACTCGAAAAGGCCCTGCGGGAGTCGCAAGATGCGCGGGTTCGCCTGATCGCGACCGATGGCGTGTTCTCAATGGACGGCTCCATCGCGAAACTCGACGAGATCTGCGATCTGGCGGACAGGTATGCGGCCCTGGTGATGGTGGATGATTCCCACGCCACGGGTTTCATCGGCAAGCGGGGCCGCGGATCGCATGAGCTGCGAGAGGTCATGGATCGTGTCGATATCATGACCGGTACGCTCGGCAAGGCGCTCGGAGGCGCAAGTGGCGGCTATGTCGCCGCTCGCAAAGAGATCGTCGCCTGGCTGCGCCAGCGCTCGCGCCCCTATCTCTTCTCCAACAGCATCGCACCGCCCGTGGCCGCCGCCACCTTGAGGGTGCTGGATCTTCTCGAGAGTTCGCCCGAGCTGCGCGAACGCGTGCACGACAATGCGCGCTATTTCCGGTCGCAAATGCAGGCCCTGGGCTTCGACCTGATCCCGGGAGAACATCCCATCGTTCCCATCATGCTGGGCGAGGCTCCGCTGGCCGTGCGTCTGGCCGACCTGTGTCAGGCCGATGGCGTGTATGTCGTGGCGTTTGCATTCCCCGTGGTCCCGCACGGAAAGGCGCGAATTCGAACGCAGATAAGCGCGGCGCATACCACCGCACAACTCGATCGTGTCATTCAAACCTTCGGCCGTGCCGGGCGTGAGCTCGGAATCATTCACTGAACCCGGCATCATTCACTAAGGGTACCCACACCATGAAAGCGCTCGTCAAAGCCCGCGCCGAACCCGGCATCTGGATGCAGGACATTCCGGAACCCACCGTGGGACACAACGACGTCCTCATCAAGATCCATCGATCCGCCATTTGCGGTACCGACATGCACATCTACAACTGGGACGCGTGGGCGCAGAAAAACGTGCCCGTCCCCATGGCCGTGGGTCACGAATACGCCGGTGAAATAGTCGAAACGGGCAGCGAAGTACGCGGCTTTCACACCGGCGACCGGGTTTCCGGCGAGGGCCACATAACCTGCGGTCATTGCCGCAATTGTCGTGCGGGGCGCCGGCATTTGTGCCGCAATACGCTCGGCGTCGGCGTGAACCGGGCCGGTGCGTTCGCAGAATATTTGACGATTCCTGCGTCCAACGTGTTCAAGCTGCCGCCTGCAATCGACGATGAAATCGCCTCGATTCTCGACCCCTTCGGCAACGCCACCCACACGGCCCTCGCTTTCAACGTGGTCGGCGAGGATGTGCTCATTACCGGCGCCGGACCGATAGGCATCATGGCGGTCGCGATTGCGCGCCACTGCGGCGCGCGCCACGTGGTCATCACCGACGTGAACGATTACCGGCTCGGGTTGGCCGCCGCGATGGGCGCATCAAAGACCCTGAACGTGTCGCGCGAGTCATTGGATGACGCCATGCGGGACCTCGGCATGGAGGAAGGTTTCGATGTGGGCTTCGAGATGTCGGGCAACGCCGCGGCACTGCGCGAAATGCTGCGCACCATGAACCACGGCGGCAGCATCTCCATGCTGGGTATTCCGCCCGGCGATGTCGCCATCGATTGGAACCAGGTTATTTTCAAGGGCTTGGTCATCAAGGGAATCTACGGCCGCGAAATGTTCGAAACCTGGTACAAGATGTCGAGCATGCTGCAGAGCGGTTTGAACGTGCGGCCCGTGATCACCCACCGCTTGGGCGTGAACGATTACATCGAAGGATTCGAGATCATGAATTCCGGTAAATCCGGGAAGATAATTTTGGATTGGGCCGCGCTCTAGCGACGCGGCAGGTCGATGGCCGCTGGCCCGCCCTCGATATCGTCCCCGATCCCCGCTGCACCATGTCACCGGATGTCCAATGAGGCGATTTTGCCGTTCGCGAGGACGAAGGTGTAGTCGAGTTCGGCCGGGCTACCGGGGAAATTCCCGGTCAGGCGCGCATGGAGTCTGACGTTCTTTTCCGTGACGGCCGTGCGCAACGGTTCCACCACGTAGTGATACTTGGCCGTGGTCTGTTCCTTCCACGATTTGATGGCATCGAGACCCTGATATTCGTGGTTCTCATCGTGCACGGTGGCGTCCTTGGTGAAGCATCGGGAGAGTTTATCCAAATCCTTCTGTGCGTCTGCGGTCAGATAGTCGGAGACGGACGCGGGTAATTTGATCGACATGGTACCTCCAGGGTAAATCGTGTTTGCTGCGAAAGTGGGATCTAGACTGTGGGGGTGTCGTTGCGTGGTGCAAGGTCTTCCGCCCGCGCAACAGCCTGCTGCGTCGTCCGAACGTAGTCTGGCACGCGACCCTCCGCCATCGTCGATTTCGGCAATGTGATGTAGGCGCCGTCCGATAGGGCGCGCGTACGAGACCCACGTCACCGTCCGTCGCATGGCTGAACATGCCTCCGTCGCAGCCGGCTAAGCTCAGGAGGTGAGCACCCCCTTGACGACTACCGCCTCCTCCCTCGGGCCGCGCCTGGGGCTTCTGCCGCGGGGTGGATTGGTTACGGCCGTGTTGGCGGTTGAGACGTTTTTACTGTCCTACTTGATTCAAATTACCCCGATCGATTCCGTCATCGGCGCCGCCCGGGTGGTGCGCGATGCGCAGCACTGGGTATTTCGCTTCGTCATCGTCTATGCCGTATCCCTCACCATGCTCGCGTATTTACGCGGTTACGGTGCCCGCTCCCCGCATGCGCACCCGCCGGCCGATATCCCCTTGCGCGGCGGCTGGGTCTCGTGGCAGGGCCGCTGGGCGGCCGTTCACGTGTTCCTGATGGTGCCCCTCGCCCTACTGTCGGCCGCGCTGTACGCCGGCACGTTGGCGTTGCCGTTCGCCGTCGTCGCCATTGGTTGGCACGCCTGCGCATTCGCTGCCGTCCTGGCTCTGTTGGCGGCCGCAGCGCCGCTGAGCTTATGGATGCAAGCCATCAGGTGCACCGGGATTCTCGCGCTCTATGCGTTGCCCGCCGCCGCAGCCTCCGTGCTCGCCATCCAGGCGAGCCAGCGCATGTGGGAATCGGCGGCGAAACTGACCTTTGAGTTGGTCGTCATCCTATTGAAACCGCTGCTGCCCGCGTTGCACGCTGACTCCAGCACCATGACCCTGTCGACCGATCGGTTTGCGGTGGAGGTCTCGGAGAAGTGCTCGGGCCTCGAAGGCGTAGGTCTGATGCTCGTATTCTGCGTAACCTGGCTTTGGTATTTTCGCCGTG
>JALYHU010000119.1 GCA_030776345.1 Pseudomonadota bacterium | reverse complement strand
ATCCGGACCTGTTGCGCCTGGTCGCCAACATGGTGCTGCAGATGCAATCGCAGGTGAACCATGCGTACTGACCTTCATCAGAAGGTGACCGTCGAGCACCTTCGGCGCGAGGCCTTTGTCTATGTTCGTCAGTCCACCTCGCGCCAGATTCTCGAGAACACCGAGAGTACTCGCCGACAGTATGCGCTGCGTGATCGGGCGGTCGCTCTCGGCTGGCCCATCGAGCGTGTCCATACGATCGATGACGATCAGGGCCTCTCGGCTGCGCGCGCCGAGAACCGCGACGGTTTCCAGCGCCTCGTGAGCGAGGTCGCCTTGGGTCACGCTGGCCTCGTGTTGGGATTGGAAGTCTCGCGCCTGGCGCGCAATAACGCCGACTGGCAGCGGCTTCTGGAGTTATGTGCGCACACGCGGTGCCTGATCGGCGATGAAGAGACCGTCTACGATCCTATGCATTTCAACGATCGCTTGTTGCTCGGGTTGAAGGGCACGATCAGTGCCGCGGAGCTGCATCTACTTAAGGGCCGCCTCATCGGCGGCCAACGCAACAAAGCGGCGCGCGGCGCACTCGAAGTGCCCTTGCCGATGGGCTTGAGCTACAACGCCGCCGGCGCCGTCGTGCTCGACCCGGATCCGCGGGTCCAGTCGAGCTTCCGTAAACTCTTCGAGACTTTCCGTAAGATGGGCTCCGCCACCGCCGTCGCGGATCGATTTCGGCAAGAAGGACTCACCTTTCCTCGTCGGCTTCGCCGCGGGATCGGCAAGGGCCAACTGATCTGGGGGCCCCTCGATCATTCCCGTGCCCTCGATATTTTGCACAACCCGCGTTACGCCGGGGCATTTGTCTACGGACGGCATCGTGTTCTGTACACGGCGCCATCGAAGAAGGCAGTGATCGAGCTGCCGCGCAAGGACTGGCAGGTGCTGATCCAGAACGCTCATCCCGGCTATATCTCTTGGGAGGAGTTCGAACGCAATCAAGTCACGCTCACGCAAAACCGCGCCGCGTGGACGTTAGCCGGCGCGAACCCTCTGCCGCACGAGAGTCCCGCGCTCCTGCAGGGGCTGCTGGTGTGCGGCGTGTGCGGAACGCGCATGCAGGTTCGCTATAATCCACGCGAACAAAGACTGCGGGTTTCCTACCTCTGTCACAACGAGTCGCGCCGTCGCCCAGGAAAGCCCTGCCAATCGGTGCGAGCGCCGGCCATCGACGCGGCGATCGGTGCGATGTTGTTGGCCACGGTCACGACCGCCCACTTGCGCAAAGTGTTTGTGGTTCACGGGGAGATGACCGCCCGGACAGAGCGCACCGAGCGCGAGCGTCGCGCCGAGTTGCAACGCCTGCGTCACGCCGCGGATCTGAAGCGCAGCCGTTTTCTGAGGTGCGATCCGGACCATCGGCTTGTCGCGGATGCCTTAGAAGCGGACTGGAACGAGGCACTTCGTCGCCTCGATTCCCTGCAACAGGACCATGAGCAGCAACAACACCCGGATGTGGCGCATCTGGATGACGAGGCGCGCGCGCGTATTCTCGCGTTGGCTGAGAAGTTTCCGCGGGCATGGAACGATCCGCACACGAGTGACGAGGAGCGCCGACGCTGGGTAAGCCACCTGATCGAAGACGTCACACTCCTCAGTGCCGAGACGATTCGGCTACATGTGCGATTTCGGGGCGGCCAGATTACCTCATTGTGTGTACCGCACCCTGTGCCAACTCCCCGGGTGCTTAAAACACGAGCCGAGACCCTCCAAGCTCTCGATCGATTGCTCGAGAGCTGCTCCGATCTCGAGGCGGCCAACAGGCTCAACGCCGCCGGTCACCGCAACTGGTTGGGTCAACCGTTCACCGCCAAGCGTGTCTACATACTTCGCCAGCACTGTGGATTTAAAACCCGCTTCGAACGGCTTCGCGCTCGCGGTTGCCTGACGGTCCACGAGATGGCCAAGCGCCTGGGGTTGTGCACCACTACGGTTTATAACCTCGGTCGCGCTGGCGTGCTGCCTCAGCAGCGCTACGGCAATGATAACCGTTGCCTATATGAACCGCTGAACGGCGCCGTATTGATCAGCGGCCAAGGCGGACGGTACCGGTCTACCAAAGCTCGGCTCGTGCGCGCCACGCCGCGGCGTCCCCATTGATCTTGTCCCTCTCATGCCCACGAGGTGATCCATGATGACCGAGAACATAAGCAAAATCAGCGCCCAGCATCTGCGCCGCGACGCTTTTCTGTATGTTCGCCAGTCGACACTTCGCCAAGTGCTGGAAAACACCGAGAGTACGCAGCGCCAATACGCCTTGCGTGATCGGGCCGTGGCGCTCGGCTGGCCGGTCGAGCGGATTCATACCATCGATGAGGATTTAGGGATCTCCGGCGCTCATGCCGAGAACCGCGACGGTTTCCAGCGTCTGGTCAGTGAAGTCGCCTTGGGTCACGCCGGCATCGTACTCGGCCTCGAAGTCTCGCGCCTCGCGCGCAACAACGCCGACTGGCAACGATTGCTCGAGCTGTGTGCGCTGTCCGGTTCCCTCATCAGCGACGAAGATGGCGTCTACGACCCCGCGCACTTCAATGACCGGCTTCTCCTCGGCCTCAAAGGCACCATGTCCGAGGCCGAGCTGCACATACTCAAGGCGCGACTGCAAGGCGGTATGCGCAACAAAGCGCGCCGCGGAGAGTTGCAGATGCCCCTGCCGATCGGCCTCGTCTACGACGCCGCCGGGGCCGTGGTGCTCGATCCGGATCGACAGATCGAGCACACGGTTCGGCTCCTTTTCAGCACCTTCCGTGAGGTCAGCTCCGCTTCCGCCACCGTGCGTCGCTTCGCGCGCGAGGGACTTAAGTTTCCGCATCGAGTGCAAAGCGGCTCCGCCAAAGGTGAGGTGCTCTGGGAGGACCTCGAGCATGCGCGCGTTCTACAGGTTCTGCACAACCCGCGCTATGCCGGCGCCTTTGTCTTCGGACGCACGCGCAGCCAACGGACTGCCGACTTAAAATCCACGAGTCAAGTCCTCGTTCCGCGCGAGCAGTGGATGGTGTTCATTCCCAACGCGCATGTCGGCTACATCGCCTTGGAGGAGTTCGAGCGCAATCAAGCGACGCTCAAGCAAAATCTCGCGGCCTTGAGCACGGAGGGCCGCGGCACAGTGCCGCGCGAGGGCATCGCGCTCCTGCAAGGTCGGGTGCTGTGCGGACGCTGCGGCGCGCGCATGCGCGTACGGTATCAACAATTCCGTGATCGACTCATTCCCTACTACGTGTGCACGGATGCCGTCGTGCGCCGCGCCGGCAAATCCTGCCAATCGATTCGCGGCAGCGACATCGATGATGCAGTCAGCGAACTTCTACTGAAGACCCTCGCCCCCGCCGCGCTCAATGTCGCCCTCGCCGTGCAGACAGAGATTGCCGGGCGCATCGAGAAGGCCGATACGCTTCGTCACCAGCAGGTTGAACGAGCGCGCTACGAGGCCGAGCTCAAACGTCGGCGATTTTTAAAATGCGATCCCGATCACCGTCTCGTCGCCGATGCGTTGGAAGCGGACTGGAACGATCAGCTGCGCCGGCTCGAGATGCTGCAGCAGGAACACGATCGGCAGCGCAAGACGGATCAGAACTTGCTTAATGAGGCGGCACGCGCCCAGATTCTCTCGCTCGCGCGTGATTTTCCGCGTGTTTGGAACGATGCGCGCACCGAGTCCCGCGAACGCAAACGCATGCTCGCGTTATTGATCGAAGACGTCACGCTGACGAAGTACGACCCGATCGCGGTTCACGTGCGTTTCCGCGGCGGCCAGACTACCTCGCTCACCGTGCATGGCCCCAAGCCCATCGCCTTGGTCCGTAAATTCAAGCCCGAAGTTATCTCGCAACTGGATCAGCTACTTCAAACGTGCACCGATCAAGAGGCGGCCGATCGACTCAACGCCCTCGGCTATCGCAATTGGAAACATCAGCCGTTTACTCGGACCAAAGTGATTAGCCTGCGAGTCGCCTACAAGCTGCCATCGCCGGCTCAACGCTTACGAGAGCAGGGATTCGTTCTTGCCGAAGAACTCGCACGGCGCCTCAACGTCTCCTCCACGACCATCCACGAATGGGGTCGTGCCGGCTGGCTCTGCCGGAAGCACTATGGCAATCGCCAGTGCCTCTTCGAGCCGATAAAATCGGTCAATATCCGCAAGGGAAAAGGCGGGCGCCTGATCCCTTCATTCGTCCGCCCTCTACGTTAAAGACAGGAGACAGTATGAAACGCAAGCCTTCTTGGCAGGATCCGCTGGCGGGCACGGATCAATCTTGAACTGATATCCTTCGGCGCACTCCGCGTATGCCCGCTGCACCAAGGGGTCGCGCACACAAGCACGCGTAATCGCGCACTTTGGGTTGTCGATGATGAGGCGGCGGGGAACCCGACCGAACCACTCGAATGCACGGCGGTGCAGCCCGAGCCAGGTCGGCACCGTCTGATCGAACACGAACTCAACGTACTGGTGACGCGAGAAACACAGCGTCATCACGAATGCCCATGCGCGGCGCATCTGCTGGCGTTCGGGATCGAACAGAAACGGACCGGCGCCGAAATCGAGCTGCGCTGCTTCGCCGGGCGCGAAGGTCAGCCGAACGGTCGTCGCCGGCGGCGCGCTCGCATGAATCTGCGCCAACATCCGCCGGACAGCCGAATAGCTGCCGCGAAACCGTGCTCGCGCCACAGCGCAGCATGGATCGCCACCCCGCCGACGCCTTGCCCGGCCCAGCGCTCCACTTGGCCGCGAAACGGTTCAACGCTTGAAATCGTGCTGCTGGCGCGACGGGGTGCGCTGATGACAGCGGCAATCGCGGCGTCATCGGGCAGTGGCACCTCAGGCTTGAGCCAACCTTGGGCAGCGGCCAGAAGTCGGAAGACCGCGACCTTCGGTCGGCCCATCAGCCCCGAGCGGGCAATGTCCCGATCCGAATCGCCCTGCCGCAATCGCAGCAGGACCTGACGATACTGAAACATCTCGAATCTCCTTCGGCCCATCACACTCCCCAACGACAAAAAGTCGTCAGGTTAGCTGCTGGCCGTTAGTTCGAGATGCCCGTCTTACCTCTTGACACTGGCTCCAATATGCCGATCAGCGGATGGCTCCATTATGCCGATCACGCCCTGGCCCTATTACGCCGATCATCCGCTGGCCCTAATATGCCGATCACCCCCTGGCTCCTATATGCCGGTCGGTGACAGGGTGCGACCCGGATCAACCGTGAGCAGCGCGCCCGCCGCCAACTCCGGAGCCATCTGTTGTAAAGCCGCGATCAGTGGGTTCCCGATGACTGCTGGGCTGAGGTTGTCCGAGCGAATTTGCACGACGCTGGGCTTCGTTCCCTGGGTTGCCGCCAGCATGGCGCTGAAATCCAAGTCGTGCGTCAATACGACGTATGTCGTATTTGGCGGCGTAGGCCATGATTTCGACATCGGGCGCGTCCATCCGGCCAATGCCCGACCAGTGAACCGCAGACAGACCCGCCGCACTCAGCCGATCTACCCAGTGCGGGGACAGGTTCATATCGACGAGAAGCTTCACGCGTCGGCCAACACGACCTCACGTTCCTCGGCCCGCCACGCGGCATATCGTAGCGCCTGGAGAATATCTTCCCGTTCGAGATACGGATACTCCGCCAGAAGTTCATCAACACTGCGTCCAGCTCCGATCTGTCCGACGATCATGCCCACGGTAACGCGTATCCCACGAATGCAAGCCTTGCCGCCCATCATTTCGGGCCGTTGTGTGATGCGATCCAGCTTTTCCATGCGAGGTCTCCGGGTCCGGTGACGCAGCAATATTACAGTAAAGGAGCCGGCGTCCTGGTTCCGACCTCTTGGTGTACAACCATGAGATCGATTTTCAAAAAGGGCGCCAAACGGTCAAAATGGGGCACCATGAGATTGTGGGAGTTTTGTGGAAGTCAGTCCTGCTTTGTTGTGCTTTTTCATGCTGTGGGGTCGATTTGCAACGGACATCCCGCGAGCGAAGTTGTTAAAAATCAAGTACTTGAGAACTACTAAAAAGTCGAAAAAGTCCAAATTCCTCATAACCCGAAGGTCGTAGGTTCAAATCCTACCCCCAATCAAAACATGTCCTAACCGCGCAAATCGTAGCCGTTCCTTCCAGAGACAGGGGTAACAGTCCGGGCCCGCGCCCGAACGGCTTATGGGCAAATTTGACGACCCACCCCGTGATCAAAAAAAAACCCAAGTCATAATGAATGGGGCTGCACCCGCTCCCCGCCTGACGGATCACTTATGTTCTCACTTCGTCGGATGGTAACCCGCCCCTGGCACGCGCGATCATTCGTTTGACTTCGGAGTTCGAGTTGGTGGCGTGCAGCGTCATTTTCGGATGCTCAAGCGCGAAGACCCTAAATATCTCATCTGCGAACGCCTGTCCGATGGTAGGGACACCCTTGAAATCAAAAAGCACTGTCTGAAACAGGTCTACTCGCGCGAGCAGTCGTTTGGCTTGCGAGCGGGAAATCAGTTTGTCATTCCCATACTGCGCAAGCTTCACGGGAACAACGGTTTTGTTGAATCCATAGTCCTCGCCTCCGCTGTACAGATCAAAGACTTTTTTCATAGTCCGTGATGTGTGGTTGTGCAGCTTCATGAACACCGCAGTTCCGGGTGAATCTTGATTTTCTAAAATCCAGTCTTCTGGATCGCCATACGAGTGGGTGAAATACACACCGCCCGATAGGATGTTGAAAGAGTCGAACATGCGGGAAGTGAAGAAAATGCCCTCACCAGAATGACGGGCAGGATCGGTGGTCAGCTTTCCTTTCGACAATTCGAGTATTGCGTGACGTTCATCTAGCAGACCCAACTGCTGCTGAATCCTTTTGAAGATCCCGATTCCGTTGTCCAAGATCATCATTTCGGCCGTTGCGGCGGTCTTCCGCAGCCTGACGCTTATGTAGCTGGAATTTGAATGGTCTATTGCATTGTTAAACATCTCTGTGAAACCGTACTGCCATATTCCCATCGCGTTGTCGGGAAGACTGCCCAGCCAACCCTTTACGTCACGCGACCACGCCAAGTCCTCGCTTAGATCCGATGACCGAAGATAAACCTCTGAGTTATCCGACAAGGGGGCAAGCTTATATATACGACTCCGGGTTTTGCCGGTTTCTGTAAGGCAACCCTCATCCACCAATCGCCGCATGTGTTTGTTGACGGCCTGCCTACTGACATTGAATCGCTCAGCCGCTTTTTTTGTGATGTCAGCGCCGCTGGTTTTATCGAGGTTGTTTAGTATGTAACTGCGAACTTCTTCGCCGCGCACGCGAACTCGGGGCATCGGGATAAACCTGTATTGTCAACCTTACCATTTTAATTGTCAATCTTAAGCTAACGATTGTCAACCCTCTCGCTGCCGCAGCATGACGACAAAAGGCGAAGATTGGGCAGACTGGACCTCGAAGGCCTCGCGCATTGCGTATTCCGGCGAAGATGACCGGCTGTTTCGCCGGAACGTGACCGGCGATTCCGCCGAGTCTGCGCTGTAGTTGTTTTCTACTCGGATCGGTCACGTTCAGTCAAGATTGTATGCCAGAGGCGGTCTGCCGCGTCAGCGGCAGAAGCTCCGAACAGACGTAGACCCGATTGACCACCGACTACGGCTCCTGGGCCGAGGCCTTCGCTTTGGCGGCTTGCTTTGCGGCCTCGCGTCCGCGCATCGATTCTTTCGCCTCGAGATGGATCCGATGGGCGCGGTGGACCAGGCGATCCAAGATGGCGTCAGCGAGCGTGGGATCGCCGA
>JALYHU010000118.1 GCA_030776345.1 Pseudomonadota bacterium | reverse complement strand
GGCCTTCGCGTGTGCGTACATGTCGTAGATCACGCCGCGGCTGACCGGACGGCCGGAATCGGCTTCGCGCCGCCGTTCGCGCAGCGATTGCCGCGAGGCGTATGCGGAGGTGTAATCCCGTGCGGCCATTTGCAGTGCGGACAGCGTGGCGAGGTAGCGCTCAGGGTCCGAGTCTTGATAGACGGGAATGAGCCTGACGGCCAAGTCGCGCATTATCTCGGGAGCGTCGGCCTGGTCCGGCGACGCGGGCGGGTGAAACTCGTACGCCGGGGCGTCGCCCCACGCACGGGACACCATCATGAACATCAACACCCAGAGAGAACGCGCGGTGTGAATCCTCATGGGAGATTTCCGGGTTTCTTCGGCGACTTGATGAGATGCAGGACGACCGGGAAGAGAGAATGCGCCTGCGGGGCCCCGCCGATGTGAATGATTCCGGTGTGCTGCAATTCCTTCGTCAGAACGTCCATGATGGGTTCGAGCACGTCGTCATCCAACGAACCCAGCGTACCGTCGATGAGCACCCACGGCGGCTTCTGTATCAAGAGGCGTGCGAACGCGAGGCAGAGCTGCTCATCTTGACTCAATTCTCGATCCCAACGATGGGTCTCCTCGAGCAGCGGCGCGAGACGCTCCAAGCCGAGCCGGTAGAGCGCCCGCGTGAACGTGCCGTCGCTGAAACTTTCGGATTTCAAGGGATAGGCCAGTACTTCTCGCAGCGTGCCGCGCGGCAGATATGGGGTACCGCGCGGCAGATAAAATATCTGCTCGCCCCGCGGCCGGATGACGGTTCCCGCACCCCATGGCCAGAGGCCTGCCAATGCACGGAAAAGCTGAGTCTTGCCCGTTCCCGGCGCGCCCAGAATGAGGACGCGCTCCCCGCTCTTCACGACCACGTTCGTTTCCTTGAGCATGTCGGCGTTGGCGGAAGATACGATTTCGAGGTGATCGATGCTGATCGCACCCGGATCGCCCTCGGCGTAGGCAATCCTGCTTTCGAAGCCGCGAGGTTCGTCGGTGGTGACCAGCGCATGACGGAAACTCGCCACGCGCAGCAAGGCGGCGCGCCAATCGGCGATGACGCTGAAATTGTCGATGAACCATCGCAGTGAGGATTGCGCTTGGGTGAATGCGCCCGCGGCCATCATGAGGCCGCCGAACGAGACCTTGCCGGTGAAGTACAGGGGCGCGGCCACCAGGATGGGTGCGACGATCATGACCCAACCAAAGCCGGCGGTGACCCAGGTGAGACTGGTGTGGCCCCTCACGATCCTGCGCGTGGCCGCGAGTACATTTGCAAGATGCAGTTCGATGCGCCGTTTTTCGTCCGCTTCACCTGCGGCCAGCGAAATGTCATCGACGTGCTCGTTGACGCGCACCAGCGAAAAGCGCAGATCGGCCTCGCGCGCGTAGCGCTCCGCATTGCGGCTGATGAGGCCTCTTCCCACCCAGTAACTCATCAGTGAGCCGGCGCTCGCGTAAATGACCGCCGCCCACACCAGGAAGCCGGGTATGGCATGGTCCTGGTCGCCGATGCGCACGGCGAAGCCGCTCGACAGCACCCACAGCACGCCGGCAAACGTGCCGAACAAAATCGATGCTTGCAGCAGACCCATGCCGAGATCGGCGGATAACTCACACAGTTTGCGGGCGTCCTCGTGGATGCGCTGATCGGGATTGACGCCTATCGTGCCGGCATTGGCGAGCCAGAATGCGCGCCGCGGCAGCATCCAGTCCTCGAGGAGACTGCGCACCAGGCCTTCGCGCATCTTCACCTGCAAGGTCTCGGCAAGCCACCGCTGCATGACGTTGAGCACCAGCAAGCATCCGGCGATGAGGAAGAACACGCCGAGCTGGAAGAAGAAATCCCGCAAGTCGCGGCGCGACAATGCATCGAAGAATGGCTTGTTCCAGCGGTTGAGCCGGATTTGCCCGTAGGCCGTGGCCACGATGACGAGCACCACCGCCGCCATCAGGATCATGAGCGTCTTGCCCACGGGCGAAGCGAACATGACCCGGATCACCATGCCCAGCTCGCGGAACAGGCCCATATGAGCGGCCTCGCCTTCAGCTGCGGTGCGTGGGACTTTTGTTGGCCGATCTGTCACCGCGCTCAGCACCCTTCCGCGCCTTGGAGGCGGCATACCAATCGGGCACATTGGCATAATCCGCGCCGTTTTACGACTGCGGCGAGACGCGACCTCGAGGGGGACGAAGCCATGGCGTGGATCAAGAGAAGGTACAAATGACTTCCGCCGGCGAGCTGGGGAGCGTCACGCCGTCCTCATCGAAATGCGCGTACTCGCTGCCGTTGACGACGACACGGCGCAGCGGCGCCGCCACCGGCGGCCGCAGGACCAGCTTGGCCGTGGTCCCCGCGCCGACCTCGAACCGCAGAGTGTGCGCATCGATCCTGCGCAGCGAGTAACTGAGATCGCCGTACAGGGTGGGCATGGCGTGCACCTGCACACCGCAACCCTCGATCCACTCGGGCGCGAGACCCGCGGCCAGTATCAGGGAGTCGTCGGATTCACGCTCGTACGCAAACAAGCTGCGCACCGCGAGCACGTATTCGGCAGAGATCCAGGTGTGCGGAAGATCGCCGAGGTGCGCGGGTGCCTGCGGGTCGCGCCAGGCGATCTCCGGCCACTGGTTCCAGGGCGGCGGGCGGCGGTCCGACAGGAAGAACCGCAACAGCTCGAGAGCCGCGTCGCGCCTTCCCAGCCGAACGAGGGCACCGATGATGCGGATTTCGTACGGCGTATAGTTGCTCGCCTGCACTGCGCCGCTGCGCTTGCGGCGCCAATCGGCGAGATACGTGTCGAAGGTTCGTTCGACGGCCTCGCGGTTGAGTTCCGCGGGTACGTCGAGCAAGTAGATGGCGTTCGCCGTCGCCGTCGGATCGAAGTCCGCCCACTCGATGCTGCCCGGTATGAACGCCAGTCCGCGCTGCGCGCGGGTGGCTTCGATGGACGCGAACAACGCCGCCGCGAAACGCGTCGTCAGCGCCTGCCAGCGCTGCGCCGTCTCGGGTTTGCCCGCCGCGCGCGCCAGCGTCACGGCATCGCGCAATCCTCGCAGCGCCCAGAAGTTGTCCCAATACGAGTGCACGGGCTGGGCGAGGTAGCCCTCGTGGCTGACCGATATGGGCAGCAATCCATCCTTGCCGAGCAAACCCTCGATGCAGCCCACCGCCTTGTCGACGAATACCCACGACTCCTCGAGGAACGGCGCATCGGCAGAAAATCGATGGCAATCGGCGATCACGGCAATCAGTTGTCCATGACTGTCGTGTTCGACCAGCCAATCGACCCCCTCGCTGTCCACGCAGCAAGGCACGAATCCATCCGCCCGTTGGTTCGGGGCATACCACCGGATGAACTCCTTGACCTCATCGACGTGGCGCATGCGAAGCAAGGCAGCACTCATCATCGCGCCGTCGCGGATCCAGGAACGCGTGTAACGGCGAGGTCCCGGCTGCAGGGCAGGGCCCGAGCGGGTCACCAGGACGTGCGCCGTTGCGGTGAGCGCCGCGCGGATGACGTCGGTGATCCAGCCGTTGCCGGCCCATTGGGTCACCGCGAGTTTGCCGCTCCAGTCGAATGGTGTTTCATCCGCCGCCTGCGCTACCGCCGGCGGCATGCACTTCACCACGCGCTCGCAAGACCCCCCGCCGTCGAGCGGCAGCTCGAACTCGAGTGCACCCGTGGCGAAACCAAATGGATCATGGACCCCGGGGTCGCCCGGCAGGTCACCGGCCAGCAGATGGGATGCGATGAAGCCATCGTCGAAACGCATCGCCCCGAATCCCGTGGGTGCGAGGCTGGGCACGATCAGCATGGTCTGGTCGACTCGCACGGCGCCTTCGCTGAAGCACAAGTCGTGGATGGGACTGACACCGCCCAGCGTTCGGAAATTCTGCCAGGGCGGCGTCACTTGAAACGGACGAACCAGCAGGAACAAGCGAGCGGACAGTGCCCGCGCGGTAAGATTCTCGACCCGGTAGCCAACACGCAAGTGGCCGCTCACGGTTGCCTCGGCCTGTATGCGCAGGCGCCAATCTCCGGCCTCCCAAATCACGGCCGGCACGGGCATCCATTCCTCCCGCAGTTCCTGACGCGGGCTGAAGTCCGCCCACGTGAATAGCCGGTCGTTGATGAGCACCATGGGTTCGATCGAGAACGACCCCTGGTCCACTTCCACCATGCCGTCGCCGTTCATCAATGCACAATGAACGCCGTTCGACCTGCCGACCGGCGTCCACACGCTCTGTTCGCGATGCAGCCAGCGGGGATGCCAGCCGCGCGGTTCCGCGGCGGCGACGTGGTGCCAGAACGCATGCATCGATCGCGAATAGTCGAACGCTTGTAGCCGCACCACGGCGCCCGTGTGCACGGCGCCCGTATGCACGGCGCCCGTATGCACGGCGCCCGTATGCGCGGCGCAACCCATTTCCAGACGGAGGAATCGTGTCTTCAGCCCGGGCAGATAGACGTTGGAGCGCGTGCCGCCGGCCCGCTCGGCGGAATGCAGGGTCTTCCAGCGGTTCCCGCCATTCGACGCCCGGATGCGAAAGCCGTTCGCAGGCGCATCGCCCAGCCAATCGATGACGAGACCGCCGATCGTCCGCGGCTGGGATAAATCGATCACGAGCCAGGGACGCAAGTCCTGGGGACGCGGCTTCCAGCCCGAGCCCCCCAACGCGGCGCCTGCTTCGAACCCCGGCAGCTCACTCGACGCAGTGGCCTGCGGCGCTTGCGCGGGGGTGCAATCCTCGATTTGCACATCGGAAATCCACATCGTGCCCTCGCCGCCTTCACCCGCGACGATGGCAAACTCCATGGAGCCCAGCTGCGAGATATCGCTGCCGCTCGACGGCCCCCAGGCAAAATCGATGTCGCGGCCTTCGATCCTCATGCGCTTCCAACGTGCCGGCGGCCGCAGGTCCTTTATCACGTGCCGCCACACATTCTGGCCGCCGGCATCGACCAGTTTCAGTTCAAAATTATTGATCGCGCCACGGCCGCGCAGCCGAAATTGCACGGCGTATTCCTGCGGCATTTGGCGGGCAAGGAGACGTCGCGCCACGACGAAGCCGCCGGCCCCTTTGAAATCGAAATCCATCCGCAACGCGGGAACATGCCCCGCCAACCCCGCGGATAGTTTCAACTCCGCATGGCCGGAAACGATGGGCTGCCATTCGGATAGGAAGGCGGGATCAGCAGTTTCAGTCATCGTCATCTTTGCGATCAGCCTTGCCGCTCCGGCGCGTCAGTGCAGCTGGCAAGGGCTTGTTACCCATTGCGTCCCGCCACAGGATCACGTTCAACAGGTGCGCGTCGGCCTGATCCTCCCGCCGGAAGTCCATCCTGCCGGACTGCTTCGCGCCCGTGGCGCGCGGCGAGTTTACCTCGTAGATCATGCCGTTGGCGCGATTTTGATAGTCGGCGTCGAATGGCGGCTGGTCGCCTGCTCCGTCGAACAGCGGCGCGATCAGCGGGGCCACGGCATCGTTGTTGTTCATGGGCGGAACGCCGAGCAGTTCCTCCATGGTGCGTATCACGCTGACCGTCGTATAGAAAGTGCTGTCGACGACGGGCTTCGCGCTGCGCGGTGAGAACCTGCTCACGACCAACGCGATACTGCGATGCGCATCGACATGATCGGCACCGTCCTGCGCGTCATCTTCGAGAACGAACAACGCCGTGTCATCCCAGTAGGCGCTGTGCGAAATGGCTTCGACCACGCGACCCACCGCGAGATCGTTGTCCGCCACCGACGCGCGCGGCCGCGGCATGCCGGTGCGCGTGCCGGCGGTGTGGTCGTTGGGCAGCCGCAGCATGACGAAGTTCGGCATGGTGTCCGAACCGCGATCGCGGTCGCCCACCCACTGGTGAAATTGCCCGAGGAACTCCTCGACGCGAAGCTGATCGGGAAAGCTCAAGTTGAAGTCTGGATACAGGGGATCGAAGTGCCCTTGCAGCTGCGGCTTGGTGGCTACATTCTTCAGGATGAGGGGAATGGACCACGGCCACGGGCTCGTACCGCCGCCATAGTTCTGCGGCACCGACTCCCCGGGACGTACATGGCTGCGCGCGCAGCCCGTACCGGTGGGCTCCGGCGTGCCTTCGGTGGGCGGCGGATTCTTCGGCGCTTCGCCGGAGTCGTCGCAGAATTTGGTCGAGATGAATTCCCCAAAGTGGTAGAGCGACTTGCCGTGACGCGCGAAGTTGTCCCAGAGATAGCCGCTGGCCGGCTCGTCCACATCGGGGATGTTCTGCTCCAGGGGATAGGCACCTTCGACGATGCCTTCGAAATCGTAGTTGCGTTCGTCGCCGCGGTAGGCCTGTTGCCAAGTCTTCTCCGTGTAGTCGCTGGTGATGCCCGCGGTGGACCACACGTGGCCGTCGCCCGACACCTCGCCCGAATCATAGAAATTGTCCAGCACGCCAAACTGCAGGGCAAGCTTGTGCTGATTCGGTGTGACGTCCTTGCCGTACATGGTCAAGGAGGGATCGCCGTCGCCCATCCCAAGGTCGCCGAACAACTGGTCAAAGGTCCGGTTCTCCTTGATGATGTAGATGATGTGTTTGATCGGATGGCCGCCGTTGCGGAACGTGACATGCTTCTGCGCAGCCACCATCAGATTGCTCACCTCGACTTCACGCGTCAGCGGAGCGAGGTTCTTCTCCGCCTCGGTGCGGTCGATGGTGGCGAGCGAGCCATGCAGCAGCGTGCCGATGTACGCGTGCGCACGATGGCTCTGCGGAACGCGATCGACCACTCGCTGCGCATCTTTGTCGGGACCGGTGCCGTCGCCTTTGCCGGTCGCGACGTACAGTTTCTGCCCTGAGACGAGCAGCGCCGTGGGATACCATTCGGTGGGTATGAATCCCAAGGCATGAAGCGGCTCGGTGGCGGCCACCGCACTGGCGGGCACCGCACTGGCGGCCACCGCACTGGCGGCCACCGCAAACACGGCCACCGCATCCGAGCCGGCATTTGCCGCATACAGCCGCGTGCCGTCGGCGGAGACCGCCACGGCATCGGGAATGGCGCCGAACAGTGTCTGACCGGGAAGGCGCGTGTCGAACATCGCGCGCACGTGCAGGCGGGAGCCATCGAGTGCCACCGCGGCAACCCTGTCGCGGTTGGCGAGAGCGACGTACAAAGTTCGTTCGTCCGGGCTGAGCGCCAGCGCCGCAGGATGCGAGCCCGGCGCGGTTGGGCTCTGTGGCGGCAGGAGCGGCAGGCGGCCCAAGATCTTGCCGCTGCGCAAGTCGAGCTCGGCTATGGCCGAACCGTTCCACAGCGCGACGAACCCACGCCGGCCGCTGCGCGTGACCGCGACGCTGATCGGGTAGGCGGCCGGAACCGTCGGCGCGGTGGACAGGTCGAAGCGCTTGACTACTTCGCCGGTGACGGTGTCGATCAGCAGTGCATCGTCGGACAACTCGTCTGCGACGAGCAGCTGTTCATGACCGCCGCCATTGGCCACGAGGGCCATTCCCGCGGGTGCGGAGATAGCCATTCCGGCCGGCAGGACCTGGCCAATCGGGTTCTGCAGCGTGCCCGCGGCGAGCCGCTGCAGCGGAATCGGAATCAACCGCTCGGGGGCGAGCTTGCCATCGTCGACGCGGTACACGGCGATGGCATTTCCGGTCTGGTCGGGTTTGCCGCCCACCGGCGCGGTGAGCGAATCGAGGCTCGCATAGAGGTGCGCGCCGTCGGTGCTGAAGGCGATGCCCTCGTAGAACGTCTGCGCCGCCTTCAGCTGGGCGCGCAGCTCGGGAAAGTCCGTGACCGTTCCGGACTGGGTATCGAGCAGCGCGATCGATTGGGCGTACTTGGACTCGTACGTGCCGTACCCCGCATTGAGAATCGCGACATAGCGGCCATCCGGCGAGGCCGCAACGCTCATCGGCAGACTGTTGAGGCGCACCGGTCCGCCGGGCACCGGCTCCAGCAGTTGCTTGCCGGTGGCGAGATTCACGGTGCGCTCGGCGCACGGGGCGGCTGGCGCGGCCAGCAGAGTCGCAGTCAGTATGGCGGTAGTCGTCTTCATCAATCCCTCATGTAACAGTGACGGTGCGCCGACGCGCTCATCCCGTTTGGTCGTACTCGAAATTCGGCTGCTTGTCCTTCTTCGTCGATCCGAAGGAATAGACGAAGCCGAGGTAGAGCACCCTGCCCCGCGTGGTACGCCGGTATTCCTGGGTGAATGCCGGCGTGGACGTGAATCTTTGGAAGCGTTGGCCGTCGAAAATGTCCGAGACGGTCAGGACTGCGGTCAGATCGGGATCCAGCTGGTGTTTGTACCCGAGATTCACGATATTGATCGCACTCACGTAGCCCTGGGGCGTCAGGCGCTTATCCGTCCGGGTCGCGGTCATCTGCGCGGAGTCGACGCTCGTCGGGCGGTAATCCAGCTTGGCCTTCGCGTTGAGCCCGGTCGTCGACTGCAGCCCGGATACGCCGAGCGCCGTCGCATCGATCTGGCTGTAGAACAGGTTGCCGCTGAGGCTGTAGGTCAACTTCCGCAATATACGGCCCGTCGACGTGAATTCGAGTCCGGCCGAGTCGTTCTTCGGCAGATTGGTCTTCGTCGAGAGCGACAAGCCGTTGCCCAGGTAATCGGTCACGTCGGTTACGCTATTCCGGTTCCTCCGATAGTAGCCGGTCAAGCCGTAGCTCATCCCTCGACCGTCAAACCCGTAGCCCACTTCGTAGGACTGAGTGTCCTGCGGCTTCAGGTTGGGGTTACCGGCGCGCAGATTCGGCGTGTACTCGTGATCCACGTAGGGATTCATACTGCTGGGATCGGGACGGGTGATGCGGCGGCTCGCGCCAAATGACAGCGTCGACTCGTCGGAAAGATTGCGATCGACATGGAGGCTCGGATAGATCCCGAAATAATGGCCCCTGCTCGAAAGGGCATTGGTCTGCAGCTGCGCATCGGTGTGCGTCAGCTCTGCCCGCAGCCCACCCAGCCCGTTCCAGGCACCGCCGCTCGCCTGATAGCTGGCGTATGCGGCGTTGATCTGTTGCCGGAATTTGAAATCGTCCGTGAGACTCGGATCTGCCACCTGTACTCCGCTCGCCGGATCGATATTGTTGCCGACATTCGCGAAACTGAAGTCGTCCTGCTCGAAAGCGTAACCCAGTTTCAACGAGCGCGTCTTCGACAGCGGCAGCGCATAGTCGGCACCCAACCCGGTGGTGCCGTGATCCTCGTGGAAGTCCAGGTTATTGTAGAAGGTGGCCGACGGCGGAATGAACGAATCGTTCGTGTAATCGTAATGTTCGTGCTGTTGCGAAGTGGATCGATGCAGCGAGAAGTCGAGCGTCTCGCCCACCCGCCCCAACTTCTGGCTGAATCCTAGTTTCTCATCGTAATCGGTCTCCGGGTCGTGCCCGGCACTCAGACGCCGCGAGGAACCTGTCGCCCCCCCGGACGGCGTGCTGGTCTCGTTGAGTTCGGTGTAAGTGCGCAGACCGCCGCGCTCGGCCCAGCTCACCGAGCCGCTGATGGACTGCTCGTCGTTCAACGCGTATTGAGCGGTCAATCCCACCGTCGGCACCGTGCGGCGAATCTTTTCATTGGTGGAACTCGTGCTATCGATCAGCTGTGGGGCAGTTGGGTCCGGCGCTTTCGAGTCCGATTGGATGAGCCGTTCCCGGACGTCGTGTCGATAACCTGCGGTGGTGGAGACGGAGAGCGGCCCGGACGTGTAGCTGCCGTCCACTCCGACCACCGAGCGTCCGCTGCTGCCGAGACTGCCCTGCAGCGAGCCTGAGCCGCCCTCCGATCGCTTCTTGCGGGTAATGATGTTGATCACGCCGGCGGCACCGTCGGCCTTATATTGCGCCGGAGGAGTGGTGAGGATCTCGATACGCTCGATGTCCTTGGCCGGAATCGATTGCAGATTGTCTCCAGCCGCGGATCCTGACAGCTGGGTCGATGGTTTGCCGTCGATCAATATCAAAACACTGGTGTCCCCTCGCAGCGAGACGATGCCATCCGGATCCACATCGACGGACGGGATCACGGCGAGGACATCGCTCAACGAGCCGAAGGTGCTCTGCGCATCCGATGTGACGGTGTACACCTTGCGGTCGATCAGCGTTTGCACGGCCAACTTCTCCGACGTGACGACGATGGCCTCCATCGAATCGGCAGCCGGAGATGCTGACGGCGTCGATGGGGACGGCGCTGCCGTTGACGGCGATGGCGATGCCGGGCCTTCCGCCGCCCCGGCTACCGAGCATGCGACGGCGAAGGCCAGCGCGTACAGGCGGCCGGTTGCGCAGCCACGTCGATCCGCTCGCTCACCTGGCGTTGGGCTCCTCGAGGTCGCCATCAGAGTTTTTCGGGTGCCGTACGGGTTTTTGTTTCGGCCACGGCGGCGGGCGGCGCCTCCTCCTCTGCCGCCAATGCCTCGAGATAACGCCGGTAAACGTACACCCGATCGCGCGCGCGGCCGGTGGACTCTTTGACGATCCCGCGCGACTCCAGCTCGCGCAGCAGTGAATTGACGGTCGGCGTCGTGAGACCCGTTGCCTCTCGCAGTGTCGCCACCGTGTTGACGGGCTTCGACTGCAGCGCCTCCTGGATCATGAGCAGCGAGCCGGCGATCCGCGGTACGGCGCGCAGCTGCGCTCGATCTTCCCGGAACGCCTGGGTCACGCGTCGGCCGGTCTCGATGGCGACCTCCGCGCTGTGACGGATCGCCTCCGCGAAAAAATCGATCCAGCGCTCATAGTCCCCGCCCGCACGGACCGCGTTCAACTCCTCGTAGTATTGTTGGCGATGCTGCTTGAAGTACAAGCTCGGATACAGCAGCGGTTTGCGCAGCACGTTGTCGTGGCAGAGCATCAGCGTGATCAGCAGGCGCCCGACACGGCCGTTGCCGTCCAGAAACGGATGAATGGTTTCGAAATGCAAATGGGCCAGGGCCGCTTTCACGACGGGATTGGCCGGTTCATGCAAATAGTGCTCCAGATTCGCCAGACACGCATCGAGATGGATTGGCGGTGGCGGCACGAATGCGGCATTGCCAGGCCGTGTGCCTCCGATCCAGTTCTGGGAGCGCCGGAATTCGCCGGGCTGCTTCTGTGTGCCGCGCCCATCGGCGAGCAGGATGCCGTGCATATCGCGTAACAGCCGGTTCGACAACGGGAAGCCGCCGGCCATTCGCTCCAACCCGTGGTTCATGGCATCCACGTAGCGCGAGACCTCCCGCACGTCGTCGCCCGGCGCGCCCGGCACCGCCTCGATCTCATGGGCCAGCAGATCATCCAATGTAGATTGCGTTCCTTCTATCTGGGAGGAGAGAACAGCCTCCTTGCGGATGAACGTGTAGAGCAGCAAGTCCATGTCGGGCATGGTCGCCGCAGCGCCGTCGAGTCGTCCGAGGGAGAGCATGGCGCGATCCAACGAACTTTGAGATCCCGCGGTAAAAGCGAGGGGCGGGTCCGGGGGCAGCATCGGGGGCACGAAGGCGCGGACGGTTTCGCCCAGCGTCGTGGTCTCTATATAGGTTCCGAACGGGTCCCGCTTCATGACCTCGATGCCGGGGTTAAGTGGCTTTGCTTAGCCGCCCCCTTATTTAAGCGCAGAATGCTAAATTTAACTAGTGTTTCCGGTACGGCAAAAGATTTAACTACGGTCGTTTGCGCGCTGCGGTTTTCGGGGTTCGCCCCGGAGCGCGGCAGGTCCCTCCGCCAGGGCTTATGCTGGGCATGTTCGACACATGGCGGAGAGGGTGAGATTGCTCGGCGCTGCGCGCCTCGCCCCTCCGGAGCCGCCCTGGCGGGCGTTATCGCCGCTTCGTTGCCGCCGCAGCCCACTGGCCCCGTGCCGAATGGAGTTGATGTCACGTTTGGCGGAGAGGGTGAGATTGCTGCGGCCTGTCCTGGCCGCAGCCCTTCGGGCCGACGCGTTCGCGTCGTCCAAAATCGCTCCAGGCGATTTTGTCGAACCGGTGAGTTCGTCCACGCACCCTGCTCCGTAAAAGCAAAAAGCCCCAGGACGGGGCTCTTTGCTTTTACCGATGGCGGAGAGGGTGAGATTCGAACTCACGAGACCTGTGAGGGTCCGCCGGTTTTCAAGACCGGTGCATTCAACCGCTCTGCCACCTCTCCAACCGGCGGGGATTATACGCAACTGCACGCTCCGATTGATGGTGGGCCACGTCGCAGCGACCGTAGCCGGTCGAGCACGGGTTTCCTATGGGGGGGAGGCACCGATGAGCAGAGCCTGCAGCGCGTCGGCATCTACCGGCTTGACGAGATGATGGTGAAAGCCCGCCGCCAGCGCCCGCTTCCTGTCCTCCTCCTGTCCCCAGCCGGTGAGCGCTACGAAAACGGTGTTCGCCGACCACGGTCGGGCAGCGAGCCGCTGGACGGTTGAGTAGCCGTCCAGGAGCGGCATCCCGATATCGAGGATGGCGACATCCGGCTTGAATGCCTCAGCCACCTCGACGGCGGCCAGGCCGTCGTGCACGACTTGTGTTTCGTGCCCCATCATCTGCACCAGCATGCCTAGAGTGGTTGCCGCATCGTGGTTGTCATCCGCGATGAGTACCCGCAGACGACCCACGGCTCGAGGTACCGTCGTGCCGTCAGCGGTTGCGCCAGGAACGTCGCTGAGCGTCGGCAGGCGAACCACAAACTCGCTGCCCTTTCCAGGTCCGTCGCTCTGGGCCTCGATTCGTCCGGCGTGCATCTCCACTAAGCGCCTCGCGAGCGTGAGCCCCAGCCCGAGACCGCCATCGGTGCGGTCGTAGGATCGGTCCACCTGAGCAAAGAGTTCGAAGACGTAGGTCAACATGTTTGGGGGAATGCCGATGCCGTTGTCACGAACGCGCACGACCGCCTCGTCCTGTTCCCGTTCCACACGGACTTCGATTCGCCCGTGGGGTTGCGTGTATTTCACCGCGTTATTCAGGATATTCGAAAATACCTGCGGCAATCTGACCTGATCACCTCGAATGTATAAAGGCTCAGAGGGCTCACGGAGTACGAGTTCGTGACCCGCGGCCCGAAGCGCAGGGCGACAGGCCTCGATGGCCATGGCGAGCGCAGTCCGCAGATCGAGAGCCTCCAATTGCAGGCGCACTCGACCGGCCGTGATCCTCGATACATCCAGCAGATCATCCACGAGGTGGGCCATTTGTCCGACTTGGCGCCCGATGATGTCGGATACCGAACGGGCGGCGGGGTCGAGCTCCATTCTCGCCAGGATCTGCGTGGCGTTGCGGATAGGCGCGAGAGGATTCCTCAACTCGTGAGCGAGGGTTGCGAGGAATTCGTCCTTCTGCTGGTTGGCATCGCGAAGCGCCCGTTCGGCGCGCTTGCGCTCGGATACGTCGCGAGCGATTTTCGAGGCGCCCACGATCATCCCGTGAGCATCGTGGATGGGGGAAATGGTGAGCGAGATGTCGATTCGTCTGCCGTCTTTCGCCACCCGCACCGTGTCGAAATGATCGATGGATTTGCCCGCCCGCAGGCGGGAAAGGATCACCTGCTCTTCGTCGCGCAATTCGGGAGGTATGATGGTGATGATGGGCTTGCCGATCATCTCGGCGGCGGCGTATCCGAACAGCCGCGCTGCGCCTCGGTTCCAGGAGGTGATGATCCCATCCAGGGTCTTGCTGACGATGGCATCGTCGGAAGAGTCCACGATCGCGGCCAGCCAAGCTTCCGTATGCGCCGCCTTCTTTTGCTCGGTGATATCGCGAAAGATCAGCACGACCCCGAACAGCTCGCCGCTCGGCATGCGAATGGGTGCGGCGCTGTCGTCGATCGGAACCTCACGGCCCTCTCGGCTCAGCAACAGGGTGTGATTCGCAAGACCGACGATGCCGCCCGTCTGGAGCGCTTTCTCGACGGGATTGGCCACCGGCTGACGGCTGTACTCGTTGATGATCCGGAAGACCTCCGGCAATGGCCTGCCTTGGGCATCGGCCAGGTCCCAGCCCGTGAGCACCTCGGCGACCATATTCATGAACGTGATGCGACCCTGCGCATCGGTCGCGATCACGGCGTCGCCGATGCTGGAGAGGGTGACCTGCAGCGTTTCGCTCTGCCGCCGCAACGCATCCTCCACCTGCTCGCTGCGCCGCATTTGCGCGCTCAGCTGATCGAGCTTGTCGGTGAGGGCGACGGAGTCGCCGGCGCCATCCTGCTTGGGGCTAAACCTCAACAGCAGACAAGAGGAAGCGGTTCCGGAGGAGGAGCGGCACGCGATGCCCTCGCAGCGAAACGTCAAGGACCGGTGGGCCCGCGCGAAGGTGAGTGAACCCGGCATCCGCCCGCCACGGGCGCAGGCGTCCAGATAGGCGGCGATCGTCGCCGGCGGATCCGTCGCGATGTCGCCCAATCGCCGCCGGAACAGCACGTCGTGATCGTAACCCGATGCCTCGACGAAGGCCGTATTGGCGGCCAGGATCTGACCGTCGCTCGCGACCAGGAGCATGGGTTCGGGCAACAGATCGGCCGTTGCAAGGAATTCGGCTGGCTGCATGACCGGGCCGGGGCCCCGCGATCGAGCTTAGTTGCGGTTGCCCATCAACAGGCGCAACACGTACCAGAACATCAGGGCGATGGAGGCGAACAGCTGCATCGCGGCCGAGACGTAGCGGTCCTCCGGATAGTAGTTGATGATGTTGGACGTGTCGTAAAGCACGGCGGCGCCCGCGAACCCGATCATCAACACCGAGAACCACGTTCCCAGCTGGAAACCGAAGATGGCCCCGCCGATGATGGCGACCAGCGCCAGCACCCCGCCCCACATCAGAATCGCGCGCAGGAACGAAAAGTCTTTACGCGTGCGGTGGGCGACGAACATGAGGCCGCCGGCTCCGAGGGCGGTCACCAGAACGGCGCTGTCGATGGTGCCCGGCGCCTTGGCATCGGCGATGTAGAGCAACGGCACGAAGATGAGCGCCTCCGCCACGACGTAGACCGCGTAGGCGAAGTACTGCATCCCGATCGAGGTGCTGGTTTGCGCCGTGCGCGTCGCCAGCCAACCCGTCAGCATGAATGCCCCCAGGATCAATATCCAGTTGAAGCCGAACATGAACCGCGCGACCTGCTCGGCCAGCCCGGATTCGAACAGCCCCAACTCGACCAGGATGAACCCGAGAATGCCGGCGACGAGGTGGATGTAAGTCCGGGTGATGAACAGCTCACGCGGCGCGACTCCGCCCCGCGGAAACGCTGCGTTGCTTGGGAAATTGGCCATGATCGCAAGTCCTCTTGAGAACCAAATGAAGGAAACACTGCCGCTGATTTTACCACTGCCGAGGCGGCGCGTCCCGAAACCGCCGCCATGCGCGGGAGGTGGGGGCCATTCGCAGCGATTCAATGCGCCGCAGACGGCCATTTCGGCGTCCCCTTGCATGATTTAGGGGTTCGTACCCGAAAACCGGGGCCTGCTCTAAGGCGTCAGCAGGGCCGTTCCACCCATGTAGGGTGCGAGCGCGGGAGGTATGGCCACCGTACCGTCCGCCTGCTGACAGTTTTCCAAGATAGCCACCAGCGCGCGGCCCACCGCCACGCCCGAGCCGTTCAAGGTGTGAACCAGCTCCGGCTTGCCGGTCGCCGGATTTCGCCAGCGCGCCTGCAGCCGCCGCGCCTGGAACGATTCGAAATTGCTGCAGGAAGAAATCTCGCGATAGCGCCCCTGCGAGGGCAGCCACACCTCCAGATCGTAGGTCTTCGCGCTGCCGAAACCCACATCGCCCGCGCACAGGGAAATCACCCGATAGGGTAATTCCAGCGCTTGTAGCACCGCTTCCGCATGACCCGTCAACTCCTCGAGCGCCGCGTACGACTCCTCCGGCCGCACGATGTGCACCAGCTCCACTTTCTCGAATTGATGCTGGCGGATCATGCCCCGCGTGTCCTTTCCGGAGGCTCCCGCCTCCGACCGGAAACACGGCGTATGGGCCACGTATTTCAGCGGCAGTGTCTCCGGCGCGAGGATCTGGTCGCGCACCAGATTCGTCACCGGCACCTCCGCGGTGGGAATCAAGAAATAGCCCGGCTCCCCCTGCACTGCAAACAGATCCTGCTCGAACTTCGGCAACTGACCCGTTCCCTCGAGCGCCGCCGCGTGCACCAAATACGGAACATAAGCTTCGCGGTAGCCATGCTTCACCGTATGCATGTCGAGCATGAACTGGATGAGAGCCCGGTGTAGCTTCGCCAGGTTTCCGGTCATCACCACGAACCGTGCTCCGGATATGCGCCCCGCAGCTTCAAAGTCCATTCCGAGGGGCGCACCGACGGTCACATGATCTTTGGGTTCGAAGGTAAACTTGCGTGGCTCGCCCCAGCGACGCACTTCCACATTGGCCGATTCGTCGCGACCGTCCGGCACGGTCGAATGCAGCACGTTGGGCAGCCCCATCTGTACCGCCGCGAGTTCCGCCTGAATCGCTTCCAGGCGTTTCTCGATCCCCTGCAGCTCAGCGCCCAGCGCCTCGCCCCGCGCCAACAGCGGTGCCGCGTCCTGCCCTTTCGCCTTCGCCTGCCCCACCGCTTTCGCGACCGAATTGCGCTCCGCACGCAAACGATCGGCGTCGATTTGGACGGCTTTACGTTGTTCCTCGAGCGCGGAGAACCCCGCGACGTCGAGTTCGAATCCGCGGCGCGCCAATTGGGCAGCCACTCCGGACAGGTCGCTGCGCAGCAGCTTCGGGTCGAGCACGATGATTTCCTATTTCTGAGAGGCGGTACGTTTGAAGGGGCGGTTATTTACGATGGGCAGTGGTCGGCAAAGGGCGGCGAGATCATTTCAGCTCGATCTCCACGAAGACGAACTCGACCGATCCGGGGTTGATGACGTTGTGCTCGACGCCCACCGGCCGCGCATAAGCGACGCCCGCAGTGAGTTGGCTGGTCACCGGGCCTTCCGCCGTTTCCAGGAGCAACGGGCCCGTGGTTTGGGGCACCACCACGTAGTACATGCCATGACGATGCCAGCCGGTCTCCGCGCCCGGCGGGAAGCGCCACTCGGTGACCTTCACCTTCTCGTTGTCGATCTGCACCGTGGGAACGGCGGGGGGACGCTTCATACTGCTCCTTCGGCGGGTATCACGTTGCTCCTTCGGCCGGTATCACGGGTTCCTCGACGTGTGTCACGAACCTTTGCTGCCCTGGGCCTGTCGATCCCGTTCGCGGCGGGCCTCGAGCGCCTCGCCGATCTTGATTTCCAAGCCGCGCGGAGCAGGCACATAGTAGCGGCGGTCCGGCATGTCATCGGGAAAATAGCGCTCGCCGGCGGCGTAAGCGCCCGGCTCATCGTGGGCGTAGCGATAGCCTTTGCCGTACCCGATCTCTTTCATGAGCCGCGTGGGTGCGTTGCGCAAGTGCAGCGGCACTTCGAGCGATCCGCGGCTCGTCGCATCCGCCGTCGCGGCATTGTAAGCAGTATAGACGGCGTTGCTCTTGGCGGCACATGCCATGAAGACGACGGCCTGCGCAATGGCCAGTTCGCCCTCGGGACTGCCTAACCGCTCGTATACCGAACAGGCCTCCAAGGCCACGGTCAAGGCCCGCGGGTCGGCGTTGCCGATATCCTCGCTCGCCATGCGCAACGCGCGGCGTGCGACATACAGCGGATCGCAGCCGCCCACCAGCATGCGGCACAACCAGTACAGCGCCGCATCGGGATCGCTGCCGCGCACCGACTTGTGCAGGGCGGAGATCTGATCGTAGAAATTCTCGCCGCCCTTGTCGAAGCGGACATAGGTGCTGCCGATCACCGCGCGAGTGGTATCGACATCGAGACGCCGGCCGCCGCCCGCCGAGGCATCGTCGGGGACACTCAAGTCCGCGGCGGTTTCCAGCAAATTGAGCATTCGGCGCGCATCCCCGTCCGCCGCCGCCAGCAACAGCTCGCGAGCCGCGGGATCGATATGCAGATTCAGGCTCCCGAGGCCGTGGACCGAGTCGCGCAGCGCGCGATCGAGCAACTTGCTCAAGTCCTCCGCGGTCAGCGACTTCAGGACGTAGACGCGCGCCCTCGACAGCAGCGCGTTGTTCACCTCGAACGACGGATTTTCGGTGGTGGCACCGATGAAAATCAGCGTACCGTCTTCGACGTAGGGCAGGAAGGTATCCTGCTGCGCCTTGTTGAAACGGTGTACCTCATCGAGAAACAGCACCGTGTCGCGAGTACCTCGCAAACCGCGGGCCTGCTCCACCACGGCCCGAATATCCTTTATACCGGCGAGCACCGCCGAGAGCGAGATGAACTCGGCCCGCGCGCCCTGCGCCGCCAGCCGTGCGAGCGTGGTCTTGCCGGTGCCCGGCGGCCCCCACAGGATCATCGAGTGAGGTCGGCCCGACTCCAAAGCACGGCGCAGCGGCGCACCGGCAGCCAGCAAATGCGACTGTCCCACGAACTCATCGAGTGATCGCGGCCGGAGGCGATCGGCAAGCGGTCGGTAAGTACCGTCGCTCGCGGTGGGCGCCTTGCCGGTGGTCGGCGCGTCGCCGGCGGTGGGCGCGTCGCCGGCGGTGGGCGCCTTGCCGGCGGTACGCGCCGTCACTTTGCGTCGCGCCCTATGACATCGACTCCCGCGGGCGGCGTGAAAGAAAACAAGTCCGCGGGAAACTTTGCATTGCGCGATGGGTGCGTGAAGCTCAATTGCGTCACTTGACCGAGCTTGTCCGCGAGGAACATGGATGCCAACTCGCCCTTGTTGAAGCCGATGCGCACGAGCTGGAAATCCGTATCCGAATGCTTGGGAACCAGCTGAAACCATTCCAGCCCGCCGGAGGGTGGCAATGCCGTGATGTCGAATTGGGCACCTACCGAGCCACCGCCCGACAACAGACTTGCGGGCGTGCTGGCCAGCGTGCTGTCCATGTCGCGGACGTTGGCTTGCGCGAGGTCTTTGTCGTAGAACCAGATCTGCTTGCCGTCCGCCAGCACCAGCTGTTCCGAAGGCTCCGCGTAATCCCAGCGAAACTTGCCGGGCCGCTGTACATAGAGTTTTCCCGCCGCGCTGCGCAGCACTTTGCCGTGGCCATCGTCAATGGTCTGCGTGAAGTCCGCGGACCAGGTGGCGAGCCCCGCGAGATATTTCTCGACGTCGGCGGCCGGCGTTGCACGAGTCACTGCGCTGTAGCATACGCAAGCAGCGAGCCCGAAGGCCGCCACCGCCCGCGAAAGGACGGCGGCTTTCCATGAGGGAACGATCAAGCTATTACTCCTGCGGCGGCGGTGCGCCGAAAATTTCGCGAGCGCCGTTCGATTGCAGCGGCCCGACCAAGCCCGCCGCCTCCATGGCCTCCACCAAGCGAGCTGCGCGGTTATAGCCGATCTTGAGCCGGCGCTGAACGCCGGAAATCGACGCCTTGCGGGTCTCGGTGACGATGCGGACGGCCTCGTCGTAAAGCGGATCGGCTTCGGCGTCCACCGCGCCGCCCTCAGCTTCTTCGTCGTCCGACGGAAATCCGGGGATGGGGTTGCGCGGGCCTTCCAAAATCTCATCGATGTACACCGGCGGCGAGGCGGCCTTGAGGCCGGCCACCACGCGGTGCACCTCTTGGTCGGAGACGAAAGCGCCATGGACGCGCGTGGGTATGGAGGTGCCGGGGGGCAGATACAGCATGTCGCCGTGGCCCAACAGTGACTCCGCGCCGCTTTGGTCGAGAATGGTGCGCGAGTCCACCTTGGCCGACACTTGAAATGCGATGCGGGTGGGAATATTTGCCTTGATGAGCCCGGTGATCACGTCCACGGACGGGCGCTGGGTTGCCAAGATCAAATGGATGCCCGCGGCTCGCGCTTTCTGGGCCAGGCGCGCAATCAGCTCCTCGACCTTTTTGCCGACGATCATCATCAGGTCCGCCAGCTCATCGATGATCACGACGATGAACGGCAGCGAGGTGAGGTCCTCCACGTCCTCTGCCACGATACCCGGAACGCCCTGAGCGATCTTTTGCATACGAATCGGGTCTTTGATCGGGTTGCCGGCGTCCGCGGCCTCCTTTACTTTCCGATTGAAACCGCCGATGTTACGCACGCCCAGCAGGGACATGAGCTGGTAGCGGCGTTCCATTTCGGCTACGCACCAGCGCAGCGCGTTGGCTGCCTGTTTCATGTCGGTCACCACCGGCGACAGCAGATGCGGAATCCCTTCGTATACGGACAGCTCCAGCATCTTCGGATCGATCATGATCATGCGCACATGCTCGGGCGTCGCCTTGTACACGAGGCTCAAGACCATGGCGTTGATGCCCACCGACTTACCCGATCCGGTGGTGCCCGCGATCAGCAAATGCGGCATCCGCGCGAGGTCGGCGACCACCGGCACCCCGCCGATATCCTTACCCAGCGCCAGAGCGAGCGGCGAAGTCACCTCGTCGTAGGGCTTGGATTTGATGATCTCCCCGAGCGTGACGATTTCGCGCTTCTCGTTCGGTATTTCCAAACCGATCACGGACTTGCCGGGAATGATCTCCACGACGCGCACGCTGATGGCGGACAGCGCACGGGCCAGGTCCTTTGCGAGGTTGCTGATCTGGCTGACCTTGACTCCGGGGGCGGGCCGCAGTTCGAAACGCGTGATGACCGGGCCCGGCTGCACCGCCACCACTTCGGCTTCCACGCCGAAATCCCGTAGCTTGATCTCCACCAAGCGCGACATCGCTTCCAGCGCCTCGTCCGAATAGGACTGCTCGCGGGGGGCGGGCTCGTCCAGCAAGGACAATGCCGGCAGCTCGCTGGATGTCGGTGCATCGAACAGCGGTACTTGCCGCTCGCGCTCGATGCGCTCACTTTTCTCCGGGGCGGGCGCCACGGGCTCGATCCGCGGCGGCGGACGGCTCGCCACTTTTTTCTGTTCCTCGCGCACGACGCCTTGGCGCGCCTGTTTACGCTGTTGCCCGGAGGCGAGTTCGCGCCGCTGTTCGATCTGCGTTCGCGCCCAGTCGATGCCCTGCAAAACCCACGCGCCGAGTTTGTCCATGATTTCGAACCAAGACACACCCAGGAACAGCGCCACGCCAGCAAGCCACACGGCCAGCAACAACAGCGTCGCGCCGAGGAAACTCAATGCGTGTTCGCTGTTGTGGCCCACGGATTCGCCGACGATGCCGCCGGCACTGCTCGGAAACGCAGCGCCGCCCCAGTGAAGAGTCGCGAGTCCGCAACTCGTGAGCAACGTGAGCACGAACCCGGCCGCCCGCAGCAGCGTGTTGATCCGCGAACGCGCATCGGGAAGCGCGTGCTGTTTGTGCACCAGCCAGCCGGCATATGCCAGCATCAGCGGGAACAAATACGCGGGACGGCCGAACAAGAACAGGAAAAATCCGGCGAGCCACGCTCCCACCGGGCCTATCCAGTTATGCACCACGCCGCCGTCGGCGGTGTTCCAGAAACTGGCGTCTTCCTTGTGAAAAGATAACAGCGCCAGAACCTGCAACAGAGCCACCGCTCCCAGCACCCATAAGGTACCCTCGCGCAGGGAGCGGGCCACCGCTGCGGACAGCTTCAACGCGGGCTTGGATTTCTTGCTGACAATGGCTTCAGTCAATTCTAGACCTTCAATGATGATTACTTCTTAACACGTTGAATATTATGTAATAGTAACTCAGTATTGGGCCGCAACCTAGGCGTATCGTCGGCGCCAGCGGCGGCGCTTGTGCGAGGGGCCCGGCGCCCACACATTTACTTACCCGGTCCGCGACGATAACGTCGCAGCGACAGTAAAGAAGAGAGGCAAATTATACATGAGCATGGTCAGGCACAGTCGTCTCCTCATCCTCGGGTCGGGTCCCGCGGGTTACAGCGCGGCCATTTATTCGGCTCGCGCCAACCGCTCGCCGCTGCTCATCACCGGGCTCGAACAAGGCGGGCAGCTGATGACCACCACGGACGTGGATAATTGGCCGGGCGATGTGGAACATCTCCAGGGGCCGGCGCTCATGGAGCGCATGCGGCGTCACGCGGAGCGCTTCAATACCGAGATCGTTTTCGACACCATCCACCGCGCCGAGTTGCAGGAGCGTCCCTTTCGCCTGTTCGGGGATAACGGCGAATACACCTGCGATGCGCTCATCATCGCCACGGGCGCGTCCGCCAAGTACCTGGGCTTGCCGTCCGAGGAAAAGTTTCGCGGCAAGGGGGTCTCGGCCTGCGCAACCTGCGACGGTTTCTTCTATCGCGGCAAGCCGGTGGCCGTGATCGGCGGCGGCAATACCGCGGTCGAAGAGGCGCTGTACCTCGCCAACATCGCATCGCACGTTACCCTGGTGCATCGGCGGGACAAATTGAAGTCGGAGAAAATCCTTCAGGATCGGCTATTTGCACTCGAAAGGTCAGGTAAAGTCCGCATCCTGTGGAATCACGCCGTCGAGGAGATCGTGGGCAACGATGCGGGTGTAACCGGTGTGCGGCTGCGTTCGATGCACGGGGGCCTGCATGCGGCACACGGCAGCGCGGGCCCCGCGCTGCAGGTCGATGGTGTGTTCATTGCGGTCGGTCATCAGCCGAACACGCAACTGTTCGAGGATCAGTTGGAGATGCGCGGCGGCTACATCGTGGTCAAGGGCGGTCTCGACGGCGAAGCCACATCCACCAGCCTAGCGGGCGTGTTTGCCGCGGGAGACGTGGCCGATCACGTCTACCGGCAGGCCGTGACCTCCGCCGGCACGGGCTGCATGGCGGCACTCGACGCGGACAAATACTTGGAACGAATCGAGGTGGTGCAGCACGTTGCAGCACTTACTGCCGACGCGTGATTGCCTGGCGTGCCCGTTTCCTGGAGAGCATGAGCGACGTGGATGCGGCGAGCTGGAACGCCGTGGCCGGCTCGCTGCAGCCGTTCGTGCGCCACGAATTCCTGCTGGCACTGGAAGCTTCCGGCTGCGCAGTTCCTCGAACGGGCTGGAGCCCGTGTCACCTGGTCCTGCACGATTCCCATGGCCGGCTGATCGGCGCGCTGCCGCTGTACCGCAAGGGTCACTCGCGCGGTGAATTCGTTTTTGATTTTTCCTGGGCGAACGCCTACGCGCAGCACGGTCTGAAGTACTACCCGAAACTGGTCACGGCCATACCGTTTACGCCCGTCCGCGGACCGCGCTTGCTCGCCGGCACCGGCGCCGATGCGAGCTCGACGGCGAGTGCGTTGATTCAGGCCGCGGCTGCCTATGCCCGCTCCGAACACCTCTCCTCCTGGCATGTCTTGTTTCCGAGCGACGAGAGCCTTGCGCCGCTGCACCGAGCGGGGCTGATCGAGCGGCGCGACTGCCAGTTTCACTGGTTCAATCACGGTTATGAATCGTTCGATGCCTTCTTGGCGACCTTCACCGCCGAGAAGCGCAAAAAAGCGAAGCGCGAGAGGCGGCGCGTCGCCGAAGCCGGGATAGAATTCGACACACGGCTCGGAGGCGAGATGGATGCGGCCTCCTGGCGGGTGGTGTACGAGTTCTATGCGGACACGTTCTATCGCCACGGGCACGAGCCCTATCTCAATCTGGATTTCTTCAAGCGGATTGCGGCCAGCATGCCGGACAAGCTGATGCTCAAAATAGCCCGTCACGGTGCATCGCCGATTGCCGTGGCCATTTTCTTCGTCGGCGAGGACGCGCTATACGGCCGTTACTGGGGAGCCGGTGGCAACTACCACAGCCTGCATTTCGAGACCTGTTACTACCAAGGTATCGAATATTGCATCGAGCATAAACTGCAGCGCTTCGAGCCCGGAACGCAAGGCGAGCACAAGGTGCCCAGAGGCTTCGTTCCCACGCTGATGAGTTCGGCGCATGACATCGTCGATTCGAGATTTGACGCGGCTATTCGTGACTTTGCGCGGCGCGAGGCCCGCGGCGTGGATCAGTACGCCGCGGCGGTCAGCGAGCACGTGCCGTACCATCGTGCTGCGGACGAGGAATTGCAGCTCTGAGTAGGCTGGTGTGGCTGGGGGAGAACGTGGAGCCCGATTGGTTCCCGCCGCTCGACCAGGCTCTGCGCGACCCGCCGGGGCTGTTGGCAGCGGGCGGCGACTTGAATCCGACGCGGCTGCTCGCGGCCTACGAACGCGGCGTATTCCCCTGGTACTCGGCGCAGCAGCCCATTCTTTGGTGGTCTCCCGACCCCCGCATGGTGTTATTTCCCGGTGAATTCAACATCTCGCGCAGCCTGCGCAAGACGTTGCGCAACGGCCCCTACGAAACGCGCGTGGATCAGGCATTCGGCGAGACCATTCGCGAGTGCGCAGCACCGCGGCGCTCGGGACCCGAGACCTGGCTCAATCCCGACATGATCGGCGCCTACGAAGAGTTGTTTGCCCTGGGCTTCGGTCACTCCATCGAGACCTACCACGGCACCCGGCTGGTCGGCGGCCTCTACGGAATTCGGCTGGGGAGCATTTTCTTCGGTGAATCAATGTTCAGCCGCGAAAAAGACGCTTCCAAGGTGGCCATGGCCCGGCTGGTGGACGAGTGTCGCGCCCGCGACATCCATGTGATCGACTGCCAAGTGGCGAGTTCCCACCTGACGAGCTTGGGCGCGCGCGAGATCTCGCGCAGCGAATTCGTGGGGCTCTTGCGCCGCCATGCCAGGCGGGTCCCGGGCGTCCGGTGGACCGAAATGCCCCCCTGCAATCACCCGTAAAATTGCATTAACAGGGTGCTTTATGCACAATGCGCCCCGCCCCGCTTATCCATCCCCACGCACTACAAGGACGCATGTCAAAAGAAGAGGCAATTCAATTCGAGGGCGAGGTCGTCGAGACCCTGCCCAATACGACGTTTCGGGTCAAGCTCAAGACCGGCCACGTCGTAACCGCCCATATCTCGGGAAAGATGCGTAAAAACTACATTCGAATCTTGACGGGCGATCAGGTCACGGTGGAAATGACCCCTTACGACCTGACCAAGGGCCGTATCGTCTACCGGGGCCGCTGATCCGACCGAACAGCCCGATCCCCCCAAAAGCCTAGCCTGGGTGACATTCTCGGTAGCCTGCGGGACGCATGCATGCGTTTGATGCGTCTGCGCTGACACCCATGGCCCCTCGGGGGGCCTGGGCGGCGCCGCAAGCCCCTGGAAAAACTAGTTCTCGTGCGACAAGAGAGCCGGCTGATCCGCCGCCCGCGTCTCGAGCTTCAACTTCTCGCCGTCCTCGCTCAGGGTCACTTCCACATGTCCGCCGTTGACCAGCTTGCCGAACAGCAACTCCTCGGCCAGCGGCCGTTTGATGAACTCCTGAATGATCCGTGCCATGGGCCTCGCGCCCATCTTCGGGTCATAGCCTTTCTTCGCAATCCAGCGGCGGGCCGGCTCGTCCACCGAAATCGACACGCGCTTCTGCTCGAGCTGTGCCTCAGCCTCGACCAGCAGCTTGTCCACCACGCGCTCGATCGTGTCTTGATCGAGTCCGGCGAACTGCACCACGGCATCCAAGCGATTGCGGAACTCCGGTGAGAACAGGCGTCGAATCGCCTCCATCCCATCCGATGTGGAATCGGACTGCGTAAAACCGATGCTCGGCCGGCTCATTTCGAATGCGCCCGCGTTCGTCGTCATCACGATGATCACATGGCGGAAGTCCGCCTTACGGCCGTTATTGTCGGTGAGCGTGCCGTGATCCATGACCTGCAGCAACAGATTGAACACATCCGGGTGCGCTTTCTCGATCTCATCGAGCAGCAGCACGCAGTGCGGATGCTTCGCGATGGCCTCGGTGAGCAAACCGCCCTGATCGAAGCCGACATAGCCGGGCGGCGCGCCGATGAGTCGCGACACCGTGTGACGCTCCATGTACTCCGACATGTCGAAGCGCACGAACTCCACGCCCATGGCGATGGCCAATTGCCGCGTCACCTCGGTCTTGCCGACGCCTGTCGGACCGGAGAACAGGAATGATCCGACGGGCTTGCGCTGGTCCCCCAATCCGGAGCGCGACATCTTGATGGCTGCGGCCAAGGCCTCGATGGCCTTGTCCTGACCGAAAATGGTCAATTTCAAATTGCGCTCGAGGTTCTTCAAGACGTCGCGGTCCGACAAGGACACATTCTTCGGCGGAATTCGCGCGATGCGCGCCACGACGTTTTCGATCTGGCTGACGGTGACGGACGCCTCGCGATTCTCGACCGGCTTCAGGCGCAGATTGGCCCCCGCCTCATCGACCACGTCGATGGCCTTGTCCGGCATGTGCCGGTCGTTGATGTGACGCGCCGCGAGTTCGGCTGCCGCCTGCAAGGCGTCGTCTTCATATTTGACGCCGTGATGCTCTTCGTAGCGGCTCTTGAGCCCGCGCAATATATCCACCGTGTCCTGCACGGACGGCTCGGTGATGTCGATTTTCTGGAAGCGCCGCGCCAGCGCGTGGTCCTTCTCGAAGATCCCGCGATACTCGTTGTAGGTGGTCGAACCGATGCAGCGCAGTTCGCCGTTGGCGAGCGCCGGCTTGATGAGATTCGAGGCGTCCATGACGCCGCCGGAGGCCGCGCCGGCACCGATGACGGTATGGATCTCATCGATGAAGAGGATCGCGCCCGGCTGCTTCTTGACTTCGGCGAGCACCGCCTTCAATCGCTTCTCGAAGTCGCCGCGGTACTTGGTGCCTGCCACCAACGAGCCCATGTCCAGCGAATAAATCGTGGCATCGAGCAGCACGTCCGGTACCTGGTTCTCGACGATCATGCGCGCCAGGCCTTCGGCGATCGCGGTTTTGCCCACACCCGCCTCGCCGACGTACAAGGGATTGTTCTTGCGGCGACGGCACAGGATCTCGATGGTGCGCTCGACCTCGAGCTTGCGTCCGATGAGGGGATCGATCTTGCCCTTGCGCGCCGCCTCGTTCAAATTCGTGGCGTACTTCTCGAGGGCATTGCCGCCGCTTTCCCCATCGCGCTCCGCATCGCCGGTCGCGCCGCCGTCTTCGCGTTCGCTGCGCTCCTCGCCGCCGGCCTTGGACAGACCGTGGGCGATGAAATTGACCACGTCGAGGCGCGATACGTCCTGCATGCTCAACAGATAGGCGGCGTGCGACTGCTTCTCGCTGAAGATGGCGACCAGCACGTTGGCGACGGTCACTTCTTTCTTGCCGCTCGACTGCACGTGAAAAACCGCCCGCTGCAATACCCGCTGAAAGCCGAGCGTGGGCTGCACGTCGCGGTCCTCGCCCGCCGCCAGACGCGGCGTGGTCTGGTCGATGAATTGCTTGAGTTCGGTCTTGAGCTTGGCCGTATCCGCGCCGCACGACTTCAAGACTTCCCTCACTTTAGGGGTGTCCACGATCGCGAGCAGCAGATGCTCGACGGTCATGAACTCATGCCGTGCTTCCCGCGCACTGGCGAACGCATCATTCAAGCAAAATTCGAGTTCTTGACTAAGCACAGATTATGCCTCTTCTAGCGTTGCCATCAGCGGATGCTGATGTTGTCGCGCATACGCGATCACTTGAGCCACCTTGGTCTCTGCAATCTCATAAGTAAAGACTCCGCACACTCCTTTTCCCTTGGTATGAACCTCGAGCATAACGCGAGTTGCCTTCGTGCGGTCCATCGCGAAGAACCGTTGCAGTATATCGACGACGAATTCCATGGGCGTGTAGTCGTCGTTGATGAGAACGACCTGGTAGAGTGGCGGGCGCTTCAGTTTGGGCGCCGCTTCCTCGACGACCAAGCCTGTCCCGTCCCGACCTCGTTCTTTATCACTCATGGATTAACAGTTTATAGGGTGCGTCTTGGCGCTTTACAAGCGTCTAAGCAAAACCCCCCGGTAAAAGCCAATGTCGCCAATCGGTGTCACTTTACTTTCACAAGTAAAAACAAATGCTTGAGCGGTCAAGCGCCGCTCCGTATGATTGCCCAACTCAAGGCTCCGGACCCGCGGGAAACGGCCGCCGCCCACTCTTCGGGATAGGGGACACACGGCTACATGCTTGATACACGAACGAACGAATGGCTGGCCCGTTTGCAGCAGGACGGCCCGAATCTGGCATCGCTTTGCCTCGCGGCATTGATCGTCGTGGAGTTGGCGCGCATTGCGGTTTCGCTCCTCGGCAGCCCGGTCAAATCCCCGCAGCCCGTCATCACGCGACCCGTTCAGGCCCCCTCCCGTGCCGGGGTGGACGTGCAAAGTGTGGTTTCCGCCCATCTGTTCGGCGTTGCCAAGGTCGACTCCAGCACCCAGGACGCTGCCGATGCGCCCCTCAGCAGCGCCAATCTGGTGCTGACCGGCACGATTGCAACCCAAGACCCCAAACACGGGGTAGCCATCATCAGCGACGGCGGTCCCTCCAAGGTATTTGCCGTGGGCGACAACGTGAGCGGTGCGACCTTGCACTCGGTCTATCTGGACCACGTCGTTTTGGACCGCGCGGGCGTCTTGGAGACGTTGGTGCTGCCCCGCCAGATCGCCGCGAGCGCACCGATGCCGGTCCACAGACCGGGCTCCGATCCCCGCACCGTCGCGGCGGTGGACAACATCCGGCGCCTGGTGCAGCAGGACCCCGGTATCTTGGACCAAGTCATGCGCACGGTTGCCTCGTACGACAACGCCGCCGGCAAGCTACGGGGGTTTCGCGCCTATCCCGGAAGAAATCGAGCCATATTCAACAAACTGGGTTTGAAACCCGGCGACTTGGTCACAGCAATAAATGGCACGGCGTTGGACGATCCACAACGCAGCCAGGAAGTTTTCAACACCATCCAGAGTTCGGATCACGTCACCGTGACGGTCGAGCGAGGTGGCCAGAAACAGGACATCACGCTCAACATCGCCCAAGTGGCGGCGCAAGCAACGAAGGACTTGGAGACGGATCCGGGGGCAGCGGGGACGGTCCCCTCTGGCGGACCCGTGCCGGCGGTGCCGCCCGGAGCGCCGTCGCCGAATGGGAGCAACGAGAATGCCAATGAGTAGCAGCGCGAGCATCGTACGAAAGCGTTCAGCAGACGGACACCCATGATACCGAAGACCAGCCAACCGCACGCCAGCCTCCGCTTAGCACTGAGCGGCGCGCTGGCGGTGTTGCTCGTCACGATGTCCTTCCAAGTCGCGGCGCAATCGAGGCAGGGGGTTTCCCGGGCGCACGATGGTCCGACCATCACCCCGAACTACAAGGATGCCGACCTCACCCAGATCATCCAGGCGGTGGCCGAAGTCACGGGCAAGAATTTCATCGTCGACCCCCGCGTCAACGCCAAGGTCACGATGCTCTCGGCAACGCCGATGTCGCCGGAGGCGTTCTATGAAGCCTTCCTGGCCGTGTTGCAGGTCTATGGCTATGTCGCCGTACCGGCGGGCAGGGTCATCAAGATCATCCCGAATACCGACGCCCGGCAGCTGCCCTCGATCGACCTGCCGAACAACGTCAGTTCCACATCGGACGAGATCGTCACCCAGATCATTACGATGAAGAACATCAGCGCCGCCCAGCTGGTGCCCTTGCTGCGGCCGCTGATTCCCCAGCAGGGCCACCTTGCGGCCTATCCGAGCGGCAACATGCTCATCATCTCGGATCGTGCCAGCAACGTGAGCCGCATCATGAAAATCATCCAACGGATGGATGAAAGCGGCGATGAACCCGTGGAAGTGATCTCGCTGCACAATGCCAGCGCCACCGAGCTGGTGCGCACCGTCAATCAGCTGAGCCAGGGTCAGGCTGCCGAGGGCGCGGGGGCACCGGTCAAGATCGTGGCCGATGAACGCACCAACAGCATCCTGATAAGCGGCGAAAAGTCGCTGCGCTTGAGGATCAAGGCCCTCATTCTCAACTTGGACACACCCCTGCAAGCCGGGGGCGATACCCAGGTCAGGTATCTCCGTTACGCCGACGCAGAGAAAATCGCGGACAAGCTTAAAGGCCAGGCGAGCGCCTCCGCCAAGGCCCAGGCCGGGCCCCAGAGCGGCGCGGCACCGGCGGCCGGCGGCGGCGCCAACGTCGATGCCAGCGTCACCATCTGGGCCGATGTGGCCACCAATGCGCTCATCATGACGGGACCGCCGAAAATCATGAAATCCCTGATGGCGGTAATCGACAAACTCGATATCCGGCGCGCCCAGGTGCAGGTCGAAGCCATCATCGTCGAGGTCGACGTCAACAAGAGCGCGAACATCGGCGTGCAATGGCTGCTCGACGGAGGCAGCTCCTACGGCTATGGCGTATCGAATCTGCCCGGCAGCGGTACCAGCATCGTCAGCTTGGCCGAAGCCGTGGTGGGCGCTACCAGCGGCAGCTCTACCAGTACATCGAGTCTCACCAGTTCGACGGTGGGCACCGGAGCCACGTTTGCGCTCGGCACTTATAATTCGAGCACGGGCAAGGGTTTCGCCGCTCTGATTCAGGCGCTGCGCAGCGACGGCAGCAGCAACATTATTTCGACCCCGTCGCTCATCACCATGAACAACGAGGAAGCCGAGGTCAAAGTGACCCAGGAAATTCCGTTGATCACGGGGTCTTATTCGAATTCCACCACCAGTACGTCCGGCACGACCACCCCTTTCACCACGATTCAGCGTGAAGAAGTCGGCACCATCCTGAAGGTAACCCCGCACATCAACGAGGGGAATTCGGTACAGCTCAAAATCGAGCAGGAAGATTCCTCGCCGGGTGCGAAACTCACGGATTCGGCCGACATCTCCACCAACAAACGCTCGATCAAGACCACGGTGCTGATCGAGGACGGCGGCACGGTCGTACTGGGCGGCCTGATGTCCGATACCGTCACGCAAAGCGAGGATCGCATACCGGGACTCGGGGCGCTTCCCTTGGTCGGCAACCTGTTCAAATCCCGCAGCGGCTCTCGGCAGAAGAAAAATCTGTTGGTATTCATCCGCCCCAAGATTCTGCGCGACGCGGACGCCACCGAAAGCATCAGCGAGGCCAAGTACGATGAAACACGGCAGAACGAGAAAGCCCTGACCAAGGGAAAGATACCGTTGTTGCCGGGAGAGAAGCAGCCTGTCATCCCAGTGATTCCGCCCAGATCGGCGCTGCCGCCGCCGTCGCCGCCCGCCATCACCAATCCGCAGGGCGCTACGCCTAACCCGCCCCCGCCTGCGAACTCCGCGCCGCCGCCGGCGAACTCCGCGCCATCGCCGGCGAACTCCGCGCCGCCGCCCGGGTCTGACTCCCCATGAACGCCGCACTTCAAGAGCTGCCGCAGCGCAGACTGTCCTTCCCATTCGCAAAGCGCCATGGGGTGCTGGTTCGCGGCATCGCCAACGACGTGGCGGACACGGTGTGCCGTCCCGGCGTCACGCCCCAGGCGCTCGCCGAAGTGCGCCGGTTCGTTGGCGTCCCCTTGAAGCTCGAGCGAGTCTCGAGCGAAAAGTTCGACTCCATGCTGCGCATCGCTTACGAGGCCGGCTCGGGCGCGGCGATGCAGATGTTGGAGGGATTGGACGACAACACCGACCTCGCTCACTTGGCCGAAGACATCCCCGAATCCTCGGACTTGCTCGAAAGCGACGACGAAGCGCCCATCATCCGCTTGATCAACGCCCTGCTGACGCAGGCCGTCAAGGAAAACGCGTCCGATATCCACATCGAGCCCTACGAGAATCGCTTGGTGATTCGCTTCCGCGTCGACGGGGTGCTGCGCGAGGTATTGCAGACCAAGCGCGCCGTGGCGCCCCTCGTGGTATCGCGCATCAAGGTCATGTCGAAGCTCGACATCGCCGAACGACGGCTGCCGCAGGACGGCAGAATTTCGCTGCGGATCGCCGGCCGCGCCGTCGACGTGCGCGTCTCGACGTTGCCGTCGGGGCACGGCGAGCGCGTGGTATTGCGCTTGCTCGACAAACAAGCCGGCCGCATCGAACTCACGTCGCTGGGAATGGATCCGCGGACCCAGGCCACGATGGATGAAATCATCCACAAACCCCACGGCATCATCCTGGTCACCGGCCCCACCGGATCGGGAAAGACCACGACCTTGTACGCGGCGCTCGAGCGCATCAACGACAACACCCGCAACGTCATGACGGTGGAAGACCCGATCGAGTACTACATCGACGGCATCGGTCAAACCCAGGTCAACACCAAGGTCGAAATGACCTTCGCGCGCGGCCTTCGAGCCATTCTGCGGCAGGATCCGGACGTCGTCATGGTCGGCGAAATCCGCGATTTGGAAACCGCTCAAATCGCGGTTCAAGCCAGCTTGACCGGCCATCTCGTGCTCTCCACGCTGCACACCAACACTGCCGTAGGCGCGGTTACGCGCCTGCGCGACATGGGAATCGAACCCTTCCTACTGTCCTCGAGTCTGATCGGCGTGCTGGCGCAACGCCTGGTGCGCGTACTCAATCCGGAAACGCGCGAACCCTTCCTGGCGGGCGACTACGAACGCCGGCTGCTCAATCTGGACCCGGCCGGGGAGCCGGTGGAACTGTTCCGTCCCAGCCGCGAGCCCGGTACCGGGTATCGGGGCCGCACCGGCATCTACGAACTCATTGCGGTCGACGACCATATGCGCACCATGATCCATGACGGATCGTCCGAACAGGACCTCGAGCGCTATGCCCGCACGGCGAGTCCGGGTATCCGCGACGACGGACGGCGCAAGGTAATGGAAGGCGAAACGACCCTCGAAGAAGTCCTGCGCGTAACGCGCGAGGACTAGCGAGGACTCATGGGGGCGTTCGAATACACTGCGCTGGATGCGCAAGGTCGTGAACGCAAGGGTCTGATCGAGGGCGATACCCCCAAGCATGTCCGGCAGTTGCTGCGCGAAAAGCATCTGCTGCCGATGGACATCCAAGAGACGGCCGAGCGCGAACTCAAGCAACAGCGGCGTCGCGGCTTCATGCGGCGCGGACTATCGACATTGGACCTGGCGCTGCTGACGCGCCAGCTGGCGACGCTGCTACGCTCCGGCCTGCCGCTAGAAGAATCGCTTCAAGCGGTGGCCGAACAGACCGAAAAGCCCCGCATACAGCGCATCATATTGGGCGTACGCGGCAAGGTCGTGGAGGGCCACCCCCTGGCTGACGGCCTGCGCGATTTTCCTCAGGCGTTTCCCGAGATTTATCGCGCAACCGTATCCGCCGGCGAGCAGTCCGGAAAATTGGACTCGGTGCTCGAACGTCTCTCGGACTACACGGAATCCCGCCAGGTCATGGGCCAGCAGGTGAGCAACGCATTGGTGTACCCCATCGTGTTGATGGTGCTGTCTTTTGCAATCGTGTCGTTCTTGCTGGCGTATGTGGTCCCTCAAGTCGTGGCGGTGTTCGAGTCCGGCCACCAGGAATTACCCTTGGCCACCCGAATTCTCATCGGCATGAGCGACTTCGTGCGCCACTACTGGTATTACGCGGTGATCCTGGCGGCTGCCGCGACGTGGGGATTCTTGCGGTGGCTGAAGGCGCCGGAAGCGCGTCTGCGGTTCGATAGGTTCCTGTTGCGGGTACCGCTGGCCGGCAAACTCATCCGAGGCGTGAACACAGCCCGCTTTTCACGTACCTTCAGCATCCTGACGGCGAGCGCAGTGCCGGTGCTCGAGGCGCTGCGGATCTCGGCCGAGGTGGTCAACAGCCTGCCGATGAAACGCGCCGTGGAAGAAGCCGCCCTGCGGGTGCGCGAGGGCGCCCCCATCGGTAAATCGCTGGCCGCCCGCAAAATGTTTCCGCCCATGATGATTCATCTCATCAGCAGCGGCGAGAGCAGCGGTGAACTGGAAAAGATGCTGGAACGCGCGGCGTCGAATCAAGAACGGGAGATGGACAGCCTGCTCTCGACCATGACCAATTTGCTGGGTCCGTTCATGGTGGTGTTCATGGGTGCCGTTGTCATGTTCATCGTAATCGCCCTGTTGTTGCCGATTTTTCAACTCAACGACCTGGTCAAATAGCGCCGGGCATCCGTCAGTGTGCGCCAGGCTATTGCGCGCGAGGCGCGTTTCCGTTTATAACGCGCGCGTGTTAGTTCACTGTGTGAAGCGCAGGCTTCGATAGCATGAGCGAAAAACCCGAATCGGACGACTTCGAGGAAGAAGACGCAGAAGATGCGGCTCCGAGCGGGGACGATGTCGACGTGGATCACATCATGCGCGACGTCGAGTCCCAGCGCCGTCGCGCCCCGAAGGGCGCCGAACCGGCCTGGCGGCGCCTGGAGCGCGTCATGGAGGAGCGTCGAACGGCCGAGTTATTGAGCGATTTCGACGACTACGAGATCGGCGACGCGGACGACGGCGACTTCGCCGAGGACGGGGAGGCGGTCAAATCCCGCGGCAAGAAGAAGCACAAAAAGGGCCATTGAGCGAACCGGCTAGATCTCATTGCGTTTCGCGAATTGCCCGATGTGATCCGCCGCGCGGAACGCGAGCGCCTGGATGGTCATGGTCGGCTGACCCCGCCCCGACGTAACGAAACTCGAGCCGTCGCAGAGAAACAGATTCGGCACGTCGTGAGTACGGTGGTACTTGTCGACCACGGAGGTCGCGGGATCGTCGCCCATCCGGCAGGTCCCGAGCAAATGCGCGCCACCCGAATTCTCTTGCACATCCTCGCGCCACAATTTTTGCGCGCCAGCCGCCTGCATGATCTCGTATGAGCGGTCTTGGAGAAACTTGGCCATCGCCAGATCGTCCGGGTGGTCCTTGTAGGTGACCCTGATGGCCGGGATTCCCCACGCGTCCTTGACGGTGGGATCGAGACTCACGCTGTTGGTTTCCACGGGCAGCGACGTCGAGTGGCCGGTGGACATGGTCGAGCGAGGGAACGCCTCGAGCCGTGACTTGAAATCGGCTCCCCAGCGCGGCAGGTCGCCGCCCGAGGCCATGGCCCACAGCGCCGGCTGCGGATTGATGCGCGCATCGATGCCGCCGCCGCCGTAGAAGCCGCGCTTCGGATCGGCATCGTAAAAGTCGTGCAGAATGCGCGTGACCTGCACGCTCTTGTAATCATTGATCTCATGCTCGAAGACGGCGTGCACACCGGCGCCCTGATTGAACATGAGGTGCTTGCCGACCATGCCGCTCGAATTGGCGAGGCCCTGAGGAAATCGAGTGCTCGTGGAGTTGAGCAGCAGGCGCGCCGTCTCGGCGCCATTCGCGGACAGCACGACAGCCCTCGCCTTCTGAAAATGAGTGCGCTTGTCGCCGTCGAAGTAATGTACCCCGGTGGTGCGGCCGGCGGCGTTCGTGGCCACGTCGTACACGTAGCTCGACGATCGCACCTCGCAAAGTCCGGTCGCCTCGGCTTCCGGGATCATGGTAAACAGCGTCGATGACTTGGCCCTCGCCTCGCATCCGAAGCCCATGCAGAATCCGCAATGGACGCAGGCCGGACGCCCGCGAAACGGCTGCGACGCAATAGCCAACGGCGCCGGAAAGGGGTGCAAGCCAAGCTTTCGTGCACCCTGTTCCATGAGCACCCCGGACGACTTCACCGGCATCGGCGGCATGGGGTAGGGCTTGCTGCGCGGCGGATCGAATGGACTTGCGTAGGCAAGTCCCGAGACACCGACCTCCCATTCGACCTTGGTGTAATAAGGCTCGAGTTCCTGATAGCTGATCGGCCAATCGGCAAAGGCCGTGCCGGGAATGCCGCCGTAGACGCTATGCTCGTGGAAGTCTATTTCATGGAAGCGCCAGAAATTCGCGGTGTAATGGTTGCTGCTGCCCCCTACCAGCCGGGCATACATCAACGGATTGGGGCCGCGCGGCAGTTTTGCCGTCTCCGCGACGGTTTTCCGGAAGGTTTGCGGGCTCGACTCGGGACCGCTCGTGATACCGCTCAGCAACCAGTACTTCAATTCGTCATGCTCGAAATCCGCGGGCGACAATCGCGGCCCTTGTTCGAACACGAGAACGCTGAAGCCGGCCTGCGCCAGTTCGCGAGCGATGACGCCGCCCGCCGCTCCAGATCCCACGACGGCGAAGTCGACCGTTTCGTTCGGCTTGAATTTTCGTGCGCTCACGCGGGTTTGCTCGCATAAGGTACGAAGCCCGTGTACTTGGCGTCGTAATACCCGAAGGGCGGCGTGAAAGCGTGACGGTCTTCGAAACCCATCATCCTCCAGCCTGACCCTTGGTAGTTACCGCCGTACTTGGGGGACGAGAACATGCCGAGCACCGTCAGCATGCGGGTGCCTTCGAAAAACGGCGTTCGATCGACCGTTCGCAAAAAGGCGATTTGTGCGTCGGAATTCGCGCCGGCGAACGATGCAGCGTCCGGATGGGCACCCTGGAACTTCATCTGGAACTCGCCGAGCCCCTTGCGAAAACCGGCCGACTCGGCGGCGAAAAAAGTCGCCAGGGCGCGATCGATGAAATAAACGGCGTGCGCCTCGCGGGCGCCGGGGGTCACCCCGCTGGGCACGATCTGCGCACTGATCGCCTCCACATCCTTGGCCTCGGCAGGGTTCAGGAATTGAAACCCCGTCCAAGCCGGCGCTGCGGCCACATCGGCCGCGGCCATGTCGTCGGCATGGTGCGCGGCAGCGCTGATCGCAGCCCATTGCGTTCCCAGCCACGCGGTGGTGAGCAAACCTCCGGTCGATAAGAGAAATGAACGCCTCGATGTTTCATCGCGGTCTTGGTCGCTGCGGTCCATAATTTTCCTCGGTGTGCCGAAACTTCTCTCAGATCTCATTGCGCTTGGCGAACCGTCCGATATGATCCGCCGCCCGGAAAGCCAGCGCCTGAATGGTCATCGTCGGCTGCCCTCTCCCCGACGTGACGAAACTCGAACCGTCGCATAGAAAAAGATTCGGCACGTCGTGGGTGCGGTGATATTTGTCGACCACGGAGTCCGCCGGCGAGTCGCCCATGCGGCATGTCCCAAGCAGATGGACGCCGCCGCGAGAGATCCGGGGTTCGGCTTTCCACACCTGCTGCGCGCCCGCAGCATGCATGATTTCGAACGATCTTTGCTGCAGAAAGGCCGCCACGGCGAGATCGTCCGGATGGTCCTTGTAAGTCACGCGGATCGCCGGAACGCCCCATGCATCTTTGAGGACGGGATCGATGCTCACGCTGTTGCTCTCCACCGCAAGCGAAGTGCAATGGCTGCTCGACAGCATCGAGCGCCTGAACGCTTCGAGCCGATTCTTGTAATCGATGCCCCAATGCGGCAGGTCGCCTCCCGAGGCGAGCGCCCAACCGATGGGTTGGCTGCCCATCCGAGCGTCGATGCCGCCGCCGCCGTAGAAGCCGCGCTTGGGATCGGAGTCGTAGAAATCGTGCAGGATGCGGGTCACCTGCACGCTCTTGTATTCGTTCAGTTCCTGTTCGAATACGGCGTGTACGCCGGCTCCTTGGTTGAACATGAGATACTTGCCGATCAGCCCGCTGGAATTTGCCACACCCTGGGGAAACCGCGCACTCGTGGAATTGAGCAGCAGACGAGCCGTCTCCGCGCCGTTCGCGGAGACCACCACCGCCCTAGCCTTCTGAAAATGTTCGCGCTTGTCGGCGTCGAAATAGGTCACGCCGGTGGTACGGCCCTGCGCATTCGTGTCGATGTGGAACACATAGCTTCGCGGTCTGATCTCGCAACGCCCGGTGGCTTCGGCTTCGGGAATCATGGTGTACAGGGACGATGACTTGGCCATCACCTCGCAACCGAAGCCGATGCAAAATCCGCAGTGGGCGCAGCCCGGGCGGCCGCGGTAGAGCTGCGAATTGATCGCCATGGGCGCCGGGAACGGATGCAGGCCCAATTTACGGGCACCGCTCTCGAACAGCGCACCGGAGGATTTCACCGGCAACGGCGGCATCGGGTAGGACTTGCTGCGCGGCGGATCGAACGGACTTGCATGGGCGAGACCCGAGACGCCCACTTCCCATTCCACCTTGGTGTAGTAGGGCTCGAGTTCTTGGTAGCTGATCGGCCAATCGGCGAAGCCCGTGCCGGCGATTGCGCCCAGCGCACTGCGCTCGCGAAAATCGATGTCATGGAATCGCCAGAAATTCGCGGTGAAGTGATTGCTGCTGCCGCCGACCATCCGCGCGTAGACCAGCGAGTTGCCCATGTGCGGCCGCTTGGCGTCGATGCCGGGGTCGTCGCGAAACGTCTGCGGGCTCGACGCAGGATCGTTGCAGATACCGCTCAGAAAATTGTACTTGAGGTCGTCGTGTTCGAAGTCGCCGGGTCCGAACCGCGGGCCCTGTTCGAGTACCACGACGCTGAAGCCGGCCTGCGACAGTTCGCGCGCCATGACGCCACCGGCCGCGCCCGAGCCCACTACTGCGAAATCGACGAGGTCGGATGGTTTGAAACGGCGCGCAGTCACGCCGAGAATGTTGCACGCCACGCAATCATAGAGCAAGCCGTATGTGCGTTTGCACGAGAGCGGAGCGCGGAATCACGACTCTGCCCCGTTCGAGAGCGCGTCCGAGAGCGCGTCGCGAGCGTGCCTTTGAGCGCCGGCGCAGCGGGCGCGCACGCACGCTAGAACTCTTTCCAGCCTCCCTCATCGCCAGCCTCGATGGACTTGGGCGTGGGCATCGTCTCGACCACGGAGAGCCCTGCGTCGGCCTTTTGCCACGGCCGTCCCGCGCGCCGGCGCTCCACCGCAAATTCGGCCTTTGGAGGAGCGTCCGCCGGCGGCCGTGTCCCCGCGGCGGGTTCATCCGCGACACCATAACGGGCGACCAGGCCCGCCAGTTCCGTGGCTTGGCCCACGATCGATTGGCTCGCCGCCGCGGCTTGCTCGACCAACGCTGCATTTTGCTGCGTGGTCTCATCCATCTGCATGATGGCCTTGTTGACTTGCTCGATGCCGATCGCCTGTTCCTGGCTCGCCGTGGCGATCTCGGCGACCACATCGACCACGCGCTTGACCGCCATACCGATATCCTCGAGCGCCTTGCCGGAGTCGCTGACCAATTTGCTCCCTTCCTCCACTTTGGCGACGCTGTCGCCGATGAGCGTCTTGATCTCCTTGGCGGCGGTCGCGCTGCGGCCCGCAAGCGTGCGAACCTCGCTGGCGACCACCGCGAATCCGCGGCCTTGCTCGCCAGCTCGCGCCGCTTCGACCGCGGCATTGAGCGCCAGCAAGTTGGTTTGGAACGCGATTTCATCGATGACGCCGATGATGTCCGAGATCTTCTTGCTCGCCGCGTTGATGCCGCTCATGGCCGAGATCGCGGAACTGACGATGGCGCCGCCCTTCTCTGCCTGGGCACGCGCGGCGACTGCCAGCTGCCGTGCTTGGCCTACGTTATCGGCCGTGGCTTTGACGCTGCTGGTCATCTCCTCCATGCTGGCGGCGGTTTCTTCGAGACTCGAGGCTTGCAGCCCGGTGCGCTGACTGAGGTTTACGCTGCCCGCCGAGATTCCTTGGGCACCGGACTGGACTTCGCCCGCCGCGTGCTTGATCTCGCTCACCATTTTCATCATGGTGTCGAGGAGCGCATTGACGCTCCGCGCAAGCAGCTCGATCTGCCCGCTCTTGTCCGCCATGCTGATCCGCTTGGTCAGCTCTCCGTCGATGGCCGCGTTCACGATCGCCCGCGTCTCAGTGACCGCGGCGTCGAGCGACTCTTTCATTTGCAGCTGGGCGGCATGCATCTGCGCTTGCTCGGCCTGCATTTTGACTCGTGCGGTCACATCGAGGGCGTACTCGACGATCTTGCGCGGCTTACCGTCGACGCTTTGAATCGGGTTATAGCTCGCTTGCAGCCAAATTTCGCGGCCATCGCGCGTAACCCGCTTGTAGCGGCCGGCTTCGTACTCGCCGCGGCCGAGCTTGTCCCAGAGCGCCCGATATTCCGCGCTCGAGCGATGTTCCGGGTCGACGAACAGGCTGTGATGCTTGCCCTCGATGTCGGCGAAACCGTAGCCGAACAGGCGCAGGAAATTGTCGTTGGCAGCCCGTACCGTACCGTCCATGTTGAGCTCGGCCACGGCCTGCACCTTGCCGATCGCCGCGATTTGACCCCTCGCATCGGCAACGTTCAGTTCGTTCTCACGCAGCGCGTCCTGCATCACTTTGAGGGCCGACAGCATCTGGCCGGCCTCGTCGGTCGAATGCACGTCGATGACGCCGTCGAAGTTGCCGCGGCGCAGCTCATCGAAATGCGCTATGAGCCGCTCGAGCGGGCTCACGATGGGACGCGTGATCGCGATCGCCACGGCGGCGGCCGTTGCGGCGGCAATACCGAACAGCACCGCGAGGGTGCTGAGCGTGCGTCGATAATCGGTATCCAGCGCTTGCACGCGGGCCTCAACGTGAGCCGTCTGGAACGCACGGTCGGCAGTGAGATCGTGAACCTCAGTGTTGTAGCCCCTGAGGCGCAGCATGCTCATGCCCAAGGCGATGCCGAAGATCAACGCAACACCGCCAAACGCCAGATAGAGGCGGGTCGCAATCTTCAGATTTCGAATGTGCATAGAGCCCTCAAATGGTAACGCTGCGGGATTGTCCAGGCCGCCGCAGCGGGAGCGCACGAGCATGAAAATCCCTTGCCAGAATGACGGCCCGAAAGCCGGTTTCTTGAATGGAATTTCAGCACCGTTGTGCGCTGCGTCACGAGCGTGGTGGCCTGCGTCACGAGCGTCAGGCCGGCCCTCCGGCGCCCGGGCCGACACACCGACTCCCTTCAATGAAAATTCCGCGCGGCAACCACGAGGTTACCGAGCAATTCCGACAGATCGGTCAGCCGGTGCGCGATCACGTGCAATACATCGCCTTCCCGCTGTAATTTGCCGTGCACCAGGAGAAGCCGAGATTCCAGCAATGGCGCGCGCTGTGCCGCCGCCACCCGTTCCCAGACGATCAAGTTCACATAGCCGGTTTCGTCCTCCAGGGTCACGAAGGTCACGCCGCTCGCGCTGCCCGGCCGTTGCCGCGTAATCACCAAGCCCGCCGCCGTCACCGCTCGGCCGTTGGGTTGGTCCCAGAGATTTTGATTGGGAATGACACCGCGCTTCTCCAGTGCAACCCGCAGCAACGCCAGGGGATGACGGCGCAAGGTCAATCCCACGCTGCCGTAGTCGGCGGCGATGTCCTGGCCTTCGCGCGGCGCGCGCAGCAGCGGTACGCCTTCGTCGACGACGGTGTCCGCCGGCAGCAGCGGCAGCGCGCGTTCGACACCGGTCACTTGCCACACGGCGCGATGCCGGTGTCCCGCAAGACCCGCGAGCGCATCGGCCGCCGCCAACGCCGTAAGATCGCGGCGATCGAGCGCGGCGCGCTCGGCCAGATCGGCGATATGAACGAAGGGGCGCACTGCGCGCGCGGCGAGCAATCGCTTGGCGCCCTCCTGCGACAAATGCTTCACCATGCGCAAGCCCAAGCGCAGCGCAGGACCGCGCGCGCGCGCCGGGCCCTCGTCACGCCGCTCGAGCGAACAATCCCAATCGCTGGCGGCGACGGCCGCCGGCCGCACTTCGACACCATGTGCCCGCGCATCGCGCACCAGCTGCGCCGGGGCATAGAAGCCCATGGGTTGACTGTTGATGAGCGCCGCGCAGAACGCCGCCGGTTCGTGATGTTTCAGCCAGGCGGAGGTGTATACCAGGAGAGCGAAGCTTGCAGCGTGGGACTCAGGAAATCCGTATTCGCCGAACCCCAGTATCTGATTGAATATCTGCTGAGCGAAACTTTCCGGATAACCACGCGCCTGCATGCCGTCGACCAGCTGCTTCTGGAAGGGCTCGAGGCCCCCCTTGCGTTTCCAGGCTGCCATCGCGCGCCGCAAGCCATCGGCCTCGCCGGGCGAAAAACCGGCCGCGACGATGGCCAGTTGCATGACCTGTTCCTGGAAAATGGGCACACCCAAGGTGCGCTTGAGCACGGCCTCGACGTCCTTGCTCGGATAGGTCACGGCCTCTTCGGCGTTGCGGCGGCGCAGATAGGGATGCACCATCTCGCCTTGAATCGGCCCGGGGCGCACGATCGCCACCTCGATTACCAGGTCGTAGTAATTGCGCGGTCTCAAGCGGGGCAACATGGCCATCTGGGCCCGCGATTCGATTTGGAAGACGCCGACCGTGTCTGCGCGGCAGATCATGTCGTACACGGCCGCGTCCTCGCTCGGCACCGTCGCCAAATTCAGCTTTCCGGCCACCGCATTCGAACCGCCGAAGCCGTTGACCAAGTCGAAGGTGCGGCGAATTGCGCAGAGCATGCCCAAGCCCAGCACGTCGACCTTGAGCAATCCCAACGCGTCGAGATCGTCCTTGTCCCACTGAATCACCGTGCGGTCCGGCATGGTCGCGTTTTCAATGGGAACCAGTTCATCCAGACGGCCGCGCGCAATGACGAAGCCGCCCACATGCTGCGACAGATGACGGGGAAAACCGAGGATTTCAGCCGTGATGGACATGAGCCGCCGGATCGTGGGGTTGCCCGGGTCGAAGCCGGCGGCGCGAATCCGCTCCGCATCGATGCGCTGGCCATCCCACCACTGCATGCCGCGCGCCAGCCTATCCACTTGCGCAAGATCCAACCCCAATGCCTTGCCGACGTCGCGCAGAGCGCTGCGGGGTCGATAAGAAATGACGGTCGCGGCGATGGCCGCACGCTCGCGGCCGTATTTTCGATAGATATACTGGATGACTTCTTCGCGCCGCTCATGCTCGAAGTCCACGTCGATGTCCGGCGGTTCGTTACGCTCCTTGGAAATGAAACGCTCGAACAGCATGGCCATGCGCGAGGGATCCACCTCGGTGATTTCCAGGCAGTAACAGACCACCGAATTGGCCGCCGAGCCTCGGCCCTGACAGAGTATTTTCTCCGATCGCGCATACTGCACGACGTCGTGCACGGTGAGAAAAAACGGCTCGAACTTGAGTTCGGCGATCAAACGCAGTTCATGCTCGATGCTTTGCAGCACGTCGGGCGGCGCGCCCGCCGGCCAGCGCTTGGCACAGCCTCGTTCGGTCAACGCGCGCAAATGGCTGGTGGGGGTTTCGCCTGCGGGCACGATCTCCTGCGGATATTCGTAGCGCAGTTCGTCGAGCTTGAACGTGCAGCGCTCGGCTATGCTGAGCGTCTGTGCCAGCAACGGCGCCGGATAAAGCTCCCGTAGACGCTGCAATGGCCTCAAGTATCGCTCGCCATTGGGAAACAAGGCGTAACCCGCAGCGCTCAAGGGCGTGTTCAAGCGAATCGCCGTCAGCACGTCCTGCAGGGCTCGGCGGCCGCGCCGATGCATGTGCACATCGCCCGCGGCGACTCGCGGCAGGTCCAGGGTGTTGCCGAGCGTCTCGAGAAGTTCCAGACGCCGTGCATCGAAGCCCCCGGTCAGCAGCTCCACCCCGATCCATAAACGGCCGTGAAAACGTTCCCGCAACCAACGACCGTCCTGCTCGTGTTGCAGCTGCGCTACTCTGCCCGCACGCGGCAGCCACACGATCAAACAGCCGTCGAGCGAGTGGGAAAGGTGGGCGCGTTCGAGTGCGTAGCGGCCTTTGGCGGAGGAACGTCTTGCTCCGCTGATGAAGCGGCTCAGCGCGCCGTAACTTGCTCGGTCCGTCGCCAGCGCCACGAATTTCAGGCCATCCACGCAGCTGAATTCTGCGCCGAGGATGAGCGGCAGGCCGCATCGTTTGGCCGCAATATGTGCGCGCACCACCCCCGCGAGGGAGCATTCATCGGTAATCGCGAGCGCGCCATACCCCAAGCGATGCGCCTGCAGGACCAGCTCTTCGGGCTGGGAGGCACCGCGCAGAAACGAGAAATTGGTCAAGGCATGCAGCTCGGCGTACATGGAACCGCCTAGGAGCCTGTCTGAGTATTTCGCGTGAGCCGCGTTGGCAGGGCGAGGGAGCGGATGCAAGGCGCGCGGCGCAGGCCGTGGTGGGCTCCACGGACAAGCCGTGCAACGCCGCAGACGCCCCTCTCCCTGCCAACCCTTCGGGAGCGGGCAGATTTTCCCTCATCCATCGTTGTCGCCTCCTTATTGGGTATCAACCCAACCGCGTCGGCTCCGCCTCGACTGAGGCAAAATCTGCCGCGCTCGCGGCCACGGGAAATACTCAGACAGGCTCCTAAGCGAACACGCCATGCAAGTACCAACTCTTGGAGCGCCGCTCTTGAAACACCCACCACCTTGCGCCGTGGATCTGGCGTGCAACGTAGTAGTCGCGGGCCACGTCCTTCCCATCCCACCAACCGCTCTCGATGCGTTCAGGACCTTGCTCGAGGGTCAAGCCGGTTTGACGCAGATGCCGCAGGTCTGCCGAGAGCAGCACGGGTTCATTCAACAACCACACCGGCCGCGGCATATCCTCTGCGCACGTACCGTCGGCGCGCACCTCACGCCTGTCGAGTGGGCGCGCGGCTGAGGTCAGGCGCAATTCATGAACTCGCTGCCAAGCGGCCTCGGGCCGATGTTCGGGAATGGACACCACCCCGTATACCGCTTCTTCGCCGAGCCGCGCCCGCAAACGTTCCACCAGTTGCGGCGCCGTGTCTCGGCCGCGCATCTCGCCTGCCTGCACACCGGCGAATGCATCGAGGGAGGCTGCCGACAGCGGCTGCAGCGAACCCGACAGGAGTTCCATGCTTCTCACCGGTGCCGCAAGTTCGAGCCGATTCAGCTTTTCCTGCAGCACATCCGCCAAACGCCGCTGCTCGCTCGTGATGCTCGCCAGCCCCAACCGCACACGTGTCATGGGTATCACGCGATGCCGCAGCTTGAGTTCCAGTGCCTGTACACCTGCCTGGCGCTCACGCAAGAACTGCGCGCAGCGCAAGGTCAAGGGCTCGAGTGCCTTTTGCAAATAAGCGACGGTCTCGATTTCCGTCTCGAAATCGCAGCGCTCGCGAAATCGCTCGCGCGGCACGAACGCTCTGCGAGGCGCGGCTTGCCGTGCCAACGCGATATCGAGCTCCAAGACCGCGCTAGGATGCAAGCGGCGCGCCAGGCCGGCCCGCGGCAGGCGCAGCAATTCCCCTACTCGGGTGACCCCCATGGCGCGCAAAGTTTGCAGCCATCCGGGGTCCCAGGACGTACAGGCAATGGGCAACTCGGCGAGGCCGCCCGCGAGCCGGCCAGGATCTTCGATGCATATCCGACAGCCAGCGCGGGCAAGCCAAAGTGCCGCCAGAGTGGTCGGAGCGGTCGCCCCGTGCGCACGGATGGAGAGCCGGCTCCAGGCGGCATCGATGTCCGCATGCAAGGCTGCCAGCGAACCGAACAATTTCACGCTGCCCTTGATTTCCAGCAATAAGGCATTGGGCATTTCGATGCTGACGAACGAGGTGAATTGCAATGCCGATAAGCTAAGGTGGTGCAGCATGGATGCCGGCCCCTGCGCCACGCCCAGGTCCGGAAACACGGCGGCGTACCACAGCTGTTTCGTGCGCGGCAGGGTGATGGCCTGTGGGCCGGGTCGGGCGATGGCACGCGGAGCGGGTCGGAGGGTGACCTGCGGAATGAGGCCTCGCGCGATCACGGGCGCGTTGTCTTTTGCGGGACTGTCCACCGTGGGGGGCGCCGCAAATAAATCCGCGGTTGCCGGTGCCGCGCGGCCGAACGGTTTCATTACGTTACTCGAAATTCGACGGGACCGGGCCGGCCGCCTTGCACCTTGACGAGTTCGAGATGGGTCTCGTGTTCACCCCGGGTCATCAGCAAACGCAAGCTGGCAGGGGAAAACTCGAATCGATGCCGCTCGGGACGAAACAATACTCCGAGTGCGCCGCCCGCCTCCGCCGCGAGTTTCAAACGCCGCAGCCACCGGTCATCCGTGCCTTGCAGCCACAGCAACACCGCCGCACACACTCCCGAACTCAATGCCTGCTCGGCAGCCCACAGCGCTTCGGTGGCGCTGGCAGGGCGCACGATGAGCAAACGGCTGAGTTCGATGCCGTACTCCGCCAGAGCCGGCGCATAAGGCTCATGGGGTGGGGCAATCCAGACGAGCCAAGGAATTTCACTGTCTGTTTTACGCTGGCATTCCACCAGAGCCGGCAAGAACAGTTGGACTTCACCGAGGCCGGTCGTCTCCAACAACACTTCGACGAGTGACGCCGTCGGCCAACCACCGCCTGGCAGGCGCGCATCGAGTGCGCTTCGACCGGTGGACCAGACCGGACGAAGCGGTGTGGCCGAGGCGTCTTTTAACTTCCAGACGCGGGCATCGGCCAAGATACCCGCAAGTCCCAAGTCCGAGCGAGGAGGCTCACGCGGCATCCACGTCTTTACCGCGACGAAGCACCCCGACCACGACCCCTTCGATAATCATGGGCTGTTCTTTGAGATTGACCCGAATGGGTTCAAAATCGGTGTTCTCGGGCAATAGCCACACGATGGTGCCTTCTTGTCGATAGCGTTTGACGGTGACTTCGTTCTCCAAGCGCGCCACGACGATTTGGCGATTGCGAACTTCGGGAGTGCGATGCACGGCAACCAAATCGCCGTGCAGAATTCCCGCATTCTTCATACTCATGCCCTGTACTTTCAGCAGGTAATGCGGCTTGGGTTGAAAGAGCTGAGGATCGATTTGATAACGCGTTTCGATGTGTTCCTCGGCCAAAATCGGGCGGCCGGCAGCGACTCGGCCGATGAGCGGCAACCCGAGCTGTTCCCGCAAGATGTCCTTGAGTTGAATACCGCGCGAAGCGCCGGGAATGAGATCGATGACGCCCTTGCGTTGCAATGCGCGCAAATGGTCTTCAGCCGCATTCGGAGATTTGAAACCGAGCGTGCGCGCGATTTCCGCACGGGTGGGAGGCATACCGCTTTCGGCGATGGCGTCTTGAATCAGCCGTAGGATCTGAGTTTGACGGGGCGTGAGGTCAGTCATACATTATCCTGTGTATATAGCCAGTGACTGGTATTATATACAGTATCCGAGCGTTGGCAAGTGGGTGGGGGCCATTTTCATGTCGGAACCAACAGGGGATAAATCCAGGGACCGAGCCTTGGGCATGGACCGCCCGATCAACCGTCGCGACTTTCTGAACGGCATCGCCATCGGCGCCGCCGCCGCATGTGCCCCCGCATGGGCCGGGGCCGGTGCGGGTGCCGGTGCCGGTGCCGCTCAGGATGCCTTTGGCTATTACCCTCCGCTCCTAACCGGCATGCGCGGCAGTCATCCCGGCTCATTCGAAGGCGCGCATGCGCTACGCGATGGCCAAAGCTGGCCGCCACCCACCGATACGGGCGAGGATTACGATCTGATCGTCGTAGGCGCCGGCATCAGCGGCTTGGCGGCCGCGCACTTCTACCGAGCGCATGCGCCCGAGAGCCGCATTCTCATTCTCGACAACCACGATGATTTCGGCGGCCATGCGAAGCGCAATGAGTTCAACCTCGACGGCTGTCTGAATCTATTGAATGGCGGCACATTGATGATTGAGAGCCCGCGGCCTTACGGTCCTGTCGCCACGGGCTTGATGACCAGCCTCGGTATCGATGTGGAGAAACTCTCCAAAGCCACTCAGCACTGGGAGTTCTACTCCCAGATGGGGCTCCGGCGCAGCGTATTTTTCGATCGAGAGACATTCGGGGCGGACAAGCTCGCGGTAGGCGTGGAGACCTTGCCTGTCGATCAATTGCTGGCGGACACGCCTTTGTCCGCGCGGGCGCGCGCGGAAATTCTGCAGATCGAAACGGCCCAAATCGACTACATGCCCGGCATGTCATCCGACGAGAAAAAGCAGCGCCTATCCCAAATCAGCTATGAAACGTTCCTGCGCGACAAGGTCCGCGTCGATCCGCAGGTAATAAGCTACTTCAGTGCCCGTACCCACGGCGATTGGGGGGTGGGGATCGACGCAGTATCGGCTCTCGATTGCTGGGGATACGGCTTGCCCGGCTTTCAAGGCATGCTTCTGGCCAAGGGCTCGACGCCGAGGATGAGCTTCACGCCTGCCGGATATCACGATACGGGCGGCTCGCTCCGCTTACATTTTCCCGACGGCAACGCGACGATTGCGCGTCTATTGGTCAGGAAATTGATACCTCACGCGGTACCCGGCCATGACGTGAATGACGTGGTCACGTCCCGAGTGAATTACGCGCAGTTGGACACGACACATGCGCCGGTTCGCATCCGCTTGAACAGCATCGCCGTTCGTGCGCGCCACCTTGGGAGCCCCACCTCGGCTGCAGCCGTCGAAGTCACGTATCTACGCAACGGCCATGCCTTCACGGCGCGCGGCCGGGGAATGGTGCTGGCCGGCTACAATATAATGATTCCGTATCTGTGCCCAGAATTGCCGGAGATGCAAAAGGCTGCATTGCATCGACTGATCAAGACTCCGGTGGTGTATACCAGCGTCGCGCTGCGTGACTGGCAAGCGTTCGAGAGATTGAAGATATATCGCGTCTACGCGCCGGGAAGTTATCACAGCTCGTTCGAATTGAACCCCAATGTCGACATCGGCGCCTACCGCAGCCCAAGGTCGCCGCGCGAGCCCATACTCGTGCGCATGACGCGCACTCCCTGCAAACCGGGCCTATCCGAGCTGGATCAACATGTCGCCGGCCGTGCCGAACTTCTGCGGACGTCTTTTGATACTTTCGAACGCAATATCCGGGACCAGCTCGGCCGAACGCTGGCCGCCGGCGGATTCGATCCGGCACGCGACATCACGGCCATAACAGTGAACCGGTGGCCGCATGGCTACGCACCGGAACACAACCCGCTGTTCGATCCCGATGTGCCGGAGGATCAACGCCCGCACGTGATAGGACGTGCGCGATTCGGACGTATCGCCATCGCGAACTCGGACGCCGGAGGTGCGGCGTACACCGATATTGCGATCGAGCAAGGCCATCGAGCCGTGATGGAGCTGGTGGAAGGGAAAAAGATATGAGGACTCGCTCGTCCTGTAAAAGTTACACAACCGCCATATTCCTTACGTCGATTTAATATCCATGCAACAAATTGGGGCAAGGTAGTCGCTGTATTCCGACAAATATCCCATTCCACTGCATTCGTAACGCAATTCAGTTGCATTCGCTGCGGGAATTTGGCTTCATGTGCGACTGTGTTGCGACGCATGTGAGCCCGATTGAGAAAGGACTGCTTGCTACAACACTTCGGGCTTTCCGAACACCAATGAATTAACCCTAGGGGAATATTGTTATGACATTTTCTACGACACTTAAGGCCACTGCCGCCGCCGCGTGCGTACTTGCTTTCGCAGGTTGCACGGACCTGAAGCCGATCCAAGCACAGCTCGATGATCTGAAGTCCCAGGTCACCAAGTTGCAGAGCGACACGGCGAAAGCCGCGAGCGATGCTGCTGCTGCCAACAGCGCGGCTGCCAGTGCCTCTTCCGCCGCCTCCGGCGCGCAGAGCACGGCGAACCAGGCGTTGTCGACGGCTCAGTCGAACTCCACGGCCATCGAAGCGATCAACGAGAAGATCGATCGCATGTTCAAGAAGTCAGTGTCGAAGTAAATTTCGAGCATTTGATGCGAACAGAAGCGCCGCGGGTCACACCGCGGCGTTTTTCTTTGTGCGCCCGGCAGAGTTCACTCACCCGGCGGAGTGCACTCATTTGGGGTGCCACGGAGGCGCTTCAATAGCGAATCAGCGCCGAGCCCCAGGTGAAACCGCCGCCGAAGGCCTCGAGGAGTAAGAGCTGCCCGCGCTTCACCC
>JALYHU010000117.1 GCA_030776345.1 Pseudomonadota bacterium | reverse complement strand
CCCTGGTGCGCCAGGACGTCAAGGTGCCCGCCAGCCTTTCCCACCATGCCTGAATTGACCGCTGCGCTCGCCGAGCTCCCGGATGAGCATGCCGTTATCGCCCAGAGGGATGGTGCGCGACCCGGTGACGAGGGCGTCGAAGGCCGCCGCCAGCGTCCGCAAGAAACGGTTCAGGCGGCCCGCCGCTGCGGTGAATTTCGCCGGGGAGGGGAGCGTCGACGCTGCGGTGGATTTCGCCGTTGCGGTGAGTTTGCCGAGTAACATGGTGCCTCCTGGTCAAACGACGTAGTGGCCGTACTGGAAAACGAGTGCGCTGCCGATCACGATGCTGACGGCGAGCAGGGTCTGCGCCAGCCTTGCGATGATGTGTAATTCGTTCATGATGTGATCTCCGTTGAAAGAGAATTTTCTCTACGGGAGTGACTTTGGCCCATGCGGCGACATTCAACAAATCCAATGCCTGACACCGTGTTAAGGAAAGCTTAACGTGGCGGCCGCCTATGACCGATTGCCGCTGGGTGCGTTGCGCGTGTTCGAGGCGGTGGCCACATCGTTGAATTTTTCGGCGGCCGCAGACGCGCTCAATGTGACTCCGGCGGCCGTGAGCCAGCAGATCAAAGCGCTCGAGGCGTACATCCAGGTGCCGCTGTTTCGGCGCTCGGGGCGGCGGGTTGAACTGACCGAAGAAGCACTCGAGCTGCTGCCCGCCGTGCGCGATGGACTGGAGCGGCTGGAGTCGGCGATGCATCAGCTCAAGCAGCATCGCCTCTCGGGATCACTGCACATCAGCTTGCTGGCTTCGTTTCTGCAGATGTGGCTGCTGCCGCGGCTGCGCTCCTTCCGCCGCAAGTTCTCCGACATCGATCTGCGTTTTCACACCTCGCGGGAGCTCATCGATTTCTCGCGCACGTCCACGCATGTCGCGATCCGCTTCGGCCATGGAAACTATCCGAACTTACACAGCGAGCGGCTCTTGGAGGAATGGCTGGTGCCGGTGGCGAGTCCGGAATTGGTCAAACAATACGGAACGCTCGAACGCGGCGCGGATCTCGGGAAGTATCCGCTGCTCGAAAGCGGTGATGAGCCCTGGAGCATCTGGCGCAAGGCAGATGAAGAAGCCGCGTGGCTTTCGCGCGCGCCCAAGATCGACGATTCCGCGGGCCTGCTGGCCGCGGCCGAGGAGGGACTGGGATTTGCATTGGCACGCTGGACGCTCGTGGCTCGTTCGTTGCAGAAGGGGAGCTTGCAGCTCGCCGGCAAAGAGGCATTGCCGTTCCGGTCCGCCTATTATTTCGTGTGCCCGAAGGGTTTTCTCGGCTTGCCGAAGGTCGCGCAATTTCGTGAGTGGATCTTCGCCACCGCGCGCGACTTTCCCGGGCCGAGTATTCCACGCAAGCGCCCCTGAACGCATGGCGGCCCGCCGGGCGAGCAAAGATTCGCGACGCGCTTCCCGGATTGGCGGCCGCCCGATCCGCATAATCGAGCATGGCAAACCAACCAGGGATGTGTGCATGCGAGAGACGGCAGCCGCCAGGCCATTGCTGAGCCGACCGGAGCAACTGCTCTACGGCCGATTGGTGCGCGCCTTCCCGGGGCATGTGATCTTGGCGCAAGTTGCGTTGTCGCGGATTCTGGCAGCCGACCCTACGGTAGCGGCCCGCGGTCAAGCCGTCACCCATCGTGCCGCGCAGGCGGTGCTGGATTTCGTCGTCTGCCGAGCTGATTTCACGGCCGTGGCCGTGGTCGAACTCGAGGATGGCGCGCGGCCCGAATCCGCCGCGGGCCGCGAGGCGCAACGCGCGCAAACGCGCAAGCTCGGGCTGCTGCAAGCAGCGGGTATCAAAATGGTCCGGTTGGCTGCGAACGACCTTCCGTCCGAATTGGCAATCAAATCCCTGGTTGCAGCGTTGCCGGTGAAATCTTCGACTGCGGTGCCGGTGCGACGCGCTTCGTAAATGACGCTACACTCATCGGATCCGATTCGGAGGCCGATATGTTCGTATTGCACGTCAATGGGGAACAGCGTTCGGTAGAAGTTCCCGCGGATATGCCGCTGCTGTGGGTGCTGCGCGATATCGTCGGGCTCACGGGCACCAAGTTCGGCTGCGGTATCGCGCAGTGCGGTGCCTGCACCGTGCATCTCGAGGGTCAGGCAGTCCGTTCGTGCGTGCTGCCGGTGGGCGCCGTCGGTGACAGGGCCATCACCACCATCGAAGCGGTGGGCAAGACTCCGAGCGGTCAAAAGATTCAACGAGCTTGGCTGGACGTCGATGTGGTCCAGTGCGGCTACTGCCAATCGGGTCAAATCATGTCCGCCGCCGCTTTGCTGTCGCGGACGCCGAATCCCACCGACGGCGACATCGATGCGGCCATGTCGGGCAACATCTGCCGCTGCGCCACGTATGTGCGCATTCGCGCCGCGATCAAGCAGGCGGCAACCGGCAAGGCCGAAGCGCCTCAGGTCATCGCACCGGGTGGTGCGCCATGAGTTCACTCGGGATTACACGTACCAGGGACGCGGCAATCGACTCGGGTCGCCGCAATGCCCTCAAGTTGAGCGGTCTCACCATCGCGTTCCTGTGGGCGGGAACCAGCGGTATGGCGAGCGCGGCCATGAATGCGCGGCGCCAGCCGGGCGATGCGGCGGCTGCCGCTGCCGACGGCGATCCGCCGTTTGCGCCGAATGCGTTCATCCGAATCGACGCGGACGGTGTGGTGCGGCTGGTCATGCCGAACGTGGAGATGGGTCAGGGTATATACACCGGCATGTGCCAAATGCTGGCGGAAGAACTCGGCGTGGGTCTGGATCAGATCAAGGTCGAGCATGCACCCCCCAGCGATGAGCTGTACGGAATACCGTTGCTGGGAGGCGGGCAGATGACGGGCGGCTCCACCAGCACGCGGGCGCATTGGCAGGTGCTGCGCGAAGCGGGTGCGGTGGCGCGTACGCTGCTGGTCGCGGCGGCGGCCGAGCGCTGGCATGTGGATCCGGCGACCTGCACGGTGTCGCGCGGCGTCGTCGCTCACCTGGGTACCCAGCGCAGTTTGGGATTCGCAACCCTCGCGAAGCCGGCCGGTGCACTGCCCCTACCCGCCAGAGTCACCCTCAAAGGTCCCAAAGAGTTCACCTTGATCGGCAAGCCGGTGCGGCGCGTGGATGCCGCGGACAAGGTGACGGGAGCCACTCAGTTCGGCATCGACGTGCGCGTGCCGGGTATGAAAATCGCAACCGTCAAAGCCTGTCCCACGTTCGGCGGCAGGCTGGTCGGCATCAACGACAAGCGGACCCGGGCCATACCGGGAGTCATCGCCGTGCTGCAGCTCGACGCGGCCGTTGCCGTGGTGGGCGAACATTTTTGGGCCGCCAAGCAAGGGCTCGATGCGCTCGACATCGAATGGGACCCGGGCGACAACGCGGCGCTCTCCACCGCAAAATTGCGCGAAGCGCTGGCGGACACGTCGCACAGCGGTACGCCCCTGGTCGCTCGCGAGGTAGGCAAGAAGCCGGTCGACGGCAAGCTGGTGGAGGCTGTTTACCAGTCGCCCATGCTCGCGCACGCCACCATGGAACCTCTCAATACGACGGTATGGATCACCGCCGAGAAGTGCCAGATCTGGGTGGGCACGCAGGTGCCGACGCGCTGCGTGGCGAGCGCATCGAAGATCACGGGCTTGCCCGAATCCAAGATCGAGCTGCACAACCAATACATAGGCGGCGGTTTTGGGCGCCGCCTGGAGAGCGACTCGGTCGAGCAGGCAATTCATTTCGCCAAACAAGTCCCTTATCCCATCAAAGTGATCTGGACCCGGGAAGAGGACATCAGGCATGACATCGTCCGGCCCATGTATCACGACCGGATTTCGGCGTTGCTCGACGGCCACGGGCGGCCCGTTTGGTACGGTGATCGCATCACCGGCGGAACCGTGCTCGCACGATGGGCGCCAATGGCCATGGATAAGAATGGCTTGGATGACGATGCGGTCGAAAGTGCGGCTGAGCTGCCCTACGATATTCCGAACCTCAAAGTGGAGTGGGTGCGCCACGACCCGCCCGAGGGCTTGCTCGTCGGCTGGTGGCGAGGGGTGGGATCCACCCACAATCTGTTCGTCGTCGAGAGCTTCATGGATGAGTTGGCGCATACTGCGGACAAGGATCCGCTCGAATATCGCAGAGCCCTGCTGCAAGAGAATCCCCGCTCCCTGGCGCTGCTCGATCTCGCGGCGGAAAAAATCGGTTGGGGGTCGCAGAGGCTGGCCGCGCGGGTGGGGCGGGGCATCGCGCTGGGCGAGCCGTTCGGCAGCCGCGTCTGCTTGATCGTCGAGGCCGAGGTGACGCCGCAGGGTGAAGTGTTGCTGCGCCGGGCGGTGGTGGCGCTCGATTGCGGTATCGCGATCAATCCGAGCTCGGTGGAAGCGCAGATACAAGGAGGCGTGCTGTTCGGCCTGAGCGCCGCGCTCTACAGTGGCATCACCATCAAGCACGGCGCCATCGAGCAAAGCAACTTTCATGACTACCGGACCTTGCGCATCAACGAGACGCCGCTGATCGAACTGCATCGCATCGAGAGCGATCAGCCGCCGGGAGGACTGGGTGAGGTCGGCACGGCCATCGCGGCCCCGGCACTGGGCAACGCCATCTTTGCAGCCACGGGAGTGCGGCTGCGAAGTCTGCCGGTGGACCGCGCGCTGTTGGTTCAGAACGGCGGCGCGCTCAAGCGGGTGGTTGCCGAGAACGGCGGCGTCGGCGCGCCTAACGGCGCCGGCTCGTCTGATAGCACCGGCTCGCCTGACGGCACCGGCTCGTCTGATAGCACCGGCTCGCCTAACGGCGCCGGCTCGCCTGACGGCGCCGGCGTGCGCGGCAGGCCCGAAGGGCATGAGGCATGAAGCGTTTTCTGACAGCGGGATTGATGGTGATGGCCATTGCTGCGGCCGCTTATGTGGTGCTGAATCGCACCGACCCGGCCGAGGGTGTTGCTGCGGCCATTGCCGGGGCGCCGCCGACCGCTGACGCTTTGGTACGCGGCGAATACTTGACGAAGGCCGCAGATTGCATCGCCTGCCATACGGTGCCGGACTCCGGCAGGCCCTTTGCGGGCGGGGTTCCGTTCAAGCTGCCCGTCGGCACCCTGTACTCCACCAATATCACACCCGACCCGATCACCGGGATTGGCGGCTGGAGCGACGATGATTTCGTGCGTGCGGTGCAGGATGGCGTGGGTAAGGGCGGCCGGCACCTGTATCCGGCATTTCCCTACACTTCTTATACCCGGCTGAGCCGCAGCGACGTGCTCGCCATCAGGGCATACCTGGCCAGCGTGCCGGCGATTCGACAGGCAAACCGCGCCAACGAATTCGCCTTTCCGTTCAATCAGCGCTGGGCCATGGGATTCTGGAACGCGGCGTTCTTCAAAGACCGGCGTTTCGTGGCGGACGTGTCCAAGTCGGCCGAATGGAATAGCGGCGCCTATCTGGCGACGGCGCTGGGCCATTGCGGGGAGTGCCATACTCCGCGCAACCTGGGCTTCGCCATGGAACATGGCAAGGAATTGGCCGGTGAGGAATTACAAGGCTGGCGGGCCTACAACATCACGCCGCACGCCAAGTATGGAATCGGCGCCTGGAGCGATGCCCAGATCGTCGGCTACCTGCAAACCGGTCTGGCCGAGGGACACGCCCTGGCCTCGGGTCCCATGGGTGAGGCCGTCTCGCACAGCCTGCAGTTCTTGAAACCCGAAGATGTCGCGGCGCTGGTCACCTACCTGCGCACGGTGCCAGCACGCGAAGGCAAGCACCGCATCGAGATCGATCCGGCGCCTGCGCCGGTGGCAGACTCCACAGTCTTGACCCCCGGAGGCAGCGATTTGCCGAACCATGCGCAGGGTCTCAAGTTGTTCGAAGGAGCCTGCGCGAGTTGCCATGGGTGGAATGGCACAGGACTGGAGTCGCCGTACGCCGCGCTGCGGGGCACGCGCGGGGTCTATGATGTGAAGGGCACGAACGTCACGCAGGCCATTCTGCAAGGCGTGAAAATCAGGGTCGGCGATAACGACGTGTTCATGCCGGCTTTCGGCAGCGCCTATTCGAATACCGAGGTGGCTGCACTCGCCAACTATGTGATTGCGCACTTCGGCGGCAAGCAGGGCGAGGTCACGCCCGCCGCCGTGGCCGAACGCCGCCACCTCTGACGGCGTCGCTAAGCGCCGCCCAGCGCATAGGGCAGCGGCAGTTCGGTCGCGTCGATCAGCGTGGTCGGCGTCGAGGCCGAATCGAACGCATCATGGGAAGCCGCGCCCGCAGCCGCACCGCCGCCCCCGGGGCCCGGGGTGTTGGCGCCGCCGGATCCGGTTTCCAAATTGAGTACCGCGAGCGCTTCGAATTCCGTCCCGGCCTGCGCGAGTTCCGTGAGCCGCCCGCTGCGCCCGTCGCGCAAATGCACCGCTTGGCCGATGGCCCACGTATCGGCCGGCAAGCGCAGCCGAAACAGCCGGCGCTTGATGCGCCCGAGATGCTGCGTACGCGCGATGATTTCCTGTCCCGTGAAACAGCCTTTGGTAAAGCTGATGCCGTCGATCAAATCGAGATTCAGCATCTGCGCGACGAACATCTCGCGCGTGGCTGCATACACCTGCGGCAAGCCGGCGCGAATGTCGGCAAGGCGCCACTCGAGTTCGATAGCGGCCAGCCTCTCGGCCTCCTGCGGCAATCCGTACAGCCCGCACCTGGATAGATCCTGGATACTGCCGATGGCCCAGAGGCGGTTCGCCTCGGCACCGACCCTCGCGACGCCGACTCCATTGCGTTCCGCGTAGCCCGGCGCCCGCTCGGGCACCGGCAGATGGGCGGCCGCGAAGGGGTCGACGCCGTGGCCGCCGACTACGGCGAACTGGCCGCTCAAGTCCTCGATGCTGAGCTTCGCACGCAGCACATACTTGCGCAGCCGTTCGAGGGTGGGCAGAACCATCTCGCGGGGCAGGAGCGCGATCACGCCGCTGGAATGCGGCAACAGATGAAGCACGGCGGCCACCCGTCCCTGCGGCGTGGAATAGGCGGCCAGCAGCGGCGCGCCGTCGCCCAAGCGGCGGGTATCGTTCGAAACCTGGCCCTGCAGAAAGCTCAGGGCATCGGGTCCGGCAAAGCGCAACAAGCCGAAATGAGGCAGGCGCCCCGCGGCCGGAGTGTCCGACCCGCGCTTCTCGGTGGTGCGGGCGTCGTCGGTGGCGGGGCGGTTGGGACTGTGCATAGTCATGACATGGGTACGTGGCCCGCACTGTCAACAGCCGCACCCCCTCTGTCAACCCCTGCACCCCCTGTCAACCCCAGCGTGGCGGCACAGCAAATTCCCGCGCTGCGTGGTTATGAGCCCCGGTTTTCTGGCAAACTTTGACCTGTGACCCGAATTGCGAAGATCAGCCAAAAATGACCGAGCAGGCGCCTACCGCCCACCAGCCGCCGACAGCTGACGACCCCACCGTCCACCCACACCCCGACAGTATCGATCCCGGGGGCCGGCCTACCGGGGGCCGGCCTACCGGGGGTCGGCCGCGCGAAATCGGCGGGCGTGAGGGTCCGGATCCCACGCGGTACGGCGATTGGGAGTTGCGCGGCCGCTGCATTGATTTCTAACCGCAAGGAAACCCTCTACCCATGCCCGTGCGCCCCAGGCCGCTTTCTCCCCACCTGCAGATCTATCGCTGGCAGATCGGCAATACGCTTTCTATTCTGCATCGCCTCACCGGCATTGCGCTCGCGTTCGGCATCGTGGCGCTCGCTTACTGGCTGATATCGCTGGCGGGCGGGGAGGCTTCGTACGATGAGGCCATGCGCCTGTTCGCGGGCCCGCCGGGACGTGTGGTTCTGGTCGGCTGGGCCTTCGCCTTCCACTATCATCTGCTGAACGGGATTCGCCATCTTTTCTGGGACGCGGGTTACGGATTCGAGCGCACGCAGAGACACGCCAGCGGCTGGTTCGCGGTGCTGGGCGCCTTCGGGCTGACCCTCTGCGTTTGCTGGGTGGTGTGGCATGGAGCGCGGCCTTGAGCCTGCGCAGCCCGCTCGGCCGGGTCTTGGGGATGGGCTCTGCCAAGGATGGAACGGGGCAGTGGTGGGCGGAGCGCGTTTCGTCGGTTGCCCTCATTCCGCTGACGTTGTGGTTTTTCGTTTCGCTGCTCACCCTGCCGGCGCTCGATTACGGCACCGTCAGAACGTGGCTTGCCCTGCCGAGCAGCGGCTTCCTCGCCGTGCTCACCATGGCCGTAACGACCTATCACGCTTACCTCGGCACCACCGTGGTCACGGAGGACTATGTGCCGAGCCCCGGCCTGAAACTCGTCACGCTGATGCTGCTGCGATTCCTCTATGTGCTCTTCGGCGGCGCGGGCATATTTGCGATCTTGCGCGTCGCGTTCGGATCCTGAACCATGAGCGAATACACATTCATCGAGCATACCTACGACGTGGTCGTGGTCGGTGCCGGCGGCGCGGGTTTGCGCGCGACCTTCGGCCTCGCCGAGGCGGGCCTCTCGACCGCCTGTTTGACCAAGGTGTTCCCCACCCGCAGCCATACCGTTGCCGCGCAGGGCGGCATATCGGCCGCACTCGGCAACATGGGGGATGACGATTGGCGCTGGCATATGTATGACACGGTCAAGGGGTCGGACTGGCTCGGCGATCAAGATGCCATCGAATTCATGTGCAAAGAGGCGCCGGCGGCCGTCATCGAACTGGAACACTACGGCGTGCCGTTCTCGCGCACCGAGGATGGCAAGATATATCAGCGCCCGTTCGGCGGCATGACCACCCATTACGGCAAGGGGATTGCGCAGCGCACCTGTGCTGCGGCCGACCGCACCGGCCACGCCATGCTGCATACGTTGTATCAGCAGTCGCTGAAGCACGAGGCCACCTTCTTCATCGAGTACTTTGCGCTCGACCTCATTATGGAAAACGGCGAGTGCCGTGGGGTCATCGCGCTCGACATGTCCGACGGCACGCTGCATCGCTTCCGTTCGCACCAGGTCATCATGGCCACGGGCGGCTACGGGCGAGCATGGTTCTCATGCACCTCGGCGCACACCTGTACGGGCGACGGCGGCGGCATGGCGCTGCGTGCGGGGTTGCCGCTGCAGGACATGGAATTCGTGCAGTTCCACCCGACCGGCATCTATGGCGCGGGATGTCTCATCACCGAGGGGTCGCGCGGCGAGGGCGGCTACCTGACCAACTGCGACGGCGAGCGCTTCATGGAGCGCTACGCGCCGAACGCCAAGGATCTGGCTTCGCGCGACGTGGTGAGCCGCGCCATGACGGTGGAGATCCGCGACGGCCGCGGCGTCGGCAAGGACCGCGATCACATCCATCTGCACCTCGAACATCTCGGTCCCGCCGTCATCAAGGAGCGCTTGCCCGGCATCGCGGAGACCGCGCGGATCTTCGCGAACGTCGATGTCAACAAGGAGCCCATCCCGGTGCTGCCCACGGTCCATTACAACATGGGCGGCATTCCGTGCAATTTCCACGGCGAAGTGGTCACGCGGCGCGACGGCGAGTCGGACACGGTGGTGCCGGGCTTGATTGCCGTGGGCGAAGCGGCATGCGTGTCGGTCCATGGCGCCAACCGGTTGGGCTCGAATTCGCTGCTCGACCTGGTGGTGTTCGGACGCGAGGCGGCGCGCCACTGCGCGCGCCTCATCAAGCGCGAAACGCTGCACCGCGAATTCAAATCCGACGCTGCGGAGGCCACGCTGGCGCGCCTCGACCGGCTGCGCCACGCCAAGGGGTCGCGCCGTACCGCCGATATACGCTTGGACATGCAGCGCGTCATGCAGAGGGACTGCGCGGTATTTCGCACCGGCGACACCTTGACGGCGGGCAAGAGCAAATTGGCCGAGGTATTCGCCTCGTTCAGCGACGTGCAGGTGACGGACCGGTCGATGGTGTGGAATACGGATCTGATCGAGACGCTGGAACTCGACAATCTTCTGGGCCAAGCCGTCGCCACCATGCATTCGGCGGAAAATCGCAAGGAGAGCCGCGGCGCGCAGGCGCGCGAGGATTTCCCGAACCGCGACGACCAGAACTGGTTGAAGCATACGCTGTGCTGGGTGGACCCCCGGGGCGCCACCCGGTTCGATTATCGTCCGGTGCATTTGAACACCTTGACGGACGATGTCCAGACCGTGCCACCCAAGGCGCGAACGTACTAGGAGCAGATTTCCATGGCTGAGTTTTCGCTTCCCGCCAATTCCAAGGTTCGCAAGAACGGACACGTGTTCAAGGCGCCTCCGGGCACGAAAAACGTGCGGGTGTTCAAGATCTACCGGTTCGACCCCGACTTGGCCGAGAATCCGCGGCTGGACAGTTACGAGGTGGACATCGACGCTTGCGGACCGATGGTGCTGGACGCCCTCATCAAGATCAAGAACGAGATCGACTCGACTCTGAGCTTTCGCCGCTCTTGCCGGGAAGGAATCTGCGGTTCATGCGCGATGAACATCGACGGGAAAAATGGGCTTGCCTGCATCAGCGCCTGCGCCGACGTGAAAAACGACATCAAGATCTATCCGCTGCCGCACATGCCCGTCATCAAGGACCTGGTTCCGGATCTGACTAATTTTTATGCGCAGTACGCCTCGATCAAGCCCTGGCTGCAGACGCGCACGCCCGCGCCGCCGGACCGGGAACGGCTGCAGTCAAAAGAGGACCAGGAAAAGGTGGATCGTCCATCGGCCTGCATCTTGTGCGCTTGCTGCTCCACCAGCTGCCCGAGCTATTGGTGGAACAGCGATCGCTACCTGGGCCCGGCCGCCCTGCTGGCGGCGTACCGCTGGATCGTCGACAGCCGGGACGAATCCGCCGGGGAGCGCCTCGATCAACTCGAAGATCCGTTCCGCCTGTATCGCTGCCACACCATCATGAACTGCACCGAAGCCTGCCCCAAGGACCTGAATCCGGCCAAGGCCATCTCGCAGATCAAGCAACTCATGGCGCACCGCCGCTATTGATACTCCGCTGTCGAGGGACCCCGAGATCGGCAAGTTGCGCTGGCGCTGCCGGCGGGGCATGAAAGAACTGGACGTGCTGCTCACTCGCTACCTCGAGGAAAGTTATCGCGGTGCCACGCCCGCTGAGCAACAGGCGTTCCGCCGGCTGCTGGATGCCCAAGATCCGTTGCTTTACGCCTACTGCCTGGGACGTGCATCGCCGTCCGATGCGATGCTCGCGTCCGTCCTCGAGCGAATTACCGCCGGCGCCGTGAACCACCGCTAATGGCGTGCTGCGCGGCTGGTAGAATCGCCCCCGTGAGCCAAATCACGTTTATCGACAAAAGGCAGCTGAAATCCAAAAGGCCGCGCAAATTGTCGAACTTTTATCGGTTGCGTCGGTCTATCGCGACAGGCTGGTTGACTTACCATCCGGTTTGGGATCACTCATGAGCGTTGACGAGAGTGACCTCAATCTGGTCGAAAAAGTCCAGCGCGGTGAGCGCGCGGCGTTCGATTTGTTGGTCCTTCGATACCAGCACAAGGTGCTGAAGCTGATCATGCGTTACGTGCACGATGCAACCGAGGCTGAGGACATTGCACAAGAGGCGTTCGTGAAGGCGTACCGTGCGTTGCAATCGTTTCGCGGCGATAGCGCGTTCTATACATGGCTGTATAGAATCGCCATCAACACGGCGAAGAATGCGCTGGTGGCGACCAAGCGCCGGCCGATGGACTACGATCTCGATCTGCAAGATCCGGAACAATACGAGGTGCATGCACGGCTGGCGGAGTCCGAAACTCCCGAAGGTCTGCTGCTCACGGACGAGATTCGCGACACCGTGAACCGCGCCATCGAGAACCTCCCCGAGGATTTGCGCACCGCCATCGTGCTGCGCGAGCTGGAAGGTTTGAGTTACGAAGACATAGCGCAAACCATGGATTGCCCGGTAGGCACGGTGCGTTCACGAATCTTTCGTGCACGCGAGGCCATAGACAAGAAGCTAAGACCCATTTTCGATGGCGGCCTTGGTCGGCCCGAGGACACATGAGCGAACAAATCCGTGAACAAGTCTCGGCGTTTCTGGATGGCGAATTGCCCAGTTCGGAAACCGAGCTCCTGCTGAAGCGGCTGATGCGCGATGCGGAATTGCGCGAAAGCTTCGGACGCTACGCTCTCGTCGGCGAGTGCTTGCGCGGCGGCGCGCCCGCGCGCCTGTCGCAAGGTTTCGCGGTGCGCATCAATCGCGCCATCGACGGTGAGCCGCCGGTGGTCGGGCCGCAGCCCGCACGGGCCCCGTCCGGGCGGTGGTGGCGCCCATTCGCCGGTGTCGCGGTAGCCGCGGGAGTGGCCGCGGTGGCAGTGGTCGCCCTGCAACAGCGGGCCATTGCTCCAACCATGCGGGCGGCGCTGCCGAGCACTGCCCAGAATGCGGTGATTGCGCCGGCCAGACCCAAGGAGGCCATCTCCTATACCGTCCCCGACGCGTCCGGCGCCGTGCCGGCCGTCTTGCCGGCGGCGCGTCTGACCAATTACGTCTTCGCTCACAGCAACTATTCCTCCGTCATGGGACAGAATGACGTGCTGAACGACCTGCTTTCTGCTGCCGATGCCGAGGGCGCCGGCGCGACCGAGGTGTCGCGGGACGCGCGCGCCACTCCATGATGGGGCCGATGCGTAGCCGAGCACCTTGGCTCGTTCCCTGTGCCGTGGCCGGCGTCCTGGTGCTCGCGCTGCCGGCCCGTTCGCGAGGCGCCGACGACCCGCGCGAATGGCTCGAGAAGATGGATCGCGCCTTGGCCACGCGCAACTACGACGGCACGTTCTTTCATCTCAGCGATGGCCGGGTCGAAACCATGCGCATCGTGCATCGAGTGCGCGCCGGCCGCGTCACGGAACGGCTTCTTTCCTTGGATGGCTCGGGCCGCGAGTTCGTCCGCAACAATGATGAACTGACCTGTTATCTGCCGGATCAGCACACGGTGCTGGTCGAGCCGCGCCAGGACCGCGGGCCCTTCTTGGGCTCTCTGCCCCAATTCGGCGCCGACGTGAACCAATTCTACCGCATCGAGGCGCTGCCGAGCGCACACGTGCTCGGGCGCGCGACGCGCGTCATCGTGGTCAGCCCGAAGGACCAGTTCAGGTTCGGGTATCGCCTGTGGCTGGACGAGAACACGGCGATGCCGTTGAAGACCCAGCTGTCCGACTCGCGCGGCCAGGTGATCGAACAAATCCTGTTTGCCCGCTTGGACATGGCCGATAACATACCCGACAGCGAACTGGTTCCGGCGGTGCGTACGGACGGCATGCGCTGGGTGCGCCAGGGACCCTCCAGCGACTCGGCATCGCCGGCGCTGTCGGCCTATCGGGCCAGCGAATTGCCGCCGGGATTTCACTTGAAGGTATCGGGTGCGCACACGTTGGGGGACGCAACGGTACCCGCGACGCATCTGGTGTACTCGGACGGCTTGGCCACCGTGTCCGTATTCGTCGAAGCGGAGCGCGAAGCCACCCCGAGCACGGATGCCAAACCCAATACGGCCGCGGAGCCGCCGATGCAGGGCTTGGCGCGGGTGGGCTCCGGTTATGCCTTTTCGACCGTCGTGCAGGGGCACCAAGTAACCGCGGTGGGGGAGGTTCCGGCCCAGACCGTCGAATTCATCGCGCATTCGGTCAAGTCGTACGGCAGCGATCTGCCCTCCCCTTGAGGCCGGCGCCGTACCGGTTCCTGCTGTATTCGCGTGCCGGCTGCGCGCTATGCGACGAAATGTTGGCGCAGCTCGCCACGCTGCCTGAGGCCCTCGACGTTCCCGTGGACGTGGCCGACGTGGACGACGACCCTGCCGCGCGCGTGCGCTATGGCCATAAGGTACCGGTGCTGTTGTACGCCGGCGAATTGGTGTGCCACGGACATTTGGACGCCGAAGAGGTGCATAAGGCGCTCGCATACCACCGCCGACCGGTATAATGAGGAGTTTGCCCCGAGGCAGACAGGCTCCGCCCCTCTAGATGAAGAACATCCGCAACTTCTCGATCATTGCCCACGTTGATCACGGCAAGTCAACTTTGGCCGATCGATTCATTCAAGAGTGCGGCGGACTCGATGCGCGAGAAATGCAGGAGCAGGTCCTCGACTCGATGGATCTGGAACGCGAGCGCGGCATCACCATCAAGGCGCAAAGCGTGACTCTCGGTTTCAAATCCGTCACCGGCGAGGTCTACCAGCTCAACTTCATCGATACGCCGGGACACGTCGACTTTTCGTATGAAGTGTCGCGCTCGCTCGCCGCGTGCGAGGGCGCGCTGCTGGTGGTGGATGCGGCACAGGGTGTCGAGGCCCAAAGCGTGGCCAACTGCTACACAGCGCTGGAACAGGGTCTCGAGGTATTGCCCGTCATCAACAAGATCGATCTGCCCTCGGCGGACCCGGCCAAGGTGATCCACGAAATCGAGGAAATCATCGGCATTCCGGCGGACGATGCGGCGTTGGTGAGCGCCAAGACCGGCCTGGGTGTCCGTGACTTGCTCGAACAATTGGTCAAGCGCATTCCCGCCCCCACGGGGGATCCGGACGGTCCGCTCCAGGCGCTCATCATCGACTCGTGGTTCGACAATTACGTGGGCGTGGTTTCGCTGGTGCGGGTCATGAATGGTGCGCTGCGGGTAGGCGCGAAGATACGCGTCATGTCGACGGGACGGAGCCACGTCATCGACAAATTAGGCCGCTTCGCGCCCAAACCCGTGCCGCGCGATGCGCTGATGACGGGCGAGGTGGGCTTCGTCATCGCCGGCATCAAGGAAATCGACGGCGCACCCGTCGGCGACACCATCACGCTCGACGGCAATCCGGCCAAGGCGCCGCTCGCAGGCTTCAAGCAGGTCCAGCCGCGCGTGTTTGCGGGGCTTTTCCCGGTCAGTTCGGACGACTATGAACAATTCCGCGATGCCCTCAAGAAACTCAAGCTGAACGACTCGGCGCTGCACTTCGAGCCCGAAGTGTCCACGGCGCTGGGTTTCGGCTTTCGCTGCGGATTCTTGGGACTGCTGCACATGGATATCGTGCAGGAGCGGCTCGAACGGGAATATAACCTCGACCTCATCACCAGTGCGCCCACCGTCATTTATGAGGTGTTGCTGACCGACGGCACGGTCACCAACGTCGACAATCCGACCAAGCTGCCGCCGCAGGACCGGATCTCCGAACTGCGCGAGCCCATCATCACGGCCAATATCTTGGTGCCGCCGGAGCACGTCGGCGCCGTTCTCACGCTGTGCAGCGAGAAGCGCGGGGCACAGAAGAAAATGCTGTTCCTCGGCAGCCAGGTATCGCTGCAGTACGAGCTGCCGCTGGCCGAGGTGGTGCTCGATTTCTTCGATCGCCTGAAGTCGGCGAGCCGCGGCTATGCGTCGTTCGACTACGAGTTCAGCCACTTCCAGGCGGCACCGCTGGTCAAGCTGGACGTGCTCATCAATGGCGACCCCGTCGACGCGTTGTCGCTGATCGTGCACCGGGACAACTCCTATACGCGCGGCCGCGAGCTGGTCGACAAGATGCAGGAACTCATTCCGCGCCAAATGTTCGACATCGCGGTGCAGGCGGCGATCGGCGCGCATATCATTGCGCGCGCCAGCGTCAAGGCCATGCGCAAGAACGTGCTGGCCAAGTGCTACGGCGGCGACATCACACGCAAGCGCAAGCTGCTCGAAAAACAAAAAGCGGGCAAGAAGCGCATGAAACAGGTCGGGCAGGTCGAAATCCCGCAAGAGGCATTTCTGGCCGTGCTGCAAGTCGGCAAGAAGTCCAGTTGACGCGGCGCGCCGGGAGCCTGGGATTCGCGCGCAACGACCGCGCGCGCCGGCGGGGCGCCGGGAAATCATCGAGGAGTTGCACTATGTTGGGAGTCTTTCGTGAGTGATGGCGATACGCTTTTCATCGGTTTATTGTGCGCAGCCCTGGCTTGCGTGCTGGTGATTTTGGTCGATGGCTGGTTCCTGCGGCCGCAGCGCGACCCGGGTGCGACCAGCGTCGAGGAGCCATGGCTGCCGAAAATGGCGGGCTATGCGCTCGTGGTGTTGACGCTCGCCATGCTGTGGCGGCTGTTCCGCTACGAGGCGGTCGACTTCAGCCTGATGCTGGTGGCGGTGGGCGCGATGTCGGGTGTCATTTGGGTGCTGGATCGGTTGTTCTTCGCGCGCCGCCGCAAGCTCGCCGCGGCCGCGGCCGGCACACCGGCCGAACGGGTTCGCGAACCCATCGCCGTCGAGTACGCCCGCTCCTTCTTTCCCGTCATCGTGTTGGTGCTGGTGATTCGCTCTTTCTTCTTCGAGCCGTTCCGCATCCCTTCGGATTCCATGATGCCCACGCTGTTCGACGGCGATTTCATCTTCGTCAGCAAGTACTCGTACGGACTGCGCCTGCCGGTCAGCAATACGTTGGTGATTCCCACCGGTTCTCCACAACGCGGCGATGTCATCGTCTTCAGGCTGCCGCCGAATCCGAAGATCAACTACATCAAGCGGCTGGTGGGTCTGCCGGGCGACCGCATTCGCGTGGACGCGAAAAATCAGCTCTACGTGAACGACGTACCGATGCCGCAACAGCCGGGCCCGGCCTATAGCGGACCGAAACAAGACATGTGGAACTACGCCGGCGTCCCCACGGCATCCGAGACCCTGGGAGCGAAGCGGCATCTCCTCATGTTTGCCAACGGCGGCGTCAAGGAGGGGGAGTGGGTGGTCCCGGAGGGTCACTACTTCTTCATGGGCGACAACCGCAACAACAGCAAGGACAGTCGATGGCTGGATGAGCCCGACGCGCCGGGATTCGTTCCCGAGCGGAATTTGGTCGGTAAAGCGGTCCGGATTTGGCTTAATCTTGATACTCGTGACGGACCTCTCTGGAGGCGGATCGGAACTGCGATCCAATAGGGGTTGGCACGTTTAGGGAGGAATCGTATGAGTGGACCCGGGATACGCCGCCACCAGCGGGGCATGACCTTTATCGGATTGCTCTGTATTCTGGCGCTCGTCGGCGCGGTCGGCTACGCGGGACTGCGTCTGGTGCCGCTGTATCTCAACTACATGAAGGTGGCGCGCACCTTGGATGCCGCCGCAACCGAAAGCAAGGGTGAAAATCCCGACCTTGCCGCGCTGCACCGATCTCTGGAGCGGCATTGGGAGATCGAAGACATTACCGGCGTCGACTATAAAGACGTGGAGGTCATCAAGGACGGCGGCGGCGTCTCCCTGCACGTGGCTTACGATGATTCGGCGCCCTATGTCGCGAACGTGTCGCTGGCGGTGCATTTCGACAAGACCGTGAAGGTGCAGTGATCGAGCGGCGTAAATCGGACGAACTGTTGGCCTGGATGGAAGAGTCGTTCGGCTATACGTTTTTGCAGCCGGAACTGTGCCACGCGGCGCTGACGCACCGCAGCGCGGGCGCGGGTCATAACGAGCGGCTCGAATTCCTGGGCGATTCCATTCTCAACTGCAGCGTGGCGCGGTTGCTGTTCGACGCCCATCCGCAAGCCGACGAGGGGGCGCTGTCCAGGCTGCGCGCGACCTTGGTGAGCGGCGATACGTTGGCACAGGTTGCGCAGCAGCTGGGCCTGGGAGAGCATTTGCGACTCGGGACGGGCGAATTGAAATCCGGCGGTTTCCGCAGGGCCTCGATCCTGGCGGACACCTTGGAGGCTATATTGGGCGCGATTTTTCTCGATTCCGGGTTCGACTCGGCGGCGGCGGCGGTGAATCGCATCATGGGTCCCCGTCTGTCGACCTTGCCCGCGGCCGACCTGCTGAAGGACCCCAAGACCCGGCTGCAGGAAGCTTTGCAGGCGCACGGACTCGCTCTGCCGGTGTACACGCTGACCGCGGTCACCGGCGATGCGCATGCGCAGTCGTTCACCGTGACCTGCGAGGTACCGGTATTCGAATTGGCCGCCGTCGGCGAGGGCGGCAGCCGGCGCCGCGCCGAGCAATTGGCGGCGTCCAAGCTGTTGGAGCTGCTGCCGCCCGAGATGGGCGACGGCCGGCCCGCCGACATGCGTACTTCGCCGTGAGCGAGCCATTTCGCGCAGGCCACGTCGCCATCGTCGGCCGCCCCAACGTGGGCAAATCGACCCTGGTCAATGCCTTGGTGGGCCGCAAGGTGAGCATCGTAACCGCCAAGCCCCAAACCACCCGCCATCGTATTCTCGGCGTCGTGACCCGGCCGGAGGCGCAGCTGGTGCTGGTGGACACGCCGGGGTTGCACGAGTCGACGCGGCGCGTCATGAACCAGTATATGAACCGAGTCGCGATTTCATCCTCGCAGGACGCGGACGTCGTTTTGTTCGTCATCGAAGCGATGAACTTCACGGACGAGGATTTGTGGGTGTGGGAGCGGGTTCGCGGACTCAAGCAACCGCTGTTCCTGGTCATCAACAAGGCGGATCGCGTGTTTCCCAAGGAGAAGCTGCTGCCGTTTCTGGAGTCCATGGCGGAGCGGATTCCGGCATCGGGAATCGTTCCGATCTCGGCCCTCGAAGCCGACAATCTGGTTCGCTTGGTGGATCTGGTGGGCTCGCGCCTGCCGTCCTCGCCGCCGCTGTTCGCCGCCGATGTCCTGACCGACCGGGACGAGCCGTTTCACGCGGCGGAAGTGGTGCGCGAGAAGCTCACTCTCAAGCTGCGCGAAGAGCTGCCCTACGGCATCAACGTGCAGATCGAACGCTTCGCGGACGAGGATAACCGCATCATGATCAACGCCGTCATCTGGGTGGAACGCGCCGGGCAGAAGGCCATCGTCATCGGTCAGGGCGGGGAGCGGCTCAAGGAAATCGGACGGCTCGCGCGCATCGAGCTCAACGATCTGTGGCAGCGCTCGGTGCACCTCGAGCTATGGGTGAAGGTCAAGGAGAATTGGGCCGACAGTGAAATGGCCTTGCGCCAATTCGGCTACGATAGTCTTTGAATCGGGAGGGCGATGCCATCAATACCCCTGGCAACAGTGCGCGGCGCGTGTCGTTGGCGCCGGCCTACATTCTGCACCAGTACGCCTACCGGGATACCGGCCGGATCCTCGAGGTGTTCACCGTCCAATACGGCCGGCTCACCTTGTTCGCGCGCGGCGCGGCCGGGGCGAAATCTTCGCTCAAAGGCGTTCTTCGGCCGTTTCAACGCCTGCTGGTATCGTGGTCCGGCAAGTCCGAGGCATGCGCCTTGGTGGCGGCGGAAATCGATGGCGTGCCGACCAACTTGCGCAAAGAGTGCCTCATGAGCGGATTCTATTTGAACGAATTGCTGCTCAAGCTCACGGAGCGCCGGGATCCGCATCCGGAGATCTTCCTCTCCTACGCTGCGTGCGTGGATGCGCTGTGCGGCGGCGAAGGTCAAGAGGCCGCATTGCGGCGTTTCGAAAAGCGGCTGCTGCACGACTTGGGTTATGGGTTGCAGCTGATGACGACGGATGAGGGCCTGCCGGTCGAACCCGATGGCTACTATCGTGTGGCGGTGGAGCGCGGCCCGCAGGCGTGCGTGGCGGAAGCGCCGGGCGCGGTGTATGGCCGCTCCTTGACCGACCTGGAGGCCGAGAGCTTCGGCAATCCTCGTTCGTTGCGGGATGCCAAGCGGGTGCTGCGCGCGGCCATCGACAGCTGCCTCGACGGCCGTCCGCTGAAATCGCGCGCGGTAATGCTGGCGCTGCGGCAACGCCATTCCGTGCGCGAGGATGAGCGGGGCGCCTCTGCGCCGGCGCGGCAGCGGGAGTTCGCCTCGCCGCACGGGCAAGAGTCATGAGCGGGCCGCGGGGGGCGGGATCGCCGCAACGTGGGACCGGACAGGCGTCGTCCTCGGGCATCGCGCTCGGCGTCAATATCGATCATGTGGCGACCCTGCGCCAAGCGCGGCGCGGGCGGTATCCCGATCCATTGCACGCAGCGCTGCTCGCCGAACAGTCCGGAGCGGACAGCATCACTTTGCATCTGCGGGAAGATCGCCGCCACATTCAGGACCGCGACGTCGCCGTGATGCGCGAAGCGCTGCAGACGCGGATGAATCTGGAGATGGCGGTAACCGCGCAGATGATACGCAGCGCGCTGCTCGTACTGCCGCAAGATTGCTGCCTGGTGCCCGAATCGCGCGAGGAAATCACCACGGAAGGGGGCTTGAACGTTGCCGGACAAATGGCGCGGGTCACCGAAGCCTGCACGGAGCTGGGGGCGTCGGGGATCCGAGTGTCGCTGTTCATCGATCCGGACGGCGCGCAAGTCGAAGCGGCACAACGCGCGGGAGCGCCCGTGATCGAGCTGCATACCGGTGCCTTCGCGGGCGCCGCCGGCGCCGCCCAAGCGCGCGAGTTCGAACGGCTGCGCTCGGCCGCGAAGCTTGCAGCGTCCCTCGGATTGACCGTCAATGCCGGACACGGTCTGAACTACCACAACGTCGAGCCCATCGCCGCCATCCCGGAAATCGTCGAGCTGAACATCGGCCATGCGATCGTGGCACGGGCGATATTCGACGGCTTGGCGAGGGCGGTGCGCGATATGAAGGACTTGATGCGCGCGGCGCGGCCTTAAGTTCAGGCCGCATCCGTGATATTCGGGATCGGTATCGATGTGCTCAAGGTGGACCGTATCGAACGCGTGTTCAAGAAGCATGGCGAGCGCTTCGTCGCGCATTTGCTGATGCCCGAGGAGCGCGCTCAGCTCGAACGGACGGCGCGCCCGGTGCGGTTTCTCGCGATGCGATTCGCCGCGAAGGAAGCGATCGTCAAAGGCATGGGTACGGGCTTTGCGCACGGTGTCTGGATACGCGACGTCGGGATCGTGCAAAATTCCTGGGGAAAACCCGAGGTGGTGTACTCGGAGCGCGGCGCCAAGGTGCGCGATGGTCTCGGCATCGGCGAAGGACACGTCACGCTCACCGACGAGGCGGGGCTGGTGGTGGCGGTTGCGGTGCTGATGCGGCGGGCCCCCCTCGCGCCGGGACCGCCATGAACACCTTGGTGTTCGACATCGAAACCGTTCCGGATACGGATCTCGGCCGGCGGCTCTATGGCCTCGAAGGTCTGTCCGACGCCCAGGTCGCGCAAATCATGTTCACCAAGCGCCGCCAGGAAACTGGCGCCGAATTTCTCTCGCACGAGCAGCATCGCGTGGTCGCGATCTCGGTGGTGATGCGGTCCCGAGACTCCTTGAAAGTCTGGAGTCTCGGGGAGCCGGGCTCTTCGGAAAAGGATTTGATCGAGCGCTTTTTCGACGGTTTGGACAAGTTCACTCCGGATCTCGTGTCGTGGAACGGCGCGGGATTCGATCTGCCCGTGCTGCACTACCGCAGTCTGCTGCACAGCGTGACCGCGGCCCGCTACTGGGAAACCGGCGACGGCGACAGCAGCTTCCGGTACAGCAATTACCTGAGCCGATTCCACTGGCGGCACGTGGATTTGATGGACGTATTGTCAGGATTCCAGGGCCGCGGCCGGACCAGCCTCGACGCCGTCGCGACGCTGCTCGGATTGCCGGGCAAGATCGGTATGCATGGCTCCCTGGTGTGGGAGGCGTATTTGGAGGGCGGCCTGTCGCGCATCCGCGATTATTGCGAGACGGATGTCTTGAATACGTATCTGGTTTATCTGCGTTTCCAGCTGCTGCGCGGGCATTTGAACGCCGCCGAGCATGCCGGCGAAGTGGCGCGAGTGCGCAAACTGCTCACCGATTCGACGGCAGCGCACCTCCGAGAGTTCGCGGCAGCGTGGCCGATTTGAAGCTGGGAGACATACAAGAGGCCGACGTGGTGGATCTGGCGCATGACGGCCGGGGCATCGCAAGGATCGAGGGCAAGGCGGTTTTCATCGAAGGGGCGTTGCCGGGCGAGCGCGTACGCTTCCGTGTGTTCAAGCGCCGCCGGCAATTCGACGAGGCGGGTTTGGTCGACGTATTGACCGCCTCGCCCGACCGTGTCATTCCGAAATGCGCGCATTTTGGCGTTTGCGGCGGGTGTTCGTTGCAGCATCTGGCGCCGGCGGCGCAGTTGGCCGCCAAAGAGCGGCAGCTGCTCGACAATCTGGAACGCATCGGCCGGGTTCGGCCGGAGCGGGTGTTTGCGCCGCTTCGCGGCCCGGAGTGGGCGTATCGGCGGCGCGCCCGCCTCGGCGTCAAATACGTGCACAAGAAGGGCCGGGTACTGGCTGGCTTTCGGGAACGCGAAAAGCCGTATATCGCGGATGTGCGTCGCTGCGAGGTACTGCTCGAGCGGTTCGCGAGGCTGCCGGAGCATCTGGCCGCTCTCGTGGAAACCTTGTCGTTGCGCGACAAGATCCCGCAGGTCGAAGTGGCCGCGGGCGATCCAGGGGAGGGCCCTCGAGAGGCGGGAAGCCCGGCGGCGGCCGCGCTGGTATTTCGGGTCATGCAGGCTCCCAATGAGGAAGATCTCGGCAAGCTGGCGGCGTTTGGCGAGCTGCATGCCGTGCAGATCTACTTACAGAGCGGCGGCATCGATACCGTTCGCCCGCTGCGGGACGGGCACGGGTATGCACCCCTCCGTTTCACCGTCGATGAGAACCGCGTCACGCTCGAGTTCGCGCCGGCCGATTTCATTCAGGTCAATGGCACGGTCAATCGATCCATGGTCGCGGCGGCGATCGAACTTCTGCAGCCGACCTCGGCTGACACGGTTCTCGACCTGTTCTGCGGACTCGGCAATTTCACCCTGAGCCTGGGTGCGCGTGCGGGCAGAGTGGTGGGGGTGGAGGGCGATGCGGCGCTGGTGGCGAAGGCGCGGGCGAACGCCGTGCGCAACCGTTGCCACAACACCGAGTTCTTCCTCGACAACCTCTTCGAGCCCGCGCGGCTCGGGACCTGGGCGCAAAATCCCTATGATTTGGTGCTTTTGGACCCGCCGCGGGTGGGCGCCGCTGAAATCCTGGAACGCATGCCACATTGGCGGCCGCGGCGGCTCGTGTATATTTCTTGTCATCCAGGGAGTTTGGCGCGGGATGCTGGAATCCTGGTAGGAGGCCAGGGCTACCGATTGAGTGGCGCAGGGGTTATGGATATGTTTCCTCACACGACGCATGTCGAATCGATCGCAGTGTTCGAGAAAAACGCATGAGCCTCGGAAACAGGCTCCTCGGACCGCTCATGGTCGACATCGCCGGAACGGAGTTGAGTCCGGAAGACGTCGAGGTTCTGGACCACCCCCTGGTGGGCAGCGTTCTGCTGTTCACTCGCAACTACCGCGATCCCGCACAAGTGGCCGCCCTGACCGCGGCCATTCGGGCTGTACGCACGCCGCATTTGCTGGTCGCAATCGACCACGAGGGCGGCCGGGTGCAGCGCTTTCGGGATCACTTCACCCGGCTGCCGGCCTCGCGGACCCTGGGCCGCCGGTTCGACGAGGATCGCAGCGAGGCGTTGGCTCTCACCCGTTCCATCGGTTGGCTCATGGCAAGCGAGTTGCGGGCCGTCGGTGTCGACTTCAGCTTCGCTCCCTGCGTCGATTTGGATTACGGCGTGAGTGAGGTCATCGGCGATCGTTCCTTCCACCGCAACCCGGAGAGCGCCGCGGCGCTCGCGGCCGCCTACATGATGGGTATGCGCGAGGCCGGGATGGCGGCGGTCGCCAAGCACTTTCCCGGCCATGGGGCAGTCATCGCCGATTCGCACGTCGCTCTGCCGGTGGACCGGCGCGAGTTCGTCGACCTGGAAGAGGACATGCGGCCGTACCGGTTGCTCATCGAAAACAACCTGCCGGGGATCATGGCCGCTCACGTGGTTTATCCCGCCGTCGACGCGCTCCCGGCCAGCCTGTCGCGGCGCTGGATCACGGATGTCCTGCGCGGTGAATGGGGTTTCCACGGCTGTGTGTTCGCCGACGATCTATCGATGGCGGGTGCGGTCGCGTTCGGCGACGTGGCGGAACGCACCCGGCTTGCCGACCTCGCGGGCTGCGACGTGCTGCCCGTCTGCAACGATCGGACGGCCGTTGCGACAGTGCTCGATGAATTCAAGCCGGACGTCGCCGCGCCGGCGTCGCAGGCGCGGCTGGTACGGATGCGGGCTCGCGGTGAAGCGCCCGTCGGTCTCACCGCCGACCGCCACTGGCTGGAAACCGTGCAGCGCGTCGTGAGTCTGTCGGCCGCGCCGGCGCTCGTATTGACGGAGGGGCAGGCGTGACGTTCCCCGACGCGGATATGTATCGCCGCTTGCTCGAGAGTTCCCCGGAGGGCGCGGTGTTGGTCGATGCGCAGAATCCGGAGCATCCCGTCGTGTACGTGAATCCGGGGTTCGAATCCTTGACCGGCTATACGGCCGCCGAACTCGTGGGCAAGAATCTGCGGCTGCTGCAGGGCGATGATCGCGAGCAGGACGGGCGCCACCGGCTGCGGGAAGCGCTTTCCCGCGGGGAATCGTACCGCGCGCTGCTGCGTAACTATCGCAAGGACGGCACGGTTTTTTGGAACGAGATGACGCTCGTGCCGCTGCGCGATGCGCAAGGCCGCACCACGCATTTCGCCGGACATCATCGCGACGCCGGCGAACGGCTGCGCATCGACCCGAAACTCTCCAGGGATTCGCTGAGCGGCGCCCACCAGCCGACGTCCGTGGCCGTGCGCGATGACCGCTTGACGGGCTTGTTCACGCTGCCCTACCTCCAAGAACTGCTGAAGCGCGATTGGGCGATCGCGCAGCGGGAAAGCCGCAGCATCGCGGTTTTCGCCGTCGACATCGATTCGCTGGATTTGTACAACGCGACGTTCGGGCGGGCGGCGGGCGACTCGGCCATCCGGCGTGTCGCCCACTGCGTCTCGGGGTGTCTGCGCCGCTCGAGCGACGTAACGGCGCGCATCGACGGCGGAAGTCTCATGGCATTTGCGCCCGGTGTCTCGGCCGATCAGGCCGCCCGGGTGGGGCAGACGATGGCGGAACGCGTACGGGAGTTGCGCATCCATCATCCGCGCTCTGCCGTGCTGCGGTATGTGAGCGTGAGCGTCGGCGTGAGCGCCGCGGTTCCCGGTCCGGACGATGAGCCGGCGTCGCTGGTCGAAAAATCGCAGCGGCATTTGAAACTCGCCAAGCAGTCGGGCCGCAATCAGTCGGCGTGACGCCCCGCGGCCGGTTTCCAGCGAGTGAGGAATTCCGTGACGGCGCCGGACTGCATGCGCCGCATGGCCTCGAACTCGCCCGTCTTCTGGCTGTAAATGAGCTTGCCATCGCTGTCCAGTACGGCGAGCGCGGGAACCCCCTTCTTCAGCGGGATCTCATAGCGCTCGGCGATGTCGAGATTTTGATCCATGTGTCCCACATTGACGTGCACGAGGACATAGGCGGCTTCGAGCAGCGGGCCGTTTGCGGCATCGTGAAAATACAGATCGAGCACATGGCAGTCGGTACACCAATCGCCCCCGAAATCGACGAGTACGCGCCGATGAGTCGCCGCGGCGCTCTGCAGGGCGTTGGCGAGATCGGCGTGCGCGCGCTCCGGGGCGGGATAAATATCGCGCACGGCCGCAACCGCCACGTCGTGCAGGACTAGAGCCGCGAATGCAAGCAGCACGGGCAATGCGGCCCGCACGGCGGGCGGGACAGGCGATCGTGAGTGCGTGGGCATGGATCAACTATTACCGAAAATGCCCGCCGCGTCGAGTGGCAAACCGCTCAACCGCGGGCTGTACGTGCGCTGCGCGCAGCAGCTGGCTGCGATGTCGGCCTAAGCCTACATTCGATTGGGACAGCCGCTCATGGTTCCTGCGGTGGCCATCGATAGACTCGCCGATTCGCGCGGTTCCTCGAACAGGTAACCTGTATCATCCACGCGCCCCGTGGCGCCGCGCAGGCGCCGTCGGATCTATCACCAGGAGTTTTAATGGACACTGCAACTGCTTCATCCGCAGCAATCACGCTGCCGCCGCTACCGTGGGCCGAGAGCGCGCTCGATCCGGTCATTTCCGGGAATACGATCGGCTTCCATTATGGAAAGCACCACAAGACGTACGTCGACAACGTGAACAAGCTCATCAGCGGAACGGAATATGCCGACATGCCGCTGGAGAACATCGTGAAAGCCACGGCCGGCAAGTCCGAAAAGTCCGCTATTTTCAATAATGCGGCGCAAGTCTGGAATCACACCTTCTATTGGAACTGTCTGCGCCCGAAGGGCGGCGGCGAGCCACCCGCGTCCCTGAAGCAAAAAATCGAAGCCGCATTCGGCAGCGTCGATGCTTGTAGGAAGGAATTGTCTGCCGCGGCCGTCGGTCAATTTGGCAGCGGTTGGGCATGGCTGGTCGCGGAGGGCGGGAAACTCAAAATCGTCAAGACCGCCAATGCCGAGACGCCCATCACGCAAGGTCTGACGCCCTTGCTGACCATCGACGTGTGGGAGCACGCGTATTACCTGGATTATCAGAACAGGCGCGTCGACCATGTCAATGCGGTGTTGGAAAAGCTCATCAATTGGGAATTTGCCGAGAAAAACCTGGGCTGAAAGTGGACCGACTGAACCATCAGCGAGCACCCCGCGCGCGCCCGTCGGCGCGCGGCTTCGCCCCTCCGCTTGTGGGAATTCACGCTCTCTCTTCGGCCTGGAAACCTACAGATACTTTGGGTCCCGCGGCTCATGCTTCTCGTTTTTCGCCCATCAAAGGATCCGGATATGAATTTGCTGAAGCACGCGGCGGCCCTGTGCGCGGTCTTATCGCTATCGGTGGGGGCGGCGCATGCTGCCAACCGCTACCACGACACCATCACCCTGTTCAAGAACGCGGGTCAGAGCGCAACTTTCTTCGATAAGAGCTACGCCTACGCCGTGTTCCCGACCGTGGGCGAGGGGGCGCTGGGAGTGGGAGGTGCTCATGGCAAGGGACGAGTTTACGTCCACGGAAAATGGGTGGGAAACGTGACTCTGAACCAGGTGAGCGTCGGCATTCAGGCCGGCGGCAAGGCATTCAGTGAGATCATATTCTTCGAGGACAAGCGTGCCGCGGACGAATTCGAGTCCGGTTCCTTCGCCTTCGGGGCCGACGCCGGCGTTGTGGCGATAACGGCGGGCGCGTCCGTCAGCACGGGTACGAACGGGGCGGATGCGGGTGCCAGCGCAGGCATGAAGGATGCGACCACGCGCGGGGAATATCAAAAAGGTGTGGTGACCTTTACCATTCCGAAGGGCGGCCTGATGGGTCAAGCCTCGGTAGCCGGCCAAAAGTTCAGTTACACACCCAGGGAAGAGTCGTAGCCGCCGCGCATGCTGTACGTGGGGCGGTGCCTCACGTGGGGCGATGTTTTGTGGGACATCGCCTGCAGGGTGACCGAACCGAAGCCTACATACCCCAAGCCAGATTGGACGCATGCTGAGAGTCGAATTTCGAGGCCGCGAGGCCGAACAAACACTCGTTTCAACGAGCCCGTATCTCTAGGAGTAACAATGAAAAAAGTAATTTTGACAGGTCTGTTGATGGCTGGTGCGGCGTATCTGCCCGTCGCGATGGCGGACAATTACGGAGCCGATTCGGACGCTGACCGAGCGCATCCGGGCGCTTTCGTGAAGGACTCCGCCATTACGGCCAAGGTGAAGTCCAAGCTCGCGGCGAAGCACATGTCCACGTTGACGAACATCAAGGTCGATACGGACAATGACGGCGTGGTATGGCTCAGCGGTAAGGCGCCCACCAAGGACGCGTCCGATCTGGCGGCCATGCTGGCCAAGGATACCGAGGGCGTCACGTCGGTACACAACAAGATCGTCGTGTCCGCTGACTAGCGGTTCCGCCGGTCGGTCACTTCAAGCTCGTCGATACACGCCCCGGAAGAACTCCGGGGCGTTTTCTTTCATGCGCCACTTTGGTTACAGTGGCGACCCGACCGACATGGGCGAGTAAGGAGAGTTGAGATGACGATTTCCCTATATGAGATTTCCATTCCCGGATTGAGCCGCAGCCTGAGCAACCTCTCCGCCATTCTGGATAAGGCCGCTGCGCATGCCGCCGCCAAGAAATACGATTCCGTGGTACTCACGCAGCTGCGTCTGTTTCCGGACATGCATGCCCTCGCTCGGCAGGTACAAATCGCCTGCGACACGGCCAAGGGCGCCGCCGGGCGTCTTGCGGGAATCGAGATACCGAAACACGAGGATACCGAATCGACCCTCGACGAACTCAAGCAGCGCATCGCGAAGACCCTGGATTTTCTCAACACCGTGACTGCCGAGCAAGTAAACACTGCCGAGAGCCGCACCATCGAGATCAGGTTCCCGAACGGCGCTTGGAAGTTCACGGCTCTTGGCTACCTCACCGATTTCGTTCTTCCGAACTTCTATTTCCACGAAGCCATCGTGTATGCGCTGCTGCGCAAGAGCGGCGTAGAGATCGGCAAGATGGATTTTCTGGGCGCCATCCAGTAAGGGTTTACGCCAGGAGTTCGACCAGCATTTCGATCCGCGTGAATAGATTCTCTTCGGTGCGCGCGTCGTGGGTGAAGCGGAGTTTGAGCGGGCCGTCGAGGCGGTAGTCTTTGGGCTTACCTTGCACCAGTTTCAAGACTCTCTTGGCGTCGATCTTGTTTTGCTCCTCGAAAACCATGTAGCCGCTGGTCGCGCCCGCGTCGATTTTTCGAATGCCCAATTCCCCCGCGCGGAGCTTGATACGCGCGGATCGGAACAGTGACTGTGCGTACTGGGGCATCGGGCCGAAGCGGTCGATCATTTCCACCTTGAGTTCGTCGAGCTCTTCGCGGCTCGCGGTGCTCGAGATCCGCTTGTAGAGCACCAGCCGCAGATGCACATCCGGGACGTAATCTTCCGGGATCAAAGCGGGTAGATGCAGCTCGACCTCCGTTCCGGCGTCCATGGGCCGTTCGAGGTCTGCCGGCTTGCCCGATTTCAGGCCGGCGACGGCGCGCTCCAGCAGCTCCATGTACAGGTTGTAGCCTATTTCCTCGATCTGGCCGCTCTGCTCGTCGCCCAACAACTCGCCTGCGCCGCGAATTTCCAGGTCGTGGGTGGCGAGCGTGAAGCCGGCACCGAGTTCTTCGAGCGACTCCAGCGCTTCCAGACGCTTGACCGCATCCGCCGTCATTGCTTTGCGCGGCGGCGTGATCAAATAGGCATAGGCCCGATGATGCGATCGGCCGACGCGGCCGCGCAATTGATGGATCTGCGCGAGCCCGAATCGGTCGGCGCGATCGATGATGATGGTGTTGGCCGTCGGCACGTCGATACCGCTTTCGATGATGGTGGTGCAAACCAGCACATTGAAACGGCGATGGTAGAAATCCAGCATGAGCTGTTCCAACTCACGCTCGCGCATTTGACCATGGCCCACCGCGACATTGGCCTCGGGCACGAGTTCGCGGAGGGCTTGTGCGGTCTTCTCGATGGTCTCGATGGTGTTGTGGACGAAATAAATCTGTCCGCCGCGGCGAATCTCGCGCATGGCAGCTTCGCGCACCACGGTCTGGTTCCATTCCAGGACGAAGGTCTTCACGGCAAGACGCTCGGCGGGCGGGGTCGTGATGAGCGACAGATCGCGCAGCCCGCCCATCGCCATATTGAGCGTTCGCGGTATCGGGGTGGCGGTCAGCGTGAGTACATCGACCTCGGCGCGCAGCGCCTTGAGCTTCTCCTTGTCGCGCACCCCGAAGCGATGCTCTTCGTCGATCACCACCAGGCCCAAATCCTTGAACCGAACTTTGCCTTGAAGCAGCCGCTGCGTCGCGATCACGATGTCGACGGATCCCGAAGCCACGCCGGCGATCACGGCTTCGGCTTCTTTGTTGGTTCGAAAGCGGGACAGGCTTTCGACGCGGACCGGCCAATCGGCGAAGCGGTCGGTGAACGTCGTGAAGTGCTGTTGGGCGAGGAGGGTGGTGGGCACCAAGACGGCGACTTGCTTGCCGGCTTGCACGGCTACGAATGCGGCGCGCAGTGCCACCTCCGTCTTGCCGAAGCCCACGTCGCCGCAAATTACCCGGTCCATGGGCTTGTCGGACTTGAGATCGCCCAATACCTGGTCGATGGCCGAGGCCTGATCGGCGGTCTCCTCGAAGCGAAAACCGGCTTGAAAGGCGCGGTATTCGGCCTCCCCGGACGCCATCCGCGTGCCTTGGCGCGCCGCCCGACGCGAATACAGGTCGAGCAGTTCGGCGGCGACGTCGCGAATGCGCTGCGCCGCCTTGCGGCGCGCCTTTTGCCATTGCTCGCCGCCCAATTTGTGCAGCGGGGCGGTCTCCGCCGGCGCGCCCGTATAGCGCGAGACGAGGTGCAGCGCTTGGACGGGCACGTACAGCTTGTCGTTGTCGGCATATTCGAGGACGAGAAACTCGCCCGTATACCCCGCGACGTCCATGGTCTGCAATCCGACGTAGCGTCCGACGCCGTAGGATTCATGCACCACCGGCGCGCCGATGCGCAGGTCCGACAGTTCCTTGAGGATTTTCGCGGGATCTCGCTCGGAGCGGCGCCGCCGTCGCTCCTGCCGTGCACGATCGCCGAATAACTGCGCCTCGGTGAGTATTTCAAGCGGCGGCGATTCGAGCCGCAGACCCGACACCGCGGCGGACACCGTGACCCCCAGCTTCTCGTCGCCCGCGATGAAGCTCGCGAAGCTGTCGAACACCTTCGCTCGAATGCCGCGTCCGCGCAGCAGGTCGAGCAACAGTTCGCGGCGTCCCGCCGATTCCGCGGCGAGCAAAACTCGCGGGTGGCCCGAGGCCAAGTAGCCTTCGAGTTCTGCCGCCGGCTGCTCGGCGCGCGGATCGATGCGTACCGTCGCCGGCGCCGCGCTCGCAAAGTTCTGGACGCGGCCCGCGGTCTCGGGCGGCCACTCGAACGTGCGCAAGTCGATGCGCGGCCATGCCGCGAGCTCGGCGCGGAACTCCGCCGGCGGCAAGTACAGTTCGGCAGGATCCAGGATCGGCCGATGCCGGTCATGACGCAATTGTTCGTGGCGTTCGACGATGCCGCTCCACAGGCCATCGGCCGAAGCTGTGGCCTCGTTCATGTCGACGAGCACGCTCGCCGGCGGCAAATATTCGAATAAATGCGAGGTGCGGTCGAAAAACAGCGGCAGAAAGAATTCGAGTCCGCCGGGCGCCTGACCCGCACTGACGTCGCGGTACACGGCCTGGTCCGTGAGATCGCCGCTGAAGCGCAGGCGATAGCGCCGCCGGAATTCGCGCACCGCGTCCGGATTGAGCGGAGTTTCACGCGCGGGCAGCAACTGGATCCGTTCCAGTTTATCCCCGGAGCGCTGCGTGTCGGGATCGAAATGGCGAATGGTCTCGACGTCCCGATCGAGCATGTCGATGCGATAGGGATTGTCCGAACCCATGGGGAAGACGTCCAGCAGGGAACCGCGTACGGCGAATTCGCCATGCGCCACCACCTGCGTCACCGCCGCATACCCTGCCATCGTCAGGCGGGCGCGCAGCGCGTCCAAGTCGAGCGTCTCCCCCACATGGACCTTGAGCGAATGGGCTTCGACGTAGCTGCGCGGTGCCAGGCGCTGCAGCAACGTATCTACGGCCACCAGCCAGATGCCTTTGCGGGCGCGCGGCAGTTCCGCCAGGGTTGCGAGCCGCGCCGATGTAATGTCGGGATGGGCGGAGAAGCTGTCGTACGGCAGAGTCTCCAAGTCCGGGAACACCCGGACGCGCAGTCCGTCCCGCACGAAGAATGCAATCTCGTCGCTGAGCGACTCGGCGTCGCGCGAGTTCTGGGTAACGATGACCAGCGGGCCGGCCGCCTTCGCGGCGGCCTCTGCCAAGGTCAAAGCCGCAGCGGCACCGTACAGCTTGCCCCACTTGATGAGGGGAAATTCGGCGTTTGGAAGACCAGGATCGGTTAGGAACATTGCTTCGGGCGGTTAAAAAAACAAAAGATGCCCGCCGCAGCCCTAGGACGAGGTCACGGTGAGCTGGACTCAACGAGGCCGAATGTTACGCGATTCGCTTCAAGAATTCGCAACCACGCTGTGGATCACGTGGTCGTGCTCGAAATACACCACGAAGCCCGGGTATTCCCAGCGCGAAATCGGCGGCTTGCCCACCGCCGGCACTTTGGTGACCGGAGCTCCGAACTTCGTGGCTACCTGGTCCATGCTCATGCCGCGTCCGGGCGTGGCGACGTCGGACTCCTTGACGGCAATGCCGTTGTCCACCGCGATGGTCTCGGCTTCGGCCGGTTGGGCGAGACCGATGAGTCCCACGAGCCCCACGGCGAGGACGGCGGCAATCAGCCGGCTTCGATAGTCCATGGCACACCTCATTGATTACGCAGGAAAATCCCCATGTTACGGGCGCATTATAGCATCGCGGCAAAGTACCCCGAGTTGATCCAATTAACACTCTGATAGTATTGATTTTCCTCACCACTGATGGCGGGCCGTCGGCGCGCCGCGCCAGACGTACGCACGCGGTGGGGTGTGCTGTGGTTTAATCGCCGCGAATGTTCCAGCCCGTTCCAGTTTTCGTGGGCCTGCGGTACTCGTTGGCCCGTGAGCATAGTTTCTTCGTGTCCTTCATCACCTGGGTGTCGCTGCTCGGCGTCGCACTGGGCGTGGCGATTTTGATCGTCGTGCTGTCCGTCATGAACGGCTTGGGCTCGGAACTGCGCGACCGTCTGCTCAGCCTCTCGGCGCATGCGAGTTTGAACGCCGGCGGCGCTGCCATTTCCGACTGGCGGCAGCGAATCCAGCAATTGCAAGGAGCGCCGGAACTGGTCGGCGCCGCGCCCTATCTCGACACCGATGCGATGCTGAGCCGGCAACCTGCGATGAGCGGCGCCATCGCCAGGGGCATCGACCCACAGCTGGAGACGCAGGTTTCGACCATCGCCGACTCGATGCGAGAAGGAAAGCTGAGCGACCTGCAGCCGGGTCAGAACCGGATCATCCTGGGCCGCATGCTCGCCTACCAGCTGGAGGTGGGCGTGGGGGATACCGTGACGCTCATGACCCCCGGCACCGGCAACGGCGGCGAGGCAAGCCGCGGCGGCCTGGCGCCAGGCGGCGGCGGCCAGGGCGGGCTGGTGCCCATCCTGCGGGAGTTCTACGTCTCGGGCATCTTCGAGGTCGGCCTGCAGGAACATGACAGCGCGCTCGCGCTCATCAACTTGGAGGACGCGCAAACCCTGCGCGGGCTCTCCGGACCTACCGGGATTCGGCTGAAATTCGACGATGTGCTGAAGGCGCCCGCGCTGGCTCAGAGCGCCGCTGCGCGGCTCGCGCCCGGCCTGCGGCTGCGCGACTGGACCCAGGACAACGAAGCGTATTTCCGCGCCATTCGCATCGAGAAGACCATGATGGCGTTGATTCTGATGTTGATCGTCGCGGTTGCCGTCTTCAACATTGCGGCCGCTTTGGTCATGGTCGTGAGCGACAAGCGCACGGACATCGCCATTCTCCGCACCCTCGGGATGAGTCCGCGGGGCGTGCTCGCGGTGTTCATGACGCAGGGGGTTCTCATCGGCTGGATCGGCACCGCCATCGGCGTGGCTCTGGGTCTCGCCATCGCCCTGCACGTGCCCTATCTGGAGCAGGCGCTGGGCCTTCACATCATGGATCCGGACGTGTACTACATAGCGACGATTCCGAGCGAAACACGCTCCGGCGACGTTCTCGGGATTGCGCTCGCGGCGTTGGTTCTAACCTTCGTGGCCACTCTGTATCCGGCCTTGCAAGCATCGAAGACACAGCCCGCCGAGGCCCTGCGCTACGAATGATGCCCTACTGGTACGAAGGGTTTCTGGGCCAGCGTTACCTGCGCGCTTCGCGCGGCCGCGGCTTCGTCTCATTGATCGCGGGCATCGCGATGATCGGGCTCGCGCTCGGCGTTGCCGTGCTGATCGTGGTGCTGTCGGTCATGAACGGCTTCGAGGAGGAACTGCGCAGCAGGATCTTGAGTCTGACCGCACATGCCACGATCTCCGGCCTCGAAGGGCGGATCTCGAACTGGCGGCCGCTGCAAGAGAAACTCAACCGGTTTCCCGGCGTGATGGCGGCTGCGCCCTATATCGAGGACCAGGGCATGGTGACTCACGGCGACAAGTCCGCGGGGCTTTTGCTGCGCGGAGTGCTCCCCGACGCGGAACGCAAAGTTGCGGATCTGACGCCGCACTTGCTGAGCGGGCGCTTGAGCGATCTGCAGGGGGGCCAATACCGCGTGATATTGGGCAGGGATCTGGCAGAGGCGCTGGGTGCACGAGTCGGCGATCGGGTGGTGGTGATCGTGGCGCAGGGCGACGTCACGCCGGTCGGCGTCATGCCCCGGATGCGGGCCTTCACCGTGGCCGGAATCATCGCCGTGGGCATGTACGAATACGATCGCCGCATCGCGCTGTTCGCCATGCAGGACCTCGCCAAGCTGCTGCGCATGGGCGATGACATCTCCGGACTTCGCTTGAACGTCGTGGACATGTTCGCTGCGCCGCGCGTGGTGCGCGACTCGGCGGTGGCGCTGGGCGGCAGCTACCTCGTCGAGGATTGGACGACGCAGCACGCGAATTTCTTTCGCTCCATCGAGATCACGAAGCGCATCCTATTCATCATGCTGTCGGCGGTCATCGCCGTCGCCGCCTTCAACATCGTCTCGACCATGGTGATGGTGGTCAAATCCAAGCGCCGTGACATCGCCATCCTGCGCACTTTCGGTTCTTCACCGAACAGCATCCTGTCCGTGTTCGTCGTCCAGGGCAGCCTCATCGGAACGCTCGGCATCGCACTCGGGGTGGTCCTCGGGGTGCTGATCGCGATCAATCTGCAGAGCCTGGTGCACGGACTGGAAGACGTCGTCGGGTTCAAATTCCTGGACGCGCGCGTCTATTTCATGAGCGACTTGCCGGCGCACGTGCGGCTCTCGGACGTGGTGAAGATCTGCGCATTCGCGCTCATCCTGGCGTGCATCTCGACGCTGTATCCCGCCTGGCGCGCCGCGCGCCTGCTGCCCGCCGAATCCTTGCGCAATGACTGAGGACCGAATTTAATATGGCCGACGTGAATGGTGCGACACGAGAAGGCGCGGTGGTGTTAGGAGCCGCACGCGAACGCGGGGCAGTCGACTACGACGTGCTCGAGGGCGTGGGGCTGGTCAAGGAGTTCGTGCAAGGCGGCGTGACTCTGCGGGTATTGCGCGGCGCCAGCATCCGCGTCCGCGCCGGGGAGCGTATCGCCATCGTGGGCGCCTCCGGCTCCGGCAAGACCACGCTGCTGCAGTTGCTCGGCGGTCTGGATCTGCCGACCCGCGGCACGGTCAGCATCGCGGGCGCGGCGATGAACGAGTTGAGCGACAAGGAACGCGGCCATCTGCGCAACAGAGCCGTGGGTTTCGTCTACCAGTTCCATCACTTGCTGCCCGAATTTACCGCGCTCGAGAACGTGGCGATGCCGCTGCTGGTCAGGCGTGCGAATCCTGCGGAGGCCAAGGCGGCGGCGGCCGCGATCTTGACGCGCGTGGGCTTGGCCGCGCGGCTCGGCCATCGCCCTTCACAGCTGTCCGGCGGCGAGCGTCAACGCGCGGCGGTGGCGCGGGCGTTGGTCACCCGGCCCCGGCTGGTGTTGGCCGACGAACCCACGGGCAATCTCGACGGCGTGAACGCCGCACAAGTGTTCGAGCTGATGCTGGAACTCAATCGCGAGTTGCAGACGAGCTTGGTCATCGTCACTCACGATGAGCGTCTTGCCGCGCGCCTCGACCGCAGATTGACGTTGATCGACGGCCTTCTAGTGGAAGGCGGCGCGCGGGAGCCTTGATTTCGAGCGGCGGCGGCGCAAGCGATGCATGACGCGTGCGCGCCAGACGATTTGGCCGAGCAGATAGCCCAGCGCGGCCGCGGAAAGTCCGAGCACCAACGCGCCGAGCAGCAGCGGCTCCCACAACTGATGGATCTGCGCCGGCAAATTTCGATGGCTGAGCCCGTGGAGCAGGGGCATGAGATTGAGCCCCATCAGTTTCGCGCCCACCCAGATGGAGCCGGCGATCTGGGGGAACCACGTGAACGGATTGCTGATGAACACCGTGGCGAACAGCACGGGGAGATTCAGGCGGAAAAGTATCCCGAGCACGGCGCACAGGGTGAGATGCAGCGGCAGAAACGGCGTGGGCGGAATGAACGCGATCAGCAGCCCCAGCGAGAACGCGTGGACGACGCTGGTCCGTTTGAACGTCCAGCAGCCCCGATTGACCACGAGGTTCGCGAAAGGCCTCAAGCACCACAGCTTCTCCAGCGTGTGGCGCTCCGGTGTGATGCTTTTAAGCCAGCGTTGCATGGATCGCGATTCGCCCTCCCCGAGCGGCCATTATGCCGTTTCCGCGGATTGGGGGCATGTCCCAGTGCCCATTGCGCAAAACTGGGAATTCAGGCGGCCGGGCGGTATCTCGGGCGCCAATGCTCAAGTATCATGCCGCCGGATCAAGACTCAACTGATGAGGACGCAATGTGGGAGATCATCCGCGCCGGCGGCGGCTTCATGTGGCCGATTATTTTGTGCTCGATTGCGGCAGTCGCGATCATTTTGGAGCGTTCGTGGACTTTGCAGAGCAGCAGAGTGATTCCGCGCGACCTGTCGCAAAAAGTCTGGAATTGGATCGAAGCGGATCAGCTGAGCGATAAGCTCATCCTTGCACTGGAACAAAACTCGCCGCTGGGCAAGCTGCTCGCCATCGGCCTCGCCAACCGCAACAAGCCGCGTCAATTGATGGTCGAGCGCCTGGAGGACGGCGGGCGCCACGTGATCCACGAACTCGAGAGATTTCTAAACACGCTCGGTACAATCGCCTCGGTGGCTCCGTTGCTGGGCTTGCTCGGCACCGTTGCCGGCATCATCCACGCATTCAACGCCATCACGGCCAATGGCCTGGGCGATCCGAGGACCTTGTCGGGCGGTATCGGCGAAGCGCTCATCACCACGGCCGCGGGTCTCACCGTGGCCATTCCCTCGCTGATCGCCTACCGGTTTCTGCGCGGAAAGGTCGAACGTCTGGTCATCCGCATGGAAAAGGAAGCCATGAAGCTCGTGGATGCATTGGACGAACGCGGCCACTTCATCGCGGCGAACGCCTGATCGTGAATTTGCGGCCGCGCCATCGCGAGGATCCCGAGATCAACTTGATCTCGCTCATCGACGTGCTGTTGGTGCTGCTGATCTTCTTCATGGTGTCCACGACTTTCCAGCAGGAAGGGCGCGTCAAGGTGCAGCTGCCCCAGGCCAGCGAGATTCCGCGGCCGCGAGGCTCGAAGGAGCCCTTGGTGATCACGGTCACGGCGGAGGGCAACTACCGCCTCAACGAGCGCACTCTCATCAATTCGTCCCCGGATACCTTGCGGGCGGCCTTGCTCAAGGAGGCGGGCACCGAACGCGGTCCCATCACCATTCGCGCGGACGCACGCACCACCCATCAGGCGGTGGTCACGGCCATGGATGTCGCCGGCCGGCTCGGATTCGCTCAGCTCAATATCGCCACGGTTCACGAGGGCGATGCCTCGAGCGCGACCCCGCGGTGAGCGCAGCACCCCCGAAACCCGCGGACTCTTGGTCGATATATCGGCGGCTGTTGCGCTACGCGAGGCCCTACGTGGGGGTGTTCCTGGTCGGGGTGCTGGGCATGATCCTGTTCTCCGCCACCGAATCGGCGCTGGCCTATTTGGTCAAGCAATTCTTCAACGGCGCATTCATCAAGAAGAACCCGCAGATTCTGTGGCAAATTCCGATCGGCGTGGTGGTGCTCTTCACTTTGCGCGGCATCGGCGATTTCGTGCAGAACTACTATCCCAGCTACGTGGGGCGGCAAGTCGTCAAAGGTTTGCGGCGCGATGTGTTTTCACACTATCTGCGCTTGCCCACGGCCTACCTCGATCGGCAGCAGTCGGGGCACCTGTTGTCGAAGTTGACGAACAACATCGAGCTCGTGGCAGGCGCCGCCACGACCGCATCCATCTCGTTGATCGGCGACAGCCTCACCATACTCGGATTGCTGGCGACGCTGTTCTACATGAACTGGCGGCTCGCTTTCTTCTGCATCGCCGCCGCCCCCGCCATTGGCTGGCTCATGCAAATTGCCAACAAGAGTTTTCGCCGCTACAGCACGCGCATTCAAAATTCGATGGGAGACATTACCCGGGTGGCGAAGGAGGCGATCGATGCCCATCGTCTCATCAAGATATTCAACGCCGAGGATCACCAGACCGAGCGCTTCGAGCACGTCAACGAACTGAATCGAGCATCCAACATGAAGTTGGCGCGCGCCAAGTCCATCAGCAATCCCGTGGTACAGAGCATCGCATCCATTGCGCTGGCGAGCGTACTGTATGTGGCCATACGCCAAGTATTTTCGCACAACATGCAGGTGGACGAATTCATCGGCTTCTTGACCGCTTTGATGCTGATCCCTTCGCCGTTGCGCAGCCTGGTCAACATCAGCGGTCCCTTGCAGCAGGGCATCGCCGCCGGTCAAAGTGTCTTCGAGCTCATGGACCAGCCGACCGAGGGCAGCGGCGGCAACCGCTCCATCGTGCGCGCCCGCGGCGAGATCGAATTCCGCAACGTGTCGTTCATGTACGGCGCCGACAAGGGATCGGTGCTGCACGACGTCAGCTTCCGCGTGCAGCCGGGCGAGACCGTTGCCATCGTCGGACGCTCCGGCAGCGGTAAAACGACGCTCGTCGGCTTGGTGCCCCGCTTCTATGACGTTCAGCAGGGTGCCGTACTCATGGACGGCGTCGACGTTCGCGAGTACCGCTTGACGGATTTGCGCTCGCAAGTCAGCCTCGTGAGCCAGGATGTCGTGCTCTTCAATGACACCATTCGCAACAACATCGCGTTCAATGCGCTGGACAAATCGCAGGCCCAGGTCGAAGCGGCGGCGCGCGCCGCCAATGTGATGGAATTCGTCGCGCTGCAGCCCCAAGGCTTCGATACGCCGCTGCACGACCGCGGGCAGAACCTCTCCGGGGGACAGCGGCAAAGGATCTCGATCGCGCGAGCTCTGCTCAAGGACTCGCCCGTGTTGATCCTGGACGAAGCCACGGCGGCGCTCGACAACGAGTCCGAACGCCGCGTGCAGCAGGAGCTGTCGCTGCTCATGCAGGGTAGGACCACACTGGTGATCGCGCACCGGCTGTCGACGGTCGAGGGGGCCGATCGAATCGTCGTGCTCGATGAAGGCCGCATCGTCGAGATGGGCAACCATCGAGAGCTGCTCGCGCTCGGCGGCCTGTACGCCGCGTTGCATGGGATGCAGTTCAACGCGTAAGGCTCCTGATGTCGATTCAGTCCTGGTTCAACAGCATCTGGTACGACCGCGGCGCGCCGCCATGGTGGTTGCTGCCGCTGTCGCTGGCTTACGGAGCGGTGGCCGGCTCGCGGCGCTTTTTATACACGCATCATCTGCGCCGCGCGACGCGCCTGTCCTGTCCGGTCGTGGTGGTCGGCAATTTGTCCGTCGGCGGCACCGGCAAGACTCCGCTGGTGTGTTGGTTGGTGGCGCATTTGAGCGAGCGCGGCTACAAGCCGGGAGTCGTCACCCGAGGATATTCGGGATCGTCGCGCGACGTGCGGCGGATCTCGGCCTCCGACGATCCCAATGTCGTGGGCGATGAGTCCATTCTGCTGGCCCGCCGCACGGGTGCGCCCGTGGCCATCGGACGCGATCGCCCGGCTGCGGCGCAGCTCCTGGTGAGCGCGGGGTGCAACGTGATCGTGAGCGACGACGGGCTGCAGCACTACGCGATGGCGCGCGATTGCGAGGTGGTGGTGATCGACGGCGACCGCCGATTCGGCAACGGATGGCTGCTGCCGGCGGGGCCGCTGCGCGAGGCACCGGGACGCATGAGAGCGGCCGATGCCATCGTGGTCAATGGCGGGCGGGCCTTGCTGCCGGGAGCGCTCAGCATGCGCCTCGAGGCAAAGAATGCGGTGGCGCTGCGGGGCGGTGCGGTGCGGCCGCTGCGCGCCTTTGCCGGCACATCGGTCCATGCGATCGCGGGCATCGGCAATCCGGAGCGATTCTTCAATATGTTGCGGTCTCGCGGCATCGAAGTGCTGGGCAGGCCGCTCGCCGACCATGCACGCCTGACGCGGGGCGACATCGACTTCGGCGACGACAAGTCGGTGCTCATGACGGAGAAGGATGCCGTAAAATGCGCTGCGTTTGCGGGCGAGCAGCATTGGTATGTCCCGGTGGCCGCCTGCTTCGACGATACCGAGTCGAATGGTTTGTTGGACATCGTCATCGAGAGAATTGAAAAACGCGGCAACTCAGCCCAAGGACCGACGAATGGATAAGCGGCTTCTCGAATTGCTGGTCTGCCCGATTTGCAAAGGACCGCTGCGTGCGTCGGGCAGCGGCAATGCCATGGAACTGATATGCCGCCCCGATCGGCTGGCGTACGTGGTCCGCGACGGAATTCCGGTGATGCTGCCGGAGGAAGCGCGCGTGCTCGGCGCCGACGATCCATTGCTCGATCGCTGAGGTCCAAGCGCCCGCATGTTCCATGTCGTCATTCCCGCCCGCTACGCCGCCTCTCGCCTGCCGGGCAAGCCGCTGCTGCGGATCGCGGGGCGACCGCTGATTCAATGGGTCTGGGAATGCGCGCGCGCGAGCGGCGCGGCTTCGGTCATCGTGGCGACCGACGATGAACGCGTTCGAGAGACGGCGGCGAACTTCGGAGCCGAGTGCGTGCTCACCGGTGCGCAGCACGCATCCGGCACCGATCGCATCGCCGAGGTCGTGCGGACGCGCGGCTTTGCGGCGGAAGACATCATCGTGAACTTGCAGGGCGATGAACCCATGATGCCGCCGGCCGTGATCGCCGAGATCGCGGCCGCCCTCGAAGCGCGGCCGCACACCGGCATCGCCACCGCAGTGGCCCGCATCCAGAGCCTCGCTGAGTTCTTGGACCCGAGTTGCGTGAAGGCGCTGCGCGCCTTGGATGGCCGAGCCCTTTATTTCAGCCGGGCGCCGGTCCCTTGGCCGCGCGACAGCGTGCTCGAAAACCGCCCGACGGCATTCGATGGCGCGTGGCGCCACATCGGCATCTATGCGTATCGCGTACGTAGCCTGCTCGAGTTTGCGGCGTGGCCGCCCACCTCGCTCGAGCTTGCGGAAAAGCTGGAACAGCTGCGCGCATTGGAACATGGCATGGCCATACATTTGGTGGCGCTGGCGCACGCGCCGGCGGCGGGGGTGGATACTCCGGAGGATTTGGCGCGGGTCCGTCGCGCCCTCGAGGATCAACGCGCTTTGTAGCCGATTCCGGCGCCCACGGCGGCGGCGGCTGCCATGAGTTGGCGTGCGATCTTGCCGTCGATGGACACGTCGAAGCTGGTGGCGGGTCCCAGCACCGTGATGACGGCCGCGATTCGTCCGGCAGCATCGAAGATGGGCGCGGCCAGGGCGTCGATGCCCGGGAAGAAAAGGCTTTGCACTGCCGCAATGCCCTCTCGGCGGATAGCGCGTAGACGTTCATCGAGGACCGCGGCCGCCTGCTTCGAGGTGTGGCGGATGTTGACCTTCGACTCTTCGGGCGGAAGAAACGCGGCGAACACCAGGCCGCTGGCCGAAGAGAGGAGCGGCAGCACCGAACCGATGCGCGTCACCACCGTCACGCGGCGCAGCGGTTCCTTGACGTGCACGACGGTTGCGCCCTGGTTGGCCCAAATCGACAGGATGATGGTTTCGTTGAGCAGGGAACTCAGGGCGTCGATACGCGCCGCCGCAACGGCGACGACGTCGATGCCGGCGAGTGCGGCCAGCCCCACGGAGAGTGCTTCGGCGCCCAAACGGTAATATCCCGTCGATTCTTCCTGCTCGACGAAGCCGCTGCCGATGAGCGCCTTCAGGTACCGATGCGCCTTGCTGAGCGGCAGATGGACCGAAGACGCCAACTCCGAGAGGGTCGCCCTGCCTCCCAATCCGGCAAGCGCACTGAGGACCGAGGTGCCCACCTGCACCACGCGAACGGCTTGACGCCGCCCGTCCCGAATTACGGACTTGACCGGGCGCGGCGCGGCGGACTTGCCTTTCGACGCGACTTTAGGCGGGGGCAATGGTCCCTCGACATTCACCGAAACCGATGGATGCAAATCCGGCTCGATGAGCTCGCGCCGTGACGATGACTTCGTCGCCGTCGAGCAGAAAGGTGCGCTGCTCGCCGTTGGAGAGGTGCACGGGGCGGGATCCCCCGTAGCTGAGCTCCAGCAGGCTGCCGCTGCCGTCCGGGGAGGCCGGCGATCCGGCGGATATGGTTCCCGAACCCAGCAGATCGCCCGCACGCAAGTCGCACCCGCCGCTGGTGTGATGCGCGAGCATTTGAGCGACCGTCCAGTACAGATGCTGCGAGTTCGACAGCGTGATCCGCTCCGGGGCCAATCCGCCGCGGCGCATGGCGTCGGTGCTCAAGCGAACCTCGAGATCGAGGTCGAGAGCGCCATGAGCTTGATCTGCTTCGTCCCAGAGATAGGGCAGCGGCGCCGGATCGCCCGGCGGCCGCGGCGACTGTGGAATCCGGAACGGTTCCAGCGCTTCGGGGGTAACGATCCAAGGCGAGATGGACGTCATGAAGTTCTTGGCCAGGAACGGCCCCAACGGCTGGTATTCCCAGGCCTGGATGTCTCGAGCCGACCAGTCGTTCAACAAGCAGTATCCCCCGATATGTTCGTGCGCCCGTGCGACGGGGACGGGCACTCCGAGGGCGGATTCCGCGCCTATCCAAACGCCGAGTTCCAACTCGAAGTCCAAGCGCTTGCTCCGCTCATAGACGGGTGCGGCGGCATCGGGGGCCTTGATTTGTCCGTGCGGTCGTCGCACCGGCGTTCCGGAGATGCGGATGGAGGAGGCACGGCCATGATAGGCGATGGGCACATATTTATAATTGGGCAGCAGCGGCGCGTCCGGGCGAAACAGCTTGCCTACCGCCATGGCGTGATGAATACCCGCATAGAAGTCGGTGTAATCGCCGACGGCCGCAGGCATGTACAGGGTGCACTCGCCGGCAGCGTATAGCAGCTCGCGCGTATTCTCCTCCGCGGCGCCGGTGCTGAGGATTTCGGACACGGTGCGGCGCAACGCACGCCGGTACCTGCCGCCGAGCGCGAGCAAGGGGTTGAGAGTTGCGCCGGACGCGGCGGCGGCGGCCGTCTTGGCGTCTCCCGGCGGCAGGCGCTCGCTCAAACGCCCCAGGTCCAAAATCGAATCTCCTATGGCGATGCCACCGCGCGGCCCCGCGCCACGCGGAGCGAACACTCCGAGGGGAAGATTCTGGATGGGAAATTGCTCGTGACCGTTGGCCGACTCAACCCAGCACGGTAAATGGATGTCATGAGTAGTGTCCATCACGAAGCCGTCAATGCGAATGATTTTTCCAAGCCGTTCCAACAGGAGTCATAGTCTCGCTGCAGTTGCTCCAGCTGCATGGCAGCCTGTGACGGGCAGATGACGCCGCTGGTCTCCAACATGAACGCCAACGTGTCCACGGGCTTTTCCGGCTTGAGCTCCGCTGCACGTGCGCGTTGCGCGGTCTCGGCATCGGGGCCATGGGCGCTCATGCGGTTGTGAAGGGAGCCACCGCCGGGTACGAAACCGGTCGCTTTCGCGTCGTACGAGCCCCGAATCAGACCCATGTATTCGTTCATGTAGTTGCGGTGAAACCACGGCGGCCTAAAAGTGTCTTCCGCCACTTGCCAGCGCGGCGGGAAAATAACGAAGTCGACATTGGCAAGTCCGGGGGTGTTCGTGGGCGACGTGAGAACCGTGCCGAGCGATGGATCCGGGTGATCGAAACTCACCGTACCCAGTGCATTGAATTTCGCGAGATCGTATTTATACGGAACATGGTTTCCGTGCCATGCAACCACGTCCAGGGGCGAGTGTCCCAGCCGAGTGCACCAGAGATTGCCCTCGAATTTCTGCACCAACTCCGTGGGATCTTCGCGTTCTTCGAAATACGCGGCCGGCACGAGGAAGTCGCGCGAATTTGCCAAGCCGTTGGCGCCGATGGGGCCCAACTCCGGCAGCCGCAACGCGGCACCGTGATTTTCGCACAGGTAGCCGCGCACGGGTCCGGACGTGAGTTCGACACGCAGTTTGATCCCGCGGGGGACGACGGCGATCTCCCCGGGTCCCACGTCCAACAGCCCGAACTCGGTGGCGAGCCGCACGCTGCCCTGTTCGGGAATGAACAAGAGTTCGCCGTCGGCATCGAAGAAGACGCGCTGCATGGACCGGTTGGCCCGGTAGATGTGTATGGTCGCGCCCGACGGTCGGGCGGCGGTGCCCGTGGCGCCGATGGTCAGTAGGCCATCGAGGAAGTCCGTGGGTGCCGCCGGGACGGGCAGGGGATCCCAGCGCAAGCGGTTGGGCGTGGGCGCCGCCAAGGGTCCGCAGAGACTGCCGTTGTCGATTCGCGCAAATTCGGGGTGCAGCGCCGACGGGCGAATGCGATACAGCCAGGAGCGCCTCGATTCGTGACGCGGTACGGTGAATGCGGTTCCGGACAATTGCTCGGTGTAGAGGCCGAAAGGCGCCCGCTGGGGCGAATTGTGGGCGGGCAGAGCGCCCGGAATCGCTTCCGACGCGAGTTCATTGCCGAAGCCGGCGCTGTAGCGGAGGGCATTGTCTTGCATGGCGGTACGCGGCTCCTGAGAATTATTGCGTAATCTATTACGCAAAACGGCATGGCCCGGCATTGTGCCGCAATTCGGCGGCATTTTCACGTGCTTCGGCGGGCGGCCCGCTTGAATTTTTCCGCGCCGACCCTAAGTCTGGCACAGCACCTTCGGGCGCTGCGCGAGGGGTTTGAAACCAACCAACGATAGGAGTGCCGTTATGAGCAGTGTGATGCGACAAGACTACTGGAGCGTAATGCCGCGCTTGCAGGATGAGATCAACAAGTTGTTCGGCAACGTGCGTGAGAACGACAGCAGTTCGGCGACGGCCACATGGATCCCCCCGGTGGATATCCATGAGTACACGGACCGATTCGAACTCTATGTGGACTTGCCGGGTGTCGATCCGTCGCAGGTCGAGTTGACGCTGGACGGTGGGATCTTGACGCTCTCCGGGCTGCGCGCCGAGCAGCTCGTCGGCAAGCCGGGGGACGAGGCGCAGGCTCGCCGCACGGAGCGCGGTACGGGTCATTTCCATCGCCGCTTCGTGTTGCCGGACACGGCCGACGGCGAGAAGGTCAACGCCGCGGGCAAGAATGGCGTGTTGACGGTAACCATACCGAAACAGGCCAAGGCAATGCCCCGACGGATTCAGATCGGATCTTGAAAGGTGCGCGGTGTCAGGCGGGGCGCGGGTCCCTGCCTGACCGTGCGGCAGCGACGGTTGGCGCCGCCCGACGGTTAGGAGCGGCTTTTCTTTTCTCGCGAGGTCGCCGGGAATGACGTTCCGGGCGACTCGTCGACGATGTCCAGGGCGGGATTGAACTCGACTTCCACCGTGTCGGTAGCGCGGCTCCTTACCCAAACCGCATTGCCTCGCGCGTCGTGCTCCACGCGCCCGCTCGAGCCTTGATTGCTGCGCGGGAATTTCGGACGCGGGATCTTTACGGTATCGGTCATAGTATGATTTTTCCGCCGCGGGAAGCCGGCCGCGGGAGCCCATTCTAGAGCAATGTACTGGTCCGGAATGGTGTCCGCACGCAAAGCGAGACTCCGGTCACAGCTGCGCGGATTTACTGTAATGTGCGCAGCAAGGCCCATGCATTTAGGTATCGATGCCCTTCACCATATCGCACGTCGCTGCCGTAGTGCCGTTTTCCCGTCCACTTGCACGCTGGGGAGTACTCTCGGCCACCGTCATTGGAAGCATGGTTCCCGATTTCGGTTTCTTGATGCCGTGGCGCCCGGCGAGAATAGAAACTCACAGCGCCATTGGCTTGTTCACGTTTTGTTTGCCGGTGGGACTGGCGACGTTCTGGGTGTTTCAGCTGCTCGTCAAACCTGCGGTCACGGAACTATTGCCCGATGGTGCCTATTCACGGTGGCGCGCTTTCGCCGAGCCGGTGGATATCGGCAGCATCAAACAGTGGGCGTTGGCCGCATGCGGAGTTTTCGCGGGGGCTTTTACGCACCTGGTTTGGGACGCGTTCACGCACGAGGGCGCGCGAGGGATCAGGATGTTTCCGGCACTGGATGATCCCATTGTCGAGATCGCCGGCCGGCACTTGGTCGGTACGAGGCTACTGCAGGATGTCAGTTCGCTGGTCGGGTTTGCAATCGTCCTGGTGGTGGTTGCCTACGGTCTGCGCGGAAAACTCCCCGGCGAACAGGTGCCGGCGCGAACGTTACCGGCCGCAGAACGGCATGCCTGGACGCTGGCCTATGTGGGTACCGGGCTGTTGCTGGCGGCATCGTTTTTGGCCATGAGGCGCGCCAGCCTGGGAGCATCCGTGGCTTTCGTGCTCGGCCGTTATGCAATTGCTGCACTGCGGGGATTTACGGCGTCGCTGCTTATGATCAGCCTTGGCGTGGATCTGAGACTGCGCGTAAGGCGCTGAGGAAGCTGGAGCTTAGGTTGTTAGGTTGCACCGAGCCGCACGGCCGCGCAGGCGCTGCGTTGCGCGCGAACCGCGAGGCCCGCGCGCAACGGTGTCCCGAAAGCTTGAGACGCGCTAGCGGTCTTCGGGACCACTGCGCGGCGCAG
>JALYHU010000116.1 GCA_030776345.1 Pseudomonadota bacterium | reverse complement strand
TCGATGTTGAGGGTTTCGTCGCGAATGCCGAGATCGCGAGCGCAGGCGAGCGCCTGGCTGGCGAAGGCTTCGTTCAGTTCCACCACGTCGATGGCCGACATCTCGAGCTTCGCGCGCAGCAGCGCCTTCTGCGTCGCACCCACGGGGCCAATGCCCATGATCTCCGGCGCGCAGCCCGCGACCGCCACACTCAAGACGCGCGCGAGCGGTGTGAGGCCGTGCTTCTCCGCGTAAGCCTCACTGCAGACGAGCACGGCCGAGGCGCCGTCGGTCAACGGGGACGAGGTGCCGGCGGTTACGGTGCCGGTTTGCGAGAAGGCCGGCTTCAATTGGGCCAGGGCGGCTGCGGTGGTGTCGGGCCGGACGCACCCGTCGATGTCGACGATGCCGGCCTTGGCCTTGATCGGCACGATTTCGTCCGCGAAGCGCCCGGCTCGCGCCGCGGCCGCAGCACGTTGTTGACTGCGCACGGCGAAGGCTTCTTGCTTCTCGCGGCTGATGCGCCACTTACCGGCGACGTTTTCGGCGGTATCGCCCATGCTGATGTAAGCGCCCTGCAGCGCAGGATTGGGCAGCGGATTGAAGCCCATCATGGGCACGCGGGTCATGCTCTCGACGCCCGCGGCGACGAAGACGTCGCCCGCGTCGAGCTGAATCTGGCCGGCGGCGATGTGCACCGACTGCATGGATGAGCCGCAGAAGCGATTCACCGTCATGCCGGCAACCGACTGCGGCAATCCGGCCAGAAGGCCTATCAAGCGACCGACGTTGAAACCCTGCTCGCCTTCCGGAAAGGCGCAGCCCACGATCACGTCCTCGATATCCTGCGGCCGCACCTTGGTGCGTTCGATGAGAGCGGCGACAACCTGGGCAGCGAGATCATCGGGGCGTACCCGTGCCAGCGCTCCCTTATTGGCGAGAGTGAAAGGTGAGCGGGCGTAGCCTGCGATTACGACATTTTTCATTGCTGGGTGCTCCGATTGAGTCCGCCCCGTCGCGACGGGGATATGAGATGTTGAGTATCCGAGTCGAGCGTCGCAAGCGCGTCTCGGGCCTGTGCCTCGACTTCGTGAAGTTCGGCGATCGCCTGGTGCAACGCCACTCGTTGGTCCTCGAGTTGCAGAATGCGGCTCCGCACCGCGCCCAGAAGCAGGCGCAGCTGCTTGGCATGCGTGGGATCGGCATCGTACAGATCAAGGTATTCCTTGATTTCCCGCAGCGTAAACCCCAGCTTTTTGCCGCGCAGTATCAGAATCATGCGCGCTCGATCGCGTTGGGTGTAGACCCTGTTGTTGCCGGCACGTTGTGGGGCGATGAGACCCTTATCTTCGTAGAACCGAATGGTTCGCGCGGTGACCCCCAAGTCAAGTCCCAGTTCGGTGACCGAGTACAACTGTCCCGTCGCTTCCCTCATTTCCTGCTCACCGTGCGCCAAAGCATTACCTATACGTCAACTACATAGCGTATAGGATAACTCAGTTCGGGCGCGCCGCCAACGGCTCCCACAGGCGCCAATTGGGAAATCCGTCGAGCCCGAGCGTGGCCCGCCCTCTAGCTTCCCCCGGCCCTCGCCGACCGGCGCCCCGAAAGAAAAGCTGCGCGCGTTCAACCCTCGCGCGGTTTGCGGGTACCTACCGAGACAACAGGGATTGCGGGTAGAAGCATGAAAGTCGGCCGATTGAGGTCTTGGGCGGCATTGGGGACGTTTTCTTTTGCGGTGGGCTGCGCAGGCAATGGGCAGGGGCTCGACCAGAACGGCCAACCCATCGCATCGGGCAGCAGCTCGGGGGGAGCTGTCACTGCGGACTTCAAGTCGATTCAGGACAACGTCTTCACGCCGATCTGCTCAAAATGTCATATCGGAGCGAGCGCGCCGGAAGGCCTCCAGCTCGATGCTGCGCATAGCTACAATCTATTGGTCGGGGTACCGAGCGCCGAACGACCCTCTTTGCTAAGGGTGAAGGCCGGCGATCCGAACAACAGCTACATGGTGCTGAAGATCGAAGGCGCGGCGGGTATCGATGGCGCGCAAATGCCATTCGGTGAAACGCCGCTGCCGCAGGCGACCATCGACGCCATTCGTCAATGGGTCACCAATGGTGCGCCAAACGCGCCAACGGCGACGGCTAGCGCCTTCGCGGTCCAGTCCACTGCGCCCGCGCACACCGCGATTCTGACAGCCCCGGTGAAACGCATCGTGGTGACCTTCACTCAGGAGGTCGACGCGTCGCTCATCAATGAATCGACCCTATCCGTCGAACGCATCGCTGAGCCGCCTGATCCGGAATCAACCGCGGCCTCCCTCGGTACACAGAGGTCTGCGATCAGCAGCACGGTCGCAGCGAGCAATCCGGCCGTGGTGTTGATCACTCCCGCTGCGCCGCTCGCTGCGGGGACCTATCGGGTCACGGTGCGCGGTACCGGCGGCGGTGCGGTGGCCAATCTCCAAGCGGCCACGCTGGGCGCCGATCACTCGTTTGAGTTCACCGTGGAGCCGACTCGATGATGGATGCATGCTTTCGAATTGCCCGACGCTGCGTACTGCTGGTGCTCGCGTTAGGTACCTATGCGGCCCACGCAGAACCCTATCTAGCGGTTCAACTGGGCATGAAATGCGGGCAATGCCATGTGAATCCAACCGGCGGCGGGTTGCGCACCACCTTTGGAGACGTATTCGCCCAGACAGTGCTGCCTGCGCAACATCTGGACACCGGCACCGACAATTGGACAGGTCAGTTGGGGCAGTATTTGCGCGCCGGCGGCGACCTGCGATTCCATGCGTCGTTGACCCAGGCACCGCACACCAAGTCGGTCGACGAGTTCGCGCTCGAACAGACGCGCGTCTACATGGAAGCGGATGTCATCCCCAATCGCTTGCTGGCGTATGTCGACGAACAGGTGGCCCCCGGGGGGGCATTGAACCGCGAAGCCTATATGTTGTTTTGGTCGGCTGGGCACGACTGGTATCTGAAAGCCGGGCAATTGTATCTGCCTTTCGGACTGCGCCTTCAGGATCAAAGCGCCTTCGCGTTGACCGCCACCGGTATCAACATGACCACGCCGGATCGCGGCGTGGAATTCGGCTGGGAGCGCGGTCATTGGGATGCGCAATTGGCCTTGAGCAACGGTACCGCCGGCGGCCCTGTCGCGAGCAATGGCAAACAGTCCAGCGGACAGTTGATTTACGTGGAGTCTCGATGGCGGGTCGGACTGGCCGCCAACTTGAACGCACAGTCCGGCGGCAGCAAGCGTGCCTATGGACTATTCGGCGGGGTCAGAACCGGACCGATCTCATGGCTTGCGCAGGCTGAAATAACGAATGACCAGAGCATCGCCAAATCCCAAGGCAAGCAACTTGCCACCCTTCTCGAGGCGAACTGGCTCATCGCCAAGGGCAACAATCTAAAGGTCACGCAGGAGTTTCTCAACCCAAATCGCGCGGTGCCGAACGGCGAGCAAACACGTTGGAGCCTGGTGTACGAACTCTCGCCGATTCAGTTCGTGCAGCTACGAACCGGCTTGCGCTACAACGATGGTATCCCGCAGGTCAACTCCGAGCACCAACGGCTGTACTTCGTCGAGCTGCATGGATTCTTTTGAACAATTCCTCACGTCTACCGTCCCCGAAGGCATATGACGCGTAACAAGGCTTCCAGGATCAACGATCTTTCGCCCGATCCGTTTCATGAGCAAGCACGCATGCCGCCTCCCCGTACCGTGCGGCTACTTGGAGGGCGATTTCACTTCGACAGCAACAGCCCGAAGCTGTTGCGAATTGTGGACTCCGCCTATGCAAGGTTGCCGCAGCACCGATTGCCGGGGGTTGCACGCGATTTCAAAGTTAGCCTTTATCTAACGCCTTCGAGCCGATCTAATTTGCAGCCTCCAAGCCTTGCATTGCTCAACGGTGCGGGGTACCTGGGCGGCGCCACTCATCGTTCGACCTTTGTCGTGCTGTCACCGGCGCAACGCTCCGCCCTGATCGTGGTTGCGCAGAAAATGCTCAGATTTCCGTATCATGTCCGGTATGAGTTCCTCGAGTTCGCCGTGTTCACGCTCGCGGCGCGTGCTCAAGATCTGGTACCGCTGCACGCGGCCTGCATTGGCCAGAATGACAAGGGCTTGCTGTTAATGGGCGGCAGCGGGGCCGGCAAATCAACCGTCGCATTGCACTCTCTACTGGCCGGACTGGATCTTCTGTCTGAAGACAGTGTGTTCGTCTCGGCTGATACCTTGCTGGCCACGGGAGTTTCAAATTTTCTCCATGTGCGCGCTGAGTCGCTTCGCTGGATCGATCGTCCGAGCGATCGGACAGTGATTCGACGCTCGCCCGTCATCCGCCGTAGAAGCGGCGTAGAGAAGTTCGAGGTGGACATTCGGCGAAAACGCTTCTGCGTCGCCGAAGCGCCGCCGCAGATCGTCGGAATCGTATTCCTGTCCACCCGGCATGCTGGGAGTGGCCCACTGCTCAGTCGTTTGTCAAGAACAGCAACATTGAAAAAATTGGTGGAAGCTCAGCCGTACGCCGCACGCCAGCCGCAATGGCACATTTTCCGTGACAAGATCTTGCGGCTCAAGTCGTTCGAGTTGCTCAGAGGAACGCATCCACGTGAGTCAGTCGCTGCGTTGCAGTCCCTGCTGGGCGACGCCTAGATGTGGCGCGATCGTCTTGCGCTGCGAGCGGAGCCATTGCCGTGTGGCCGATTGACGGGTCGCCATGCAACATTTTTCGACCCTTGCGGTACCAACCCAACATGCGGCTCTTCTTCCTGGGCCAGCGTGGCCGAACATACTGACAACAAGGCCTTCAAACCAAGCCAAAAGTGGAATTGACAATGAGCGACCTGCTCCTTACCCACGGCTATTTTCTTTTCGAGGACGAGAAGGAAATGCAGATCATGCGTCCCTATCCGACCCTGGGGTTGCTGTACATATCTGGGTACCTACGACGCGAAGGCTTCGACGTAGAGATTTTCGATTCGACGTTTGCGCAGCGCCAACAGCTACTCGATCGCCTTGCGCAAGGCCGCGGCGTCATCGGGATATACACCAATCTGATGACCCGCGGACCCGTGCTGGACATCATCGCCGCCGCGAAGCGTCAGGGATGGACGGCAGTCTTGGGCGGCCCCGAATCTGCAAATTATCCGGCGGAGTATCTTGCCTCCGGCGCCGATGTCATCGTCGTGGGCGAAGGTGAGACTACCATGGCAGAATTGCTGCCCGCGCTCGCGGCGCGCGGGCCACACAACCTGCACGGCGTGACGGGTACGGTATTTCGCGACGAACACGGCATGGTGGTAACGAACCCCGAGCGCACCAAAATCGCCGACCTCGATTCCATTCCCTGGCCGGATCGCGGCCGGATCGATCAGGCTCGCTACGTGAACGTTTGGCGTGAAAAGCATGGCATGGGCAGCGTGAATATGATCACAGCACGGGGCTGCCCCTATAAGTGCAATTGGTGTTCACATGCGGTTTTCGGCTATACGCATCGCCGCCGCAGTTACCTTGATAGCGCGGCCGAGCTTGAACACATTATGGAAGCGTACCGACCGGATCAGGTTTGGTATGCAGACGACGTATTCACGATTAGTCATCCGTGGCTGTTCGGGTATGCGAAGGAACTGAAGCGCCGCAATTTGCGCGTGCCGTTCGAAACCATCTCGCGCGCCGACCGCATGATGAAGGATGAAGTGCTGCAAACGCTCGCAGATATGGGCTGCTATCGAATTTGGATCGGGTCGGAGAGCGGCAGTCAGCGCATACTCGACGGCATGGAGCGCGGCGTCAAAGTGGATCAGGTACTTTGGGCCGCTCATGCGGCGAAACGGTACGGTATCCAGGTCGGGATGTTTCTGATGTGGGGATATCCGGGCGAGAAAATCGACGACATCGCGGCAACCGTGGATCTAGTAACGAAGTGTCAGCCGGACATTCATCTAACCACCGTCGCATATCCGATCAAGAATACGGGATTTTTTCGAAATGCCGGTGACCTCGTCGTTACCGACAAGCAATGGTCGAAAGCGACGGATCGCGATTTCCGGATCAAGGGCAGGCATTCGCGCGCCTACTACAAGCAGGCCGATTCTTGGCTAAACAATGAGGTGGAAGCCACTCGAATCGAAGGCAGGAATCCCGCCGAAGCAGCTTTACGCCGGGCCGCTGCAATGCGCGCCCGAGATTCGATGTTGGCAGTCTCCTCGGAAACGGAGGCCTAGTTTGTCCACCATGCTTCCGGTATTCGACACGATGGCGGACGCTTACGATGGCCAATTCACCAGGACCACCATCGGCGCCATGATGCGCAGAGCGGTATGGGCGCGATGTGCCGCCCGATTCGCTTCGGGCTCGCGGGTTCTCGAGATGAATTGCGGCACGGGGGAAGACGCGCTGTGGCTGGTGCAGCATGGAGTGGAGGTACTGGCTACCGACGTCTCACCCGCGATGCTGCGGGTTGCGGAAAAGAAGCTGAGTACCTCTAAGGGAACTGCACGCGCACGGTTTCAACGATTGGCCTGGGAGGAACTCGATACTTTCGATGAGGGGCCATTCGACGGAGTGCTGTCCAATTTCGGAGGGCTCAATTGCGTGAGCGACCTGCGAGGAAGCGCGCGTGCTTTGGCAAGAAAGCTCCGGCCCGGGGCGGTTGCAATTGTATGCCTCATGGGTCCGGCCGTGCCTTGGGAATGGGTTTGGTTTTTGGCGCAAGGTAATCTGATGGCGGCCTTTCGGCGTCTGCGACGTAAAGGAGCGCGATGGTCGGGTATTGCGGTCCAATACCCTTCCATCACTAAATCCCGTCGAGCGTTCGCCCCTGAGTTTCGGCCGTTGCGCGTGTCCGCGATAGGAGCGTTGCTGCCCCCGCCATATACTGAGACGCAGATGGTCCGTTATCCACGCATACTCGCCGCGCTCGATCGGATAGAACGCCGCTTCGAAACCCTGTGGCCGTTGCCCGCGCTCGCCGATCATTACTTGTTGGAGCTGGAACGCGTTTGATTCAAGGTAGTCACGGTATGCGTATTGCGTTGGTAGTCCCGGGGGGCGTTGATCGATCGGGAGAGTATCGTGTGATACCTGCGCTGCTAGCCTTGGTACAGCGGCTCGCGATCAACAACGATGTTCAGGTCTTCGCCTTGAACCAGGAGATTCGACCGGACGAGTGGAATCTTCTTGGAGCCCGTATCCACAATATCGGCCTCGGCCATACGCGCCCGCGGGCCATACGGGCCATATGCATGATGCATCGCACTGCACGTTTCGATATCGTGCATGCGATCTGGTCGGGAGCGTGCGGTCTCATTGCAGTGGCGGCGGGGAAAATATTGGGTATACCGAGTCTCGTACACATCGCCGGCGGCGAACTCGTCTCGATGCCAGAAATAGGCTTCGGCGGCATGCAGACCCGGAGGGGGCGCGTAAGAGAATGGTTGGTACTGCGCGGCGCGTCCTGTATAACGGCTGCAAGCGCTCCGGTGCTCGACGCGCTATCAGCGCTCGGTCTGAGCGCGCAGCGTGTGCCGCTTGGCGTCGATTTGAATACATGGCCTCCACGCAGGCCCGTCCGCCGACAGGGAAACGGACCCGCAATGCTGATCCATGTTGCGAGTTTGAACCGCGTCAAGGACCAAGCGACCCTGCTGCGCGCGCTCGCATCGCTCGTAGAATCCCGCTTGGACTTCGAGATGGACATCGTCGGTGAGGACACGCTCCACGGCGAGATTCACGCATTAGCCGAAAAATTGCGCCTTTCGCATGCGGTCAGATTCCGCGGATTTTTGCCTCAGCGCCAATTGCGGCCGCTCATGGAGCAAGCTGATCTGTTGATCCACTCATCCCGTCACGAGGCGGGTCCGTTGGCCATGCTCGAGGCGGCGGTCGCAGGTATTCCCACCGTAGGAACTGCCGTTGGTCACATCGCCGAGTGGGCGCCAAATGCCGCTATCGCGGTTCCGGTCGGTGACTGGGCTGGTCTCACCGGCGCAATAGTACAACTGTTGTCTGACGAACGCCTGCGGGTCGCTATCGCGACCGAGGCCATGAGGCGAGCCGTACGAGAGGATGCCGACTACACTGCGGAACGCTTCCAAGCGCTCTATAAGGGGCTGATCTAGAAACGTTGTTCTTTCGAACCGGAATCCGCCGGTCCAGCACTATGAGAAAAGCTCGTATCACAGACACCGTCATGACTATTTCCTGCAAACGATGGACCAAAACGAAGCCCCCGCGGCGGGTATTGGCCATTCGTCTACAGGCAATGGGGGATGTTGTGATCACACTCCCTTATTTGCAATGCTTGCGCAATTCGCTGCCCGCCGAAGGGCGATTGGATTTTCTTACAAGAGAAGAAACGGAGGATATTCCCAAAAATATCGATCTTTTCGACCATGTGTATTCCCTTGGGGGTGCACGAAATTTCAGAAAACAACTGTGGAGTACTTTCCTATTATTGCCGCGATTGTTCATGCAGCGATATGATGTCATCGTCGATCTGCAGAACAATATAATCAGTCGAATAGTGCGGAAAGCTCTACAACCCACAGCATGGGCCGCTTTTGACCGATTCTCTCCGATGTCTGCGGGGGAGAGAAACCGGCTGACCATAGAAGCAGTCGGACTGGGAAACAATCAGATGGATACCCGTTTGCGGCTACGAAAGCCATTCCCGGCGACGAGCACCTTAAATAGAGGATTGAAGGAGACGGAAAAGCTAGTCGTATTGAATCCGGCCGGCGCTTTCGTCACGCGCAACTGGGAAATGTACAAGTACGTATCGTTCGCGCGACAATGGCTGCAACTACGGCCGGAAACAAAATTCCTCGTGTTGGGGACGTCGTTCATCGCCGAAAAAGCAGCCTTCCTTGAAAAGGAATTGGGAGGCGACCTTATCAATCTGGTCGGCCGGACCACTCCTTCAGAAGCATTCGCCCTGTTACAACGCGCTACGTTGGTATTGTCGGAAGATTCAGGGTTGATGCACATGGCTTGGGTGTCAGGGACACCGGTGGTTGCTTTATTTGGCAGCACGCGAAGCGACTGGTCGAGGCCGCTTGGGCGACATAGTCTTTTCCTCGACTCGTCCGATCTGCCTTGCGGAAATTGTATGCAAGCGATCTGCCGCAGAGGGGACGTGTTTTGCCTGAGCAGGCTCAGCCCCGAAGGAGTGTTCGCTCGCGCCGTTTCTTTGCTCGAAACAGCGAACATCGGGGTGCGAACTGACACGGCAAGCACCGAATGCAATAGATGAGCCGATCAAGGCAGTGCAGGGGCATCGCATCGTCGCAATTACCTACGCTGCAATCGCGCGACACATGCGAGGTAGGGTAGTTGCACGTGATGGCATTCGTGCGAAGCCCTTCGAGGTGCCCGCCACAAGCGTGGGCTGCTGGATTGGGCGCGCTTGCATCCCCGATGGATCGCTGAACGCAACCCCTCGAGGTATCGTGTATGTCGAAGTTACCGATTCTTTGCTACCACAATATTGGGCAAAGTCCCGAGCACAGCCGCTTCCGGCTCTTGTATGTGAATCAGGCGAAGCTCGATCGGCAACTTTGGACAATCCGCCGATTGGGTATGCGGGGCGTGTCGATCGGTACCGGGTTGCGCCAACTCGGGGCAGGGACGCGAAATAATCTTGTCGCACTCACGTTCGACGACGGCTACGCGGACACGCTCACTCAGGCATTGCCGTTGCTGCTGAAATACGGCTTCAGCGCGACGTGCTATCTGGTCAGTGACGCGGTCGGCAAGCTCAATCTTTGGGACGCCGCATATTTGGAGGAAGAGAAGCCGCTCATGGATCATGACCAGGTGCAACGCTGGCTCGGCGCTGGTATGGAAATAGGGTCGCACTCGCGGTCGCATCCGAGACTACAAGACATGGCTGACGCTGCAGCGTGGCCGGAAATAGTCGAAAGCCGCGACGTCTTGCGCGCAGCATACGGCATTCCGATCGATCATTTCTCCTATCCTTTCGGGCGCTTTAAGGGCGCAACGGCAGAACTCGTCAAGCGGGCTGGTTATCGCTCGGCGGTGAGTCTGGAACCCGGGATTGCCTGCGCGAATGACGATCGCTTCCGACTGCCTCGGGTATTCGTGGATGGGGAACGCGGATGGCTCAGATTTATCCTAAACTTGACGACCCCCTATGAAGTGTGGCGCCGCAGCCTACCATCCACTTAGATCACAGCACACGGGCGGGATGCCTTGTACCGAGAAGCGCCGATTGAAATCCAGGGGATAGTCGAGTCAACTCCTCGAAGGTTCCACTGGCAATGACCCCGCCGTTGTTTAATTCGAAGATCGCATCACATGCTCTCACAGTGCTCAATCGATGCGCGATCAAAATAACGGTGTGGGTGCCCCGGAGGCGCTCCAGAGTAGACATAATCTCACTTTCCGTCATGCCGTCCAGGGCATTGGTAGCTTCATCAAGAATGAGCACGGAACTCCGACGATAAAGCGCGCGCGCTATACCGACGCGCTGCCGCTGACCGCCGCTCAGTCTGGCACCGCGCTCACCGATTATTTCAGCGTGTGCATTCGGAAGGCTGCGGACGAGTTCATCGAGTTGAGCGAGCCGCACCACCTCGTTCATGCGGGCTACATCGATTTCCGCGATGGCGGTCGCCGGTGCAATGTTCTCAGCCAGCGAGGCATCGAAAAGGAAGGGATGTTGTGGAACATAGCCAATGGTCGCCTGCCAATCCGCGCGATTGCCGCTATTCAGTACGACACCGTCAATCGCGATGGTCCCCGATGTGGGCGCCAGGAGGCCCAGAATGAGTTCGGCAACCGTAGTCTTTCCAGAGCCGCTAGGCCCAACTAACCCGACGGTTGTCCCCGCGCAAATCTTCAGCGTCACCTGCCTTATCGCAAGAGGTCGATCGGCAGCATATCGAAAGTTCACCTGCGTCAATAGAATCTCGTCGCGCGGTCGGCCGAGCCAGGCCGTGCGGCTTGATACCAATCCTGTCTTCGTCTCATTGCGGCGCTCTCTCGATGCGCAACGAAGGTCATCGGCAATAATCGCAAACGCGACGCGGTCCCCTCGTATCTTCACTATGGCATGAAAGATCTGCTGTAGCGCGGGTAGCAGCCGGTAAGCGGCAAACCCCAAAAAACTTAGCTGTGCGAGCCACAATCGGCCTTGCTCTCCTCGATTGACCAAGAGAAGCGCGGCACCAACCAGACCGGCGACCACTATGCATTCTAGAATCGGTCTTGGACTCTGTGAGATTGCATGTGTGTTGAGGGTGGCGCGCGAAAGCGCCAAAGAGGATCGCTCGAATCGTTCCCGAAAGAATGTCTGACTGCCAGAGACGATGATTTCCCGAATAGCGCCTAGAGTTTCGCTGACCGTTTTTGTTCGCTCCTCCGTGTACAAACTTTCCAGCGTGCCGTTGTTCAATAATCGCTGCCGGGCAAGCAGATAAATCAACCCGTAGCTGCTGGTCAGCGCGGCGACGGCAGCGAATGCAATCATAGGATTGACAAAAATGACGGATACCATAATCAATAAACAGGTGACCGCATTGGTGCTGAGGATAAAGAATGATTGCAGTATGCCAGTGATTCCGCGGCTGGCTTCCCATGCGATATTGTTGAAAAGAGTGGCGCTGTTGGACGCCATATGGAATTGATGGTCGCGGTGTATATACTCGTCGAATAGTGCGACGCAAAAATGATTGCCGATGCGATGGGCGAACCGATTCATCGCAATAGAGCCTGCTAGGTTTATTGCGTTTGCGAGTAGCACGAGAGCTAGAAACGACACGCCGAGGGCGATTAGGAAGTCGCGTTGATCGCTGAAGCCGAAATGTCGGAACAGCCAGGACAGGGTAACTTTGCGGTCGATCGACGCCGGATCGCCCAGTACGGCAAAGAATGGTACAACCGCCGCAATGCCTGCCAGTGTCGAGGCTGCCATTACCAGGGTTGCTGCATGCAAAAGCACCAGTTCCCGTCGCTGGCGGCGATCGAGCAATCTCCAGATGTCAGTAACCAGACTCACGCGCGGCCTTGTATGTGATGGGCAAATGCGAGCAGGGTTTTGGGGATCAGGGCGCGTAAACCGATCCTGAGGGCCTTTCCCCACCACTCGAGATATGGCCAGGAGAAAGGGAAACTTTGCAACAGCACCCGTAAGGAACCCGTGGGATCTCGGAAAACCGCGTATTGCCACGAGAGTTTCAGTGCGTTTCTGGTCCGCGCCCGCCGCAGAAGCGAGCGCCGCCTTCGATCGACGCAGGATTGTAGCTTCTTGAAAGTATGATCCTGTCCCAAATATGCGCTCGCCCAGTCGGCGCTATGGTTCTCATCGTGAGAACGTATCCGCACCAAAGGCTCGTCGATGAGCGCGATATCGCTGCGAAGCGCCAATCGAAGCCATAGGTCGTAGTCTTCCGCGGAGCGCATCGATTCGTCGAAGCCGCCGGAGTCCACCAGTAGTTGGCGCGCGACCAGTACGCTGGGGGTCCTGATCGATACCTCGCCACGTAATATCTCATCAAAGATTTCCCCTTCGCAGGGAGCCCAGCGGCGTTCGGATTCCCCGGGAAGTGTGTCGCCCTGTCCGTTGATGTTGGTGAATGCGGTATAGCTCCACTGGCACTCCGTTCGTTGACGCAATTGCGCAACTTGGAGTTCCAGCTTGCGAACCGCCCAAATGTCGTCGGAATCCAGAAACGCGATGTATTCACCGCTGGCGTTGTGCAAAGCGGCGTTGCGGACTGTGGCGGGACTACCCGTGTGCGGCATCCACATGACCATGACCTTCGGAAGACGGCTAAGAGTGCGTAGATAGGCCCTAGTACGTTCGTCCGATCCGTCATCGGCTATGAGCAACTCCCAGTCGGTCAACGTTTGATTGAATACCGAGCCGATTGCCGCCGGGAGAAACTGCAGACGATTGAAGCTCGGAATGATCACTGATACAAGAGGGGGGGACGGTCCGATTGTCCCAAGGGTCGTCACCCTGCGAAATCGTCCAAGCGCGACCGAGCTATCAGTATTCATGAAAGCTCCTCCTTCCGCTTCAGATGCTGGACACGCGGGGGTCTGCCAATCGAATGAGGTGTTTTACAAGATCGAGTTCCCAGGGGCGGTCATAGCGACAGAAGCGGTATCGCCAGGACGCCAGCGCCCGCAAGGCCGATTTTGTCCAAGGTGGCGCTTGAGCGTCTTGCACCGTAGGATATCTGCACCCTAGAACGGTCACGAAATTTCGTATTCGGCGGCGCAAGCGCGCGGTCACCCACGGCGCATCGGCATGACACGAATAATCTATCCAGCGCTGCTCTGTCCACTCTTCAGGCGTCTTCGGGAAAACTACGGGCCTGCCCTCATGATCCAGCAAGGGTTTGAGCTTGCCGCGTCCATTCCCAGGAACGCTGTCTGGCGGCAACGGAGTGTGGACGTATACGATAATCTCGGAGTCCGGATTTACGCGTTTGATGCGGCGAATAAAATCAAAAGTCCTTTCCGTTTCACCTTCCGGGTCTTGGGGTGGCGCCACCATGAATGACAATTCAGGAATCACGCCATTTCTCCGGCAAAGCTCCGCAACAGCCATGGTCTGATCCGAACGGGTGCCTTTACGTATAGAGCGTAGAATCTCGTCGTTAGGGGATTCGGCTCCTATATATGCCATTCGCAAATGGCTTTTTCGTACCAGCGCCCACCCTTCTGCCGACAAATTCAGCAGCGCGTCGGCTCGGGCGTAGCACCACCACGGCAGTTGAAGTTTGGCCAGGACCTCGAGCAGCGGCATCATATCTGTTTCGCGATCGAAGAAATTATGGTCGTAAAATTGGATGGAGTCTGCGCCGGCTCGATCGCGCAGAAAGACGAGGTCCCGCTCGAGGCGGTGGGCGGCGGGCAATGCTGTTGCACCGCGAAACATGGCGGCAACTCCGCAAAACGTACAGCGGAATCGACAACCGAGCGCGGCCTGATACGCAGCCGTGCGCTGTCCCATGAACGTCCGCGGCAGGTACTGCCGCAGATTTCCGAGCTTTTCGTATGGCAAATTCGCCGACGGCCGAGGGACTGCGAACTTCCGATCACCGTTGTGCACCGCCTCTCCGCCGCTGCGCCACGTCAATCCCGCGATAACACCCAAATCGCTAACAGAGCCATCGTTGATTGCACTCAACAGTGCAAGGAAAGTGTCCTCGCCTTGTCCTCGAACGAGGTAGTCCACGTATGGGGCATTGATGGCGGCCGCCGGATAGAGCGTAGGAAAGTAACCACCCCAGACGATGGGAGCGAGAGGAAAGCGCGCGCGGATCGCTTTGGAGACATCGATCGCGCTTTGGACCTGCGGGCCTCCCATGACGGTGATACCGACCGCGTCGTAGACGTTCGTACCCAACGCGCGCAAAGTTTCCGCAACGCAGTCGACTTCGACATTGCCGTCTATAATAGTCGAGTCATATTCACCCTCGATCGATCCCGCCATCGTCAACACGGACAATGGAAACCGGGCCTTGCTCCGTGAGGTGATTTTCGGGTTGACGAGCAAAACGCGCCGTGAAGGAGTCATAATAACCTTTGAGTCAGGCGGCCAATGATGCAACGTCTCAATTGGCCGGTGGCGAGAGCTTGAATATCGCTACCCTTTCATTTACGAACCGGCGCCGTGCCAACATCGTGATCTCAAAACCCTGCTTGCCAAATTCCTCGAGAAAGAAGCGCGCGTCCCCGAATGTCGAGAGCAGGACAAGTGCGAAACCGCCGGGTTTCAGATGTGCATAGAGTCCCGCTGCAAATCGCTCCGCGACGTCGCTCGAGCGCCAAGCCCGATCGCGGTCGTCCCGCGGCGTGCCGCGGTAAAAGGGTGGATTAAATAGAACTAGATCGAAACGCTCGCCGGGGGCGGCCGCGAACAGATCTCCGTGGCGAGTATCGATCTTGTTTTCCAGATTGTTCAGAAGCGCATTGATTCCGGCGCATCGGACGGCCGCGGCGTTTATGTCCACCGCTACTACCCTTCGCGCATGCTTTGCCGCGAACACCGCGCAAACACCGGAGCCGGTGCCCATGTCCAAGATTTCCCAATCGTGCTGCACGAGCGTCGAATCGATTTGCGAGGCGAAGAATTCTCCCGTGCGAAGCAGTTTCGGATTGAAGACACTCGGCGTAACTACGAAAGGCACGCCAAAAACTCGCTCTATGCGGTAATCGTCGTACCGACCCCTCCCCAATAGCCGATGGCCCAGAGAGATCCACTTACCGAGCAGCCTCGCGAGCAACGACACCCGGCCCACAGTCGGCGAATTCCGCTTGGCACTCAATACACTCATTGCCCCCACCTGAGCGCCGCGCTCACCGCGTGCGTGGTGACCGCGCGGGGTGGCCGCGAAGTCACCCAGCGAACGATACGCCGCCCCTGCGACAGGTGTGCCCACTGACTTTGAGACGCCCAGACTTGACTTTTCGCCGTGTACACGCGGTGCGCGACATGTGCCGCGCTGGGTCTCACGCGGCTCACGGTATACTCGAGCAACTCGCAAATCGACTGAGCCCATTCGATGCCGGGAAAGGCGTCCACGCAAGGGTACGAAAAGGACACCTCGTACAACGTTTTGCGTGCGGAAACCGCACGCAGTACGAACGGACACTCGCCGGCCAGGGCTGCAAGGACGCGACCTGGAATCTTGGACGGGAAATATCGCGACGCCAGGTTGAGCGGGGGAAATGCCCACCACAGCCCCGCGCCGTGGTTGCGTTGCGCCAGCACTTCGTCCCAATCCGCTTCTGTCATCCGCGACGAGAGCTGCGCGAGATCGTGCAGGTGCAGCAACCGCAACTCCCGAAATGCCATCGCACCGGCCGCATGCAGCAACAAATGGATCATCAAGGAGGCCATCGACGGGTACGCATTCACGCCGGGACGCGCCTCCGCCGGAAATACGCAGTCCGTTACATCGGTAATGCGCCACGGCAGTTTCTCGCAGATCCTCTCGTGCAGCTCGATTTTGACGTCGTTGTCCTTATGCTCGCCCAAGTCGTCGGCCGCGTGTTCAACGGTCGGGGTGAACACCCGCTCCTTCCAGCTCGCGCCGGTTTCATGGAAGCCCAGCGATTCGAGCAGCCGCGCCATGCGCTCCGCATCCGCCGGTCTGACCAGCAAATCGAGGTCCGCCATCGGCCTTTCACCGATCGCGTACAGGCCGATGGCATGTAGGGCCGCTCCCTTCAGCGCGACCGCTGGAATTCCCGCCGTGCGCCCGCGCTCATCGATGCGCTGCAGGCACTCGGCGATTCGGATGTGCCGGGTCGTGGTATGAGTTCTCTGTTCCTCGAGGAACGCCGTCCAGCCTGCGGGGCCGTGCCAACGCACAGTCTTTAGCAACAGCGGTGAGACGCCGTGCATGGCGGCCACGGCCTTGGCAATCATCCACTCGAAATCGGACCAGTCGGGCGCGTGCTGTGAGGAGCACGCAAGTTCGCCTGCCAGAGTCTCGGTGATCTCGCGCAGCGTCCCTCGGAAGGCTGTCGGCGGTAGTATCGCGGTGCGGGACTCGTTCATGGACTCCCCGTTTAACCCGTGGCCGCCGACTCGCGCGGCAGCGAGCGGTATTGGGCTTCGCGAGATATCAACTCGTGCCAGCGTTGTTCCAGCGCGCCTTTCGCGCGTCCACGGTCGACGCTCGGGTCGGCGCTCATTGCCGTCGTTTCCAGCTCATGCAGGGATACCTCATCATGCAGCAGGTTTCTGACGGCACGATAGAAATCGCTGGTGTAGGTGCCGTGGAACATCATGTCCAGATCGTCGCTTTCCTCCCAATGCGTCTTGCCGCCGAGTTGTGCCTTGACTATTTCGTAGAATTTCGTGCCCGGTAACGGATACGAGACGCTGACGCCGATCTCCTCGGGGCGGCAGACGCCGATCAATTCGCGCGTCGCCAAGATGTCAGTGAGTTGCTCGTCCATGTAACCCAGCTGGATGAAGAATCCGGCGCGAATGCCTGCCGACTTCAGCCGCTCACGGGCAATCCGGATTTCCGCCACCGTAGTGCCCTTGTTCATCGCGTCCAACACCCGCTGGCTGCCGCTCTCCGCGCCGATCCAGGCCTCACGGCAGCCGGCATCGTGCAACGCCTGAACCATATGGCTGCTCAGCAAATCCGCGCGCGTTTGTATGGTAAAAGGCACCCCGCCGCCCGAGGCGTTGACGGCGGCGGCGAATTCGGTGACCCAGTTCACTCGAAATCCGAAGATGTCGTCCGCGAACCAGATATGGTCGGGGTTGAACGATTGTTTGAGATGGATCATCTCCCGAGCCACTTCGCCGGGATCTCGTTGCACGTATTGATTGCCCCAAATCGGCTTGGCGCACCACGTGCACCGAAAAGAGCAGCCGCGGGAGGCGGCCATGTTCAAGCTGAAATAGCCATGCGCCTGCGACCAGGCCGCTCGATACCGATCCATGTCCACCAGGTCCCACGCCGCCGCGCCGCCATCGTGAGGATTCGCCAGCGCGCGAGCGCCGCCCCTGGTCTGCACCGTTCCCTGATGATGCCACGCGATGCCTGACACTCCATCGATCAGTTCGGTGATGTGCGCGTCCGGCCGCGAGTCGATGCGCGGGAGAACCGTCACCAGTGCCGACAGTCCTTCACCGATCAGGGCGAGTTCCGCGCCCGCCCGCAGATAGGGTCCCGGGGTATCAGTGACGTCCGGCCCCGCCGCGATTACCCTTGCCCCGGCGCGTTGCCCGGAGGCAATCATGTCGCAGGCGGCGCGGCGCATCGTGCTCAGGCACATCTTGCTCAAAAAGTTGAAATTGTCCTCATAGATGAGCACCAACTGGGGCTGCGCAGTGCGCAGCATGCGGTTGTAGTCGTCAAGTCCGTCGGCGAGCATTGCATCGAACAGCGACACCTGGTGCCCGGCCCGACGCAGCATGGCAGCCACTTGCAGCGTGGCGAGCGGCGGATACGGTTTGCCGCGTGCCATCTGCTTGTGATCCAAACGCAGAAAATAAGAGTGGCAGACCAGAATGGAAACCATTGTCTCTCCGAAAAGCGGGGCATCGAACTCGTCGAGGCCGCCCAAAACGGACCCGCGCGAACCTACAGCCGCATACCGAGTGAGTGCTCAAGGCGGTGGTTTAGGTTTAACGGCAGGGTGCTTTTTTTCAGGCAGCGTCAAAAGAATCCATGCTCATCGCGGAGCGGAGCCGTCAGTGCTCGGCAGCCTGCTTTCCGCGAAACGCACCGCCGCGTGTTGGCGGAGCAGGGCGAGTGAAAGGTCCACGGGCCGGCTGGATGTCGGCGCCAGTGAATACACCCCTGCTTCCGTCGGACCGGAGATAATCCTCAGCTGGCATTCGTCGAGGAGAACCTGCAGTTCGCCGAGGGTGGTCGTAGGGGAGAACACGGCCCGAACCACCTCGCCCGGTGGATGCACGAGGGGAGTCGTGACGGTGTGATAATCGGAATGCGGAGCAGGTGAGCGAGCGGACGTCCATTGGCTCGAGGCGAAAACGCCGGCCGCCATGGCCAGGAGGGCGACGGACGCTGCCCGCAACGGCGTCGAACGCTGCCACGGCACAGAAGGCCGTGTTTGCCATGCCGCGAGCGGCGGCGGTGCGTGCGGCGCAGGCGTTTCAGCCTCGATCCCATCCAGCGCCCTGTGGAGGCGCTTGAGCGACGACCCCGGAACATATCCCACTCGGTTCTCTGCGGCGATCTTCTGAAAAATACGGCGCTCGTCCCGCGCGTCCTCGCGGCAGGCGGCGCACGCACTCAGGTGGGACTCGACCTTTCGTCGATCGACCTGGCCGATGGTTCCGTTGATATACCAGGGTATGAGCGCGGATATCTGCTCGTGCCTGGGCTGCGTTCGCTGGTGGCTGTTCATTCGTTGCTCGCGGACATGTCGGGGCGGCCGCCAAGCGTCGGCAGGTACTGGCGTAGCTTCTGGCGTGCGTGAAACATTCGCGCCTTGACGGTTCCGACCGGAGCGCCGGTTATTTCGGCAATTTCCTCCATCGAATGTCCCATGTGATACGCAAGTTCGAGTGTCAATCGTTGCTCGATGGGAAGGCAATCGAGGCCGCGCGTCACCCAGTCTTCAACTTCGGTGTCGAGCACGGGCTCCACGGCGAGTTCGGGCCATTCGTCGAGACTATGGGCGGCGGCGTGGTTTTTCTGGCGACGTATCGACTTCAGTGCCGTGCGGTAGGCAATGCCGAAAATCCACGTGGAGACGCGCGAAGCCTTGCGAAAATCATGGGCGCTTTGCCATACCACCATGAACGTATCGTTGATGATCTCCTCGACGTTTTCATAGCGTTGCGTGAATCGCGACAAGAAACGGGCGAGCCTGCGGTGATAGCCAAGATACAATTGCTCCAAGGCTTGGCGGTCCCCGGCAGCGATGGCAGTCAGGAGCGCACCGTCGCACTCTTTGGTTGAATTGTTGACCCGTAACATCATCGACCGCCGCCGCTCCCGCCCGTGCATGAGGTATATGAGTCAGTACCGGCCGGTGCTCAAAAGGTTGCGGCACGACGCTATCCGGATTCGGCTGCCTACCGCCGACGGCAGGGGGATCAAAGCTTGTGCGTGGACAAGAGCAGGCTGGTCTCGGTCCCGGAGATGCCCTCGACGCGCCTGATGCGGCTCAGCACCTGGTCGAAGGACGCCAGGGTGTCGGCGCGGATCTCGGCCACCAGGTCCCAGCGGCCGTTCGTGGTGTAGAGAGTCACGATGGACGGATCGCCGCGCAGGGTGCGCAGCACGGGTTCGATGCGGTTGCCTTCCACGGCAATGGTCATCAGCGCGACGATGCGCTGCTCGTCGACTTTGGGGCGCAGGCGAACGGTGTACCCCGCGATGATGCCATCGCGTTCAAGCTTGGCCAGGCGGTTTTGCACCGTCCCCCGAGCGACTTTCAACGACTGGGCCAGCGAAGCCGCCGAGGTTCGCGCGTTGTCGCGCAGCAGTGCGATCAGTCTTCGATCGAGGTCATCCATGGTATCGAGCACACTCTTGGCCAGCCGCCGCCGGATTGTACATTATGCCATTTTACCCTGGCGTTATGCTCTATAGACCTAGCATTTTGTGCAGTTTGCTGTCTTCTTGTTGGCCGCCGGAATGGCGATCATAGGGACATGATCGACTACATCGGCGTCAGTGACATTCTGCGGCTCGTCGGGCGCATCGGCGCCGGCGCGTTCATCGAACGGCTCGCAAACGAGATCGAGCGCGACTACCGTCGCTGGAGCGAATTCGAGAAGTCCGCACGGCTCGCGAGCCATTCGGCCGTCGGCGTCATCGAGCTGATGCCCACCAGCGACGGGCGCCTGTACTCGTTCAAATACGTCAACGGTCATCCGAAGAATACGGCTGCCGGATTGCTCACGGTCACCGCTTTCGGCGTGCTCGCCGATGTGGAGACCGGCTATCCGCTGCTGCTGTCCGAACTGACCGTCACGACGGCATTGCGCACTGCGGCCATGTCGGCGCTCGCCGCGCGCTATCTCGCACGCGCCGACAGCCGGGCGATGGCGCTCATCGGCAACGGGGCGCAGAGCGAATTTCAGGCCATAGGCTTCCATCGAATGGCGGGCATCCGCGAGCTTCGGCTCTTCGATACCGATCCGAAGGCGACGGCGAAGCTCGAGCAGAATTTGCGGTCGATGCCCGAACTCGGCGATCTGCGCATCGTGCGCACCGCTTCGAGCGCGGCCGCGTGCAAAGGCGCGGACATCATCACCACCGTCACCGCGGACAAGAAGAACGCCGTCATACTGACGCCGCCCATGATCGCGCCGGGCATGCATTTGAATGCCGTCGGCGGGGATTGCCCCGGGAAGACCGAACTGCACGCCGATGTGCTGCGCATGCCGAATCTCAACGTATTCGTCGAATACGAACCGCAATCCCGCGTGGAAGGCGAGATCCAGCAAATGAATGCAGACTATCCCGTGACCGAGTTTGCGGACCTGGCGGGCGGCCGGGCGCCCGCGCGCACGAGCGCGGCGCAGATCACGGTGTTCGACTCTGTGGGATTTGCTCTCGAAGACTATTCTGCGCTGCGGTTCCTTCGTAGTCTGCTGGACGAGGAGCGTGGCTGCGCGCGGCAAATCGATTTGGTCCCCGAGCTCGAGGATCCGAAGGATCTTTACGGCGGTACCCTGGGGCAGGGTGTGCGCGCGCGCCTACGCAGGATGGCTTGAGCGGCCAAGGGCCGAGGGCCAAGGGACAAGGAACGACGCGCCGGCGGATGAGCGGCGCCGGATGAGAGGATACGCTATGAATAATCGGGTTTCTTTGATCGGTGCGCCGAGCGACGTCGGCGCCGGCACACGCGGTGCCTCCATGGGGCCCGAGGCGCTGCGGGTGGCGGATATCCAGGCCATGCTGGAAGCGCAGGGCCTGGTCGTGTGCGACCGCGGCGATCTGCGCGGCCCTGCCAATCCCCTGTGCGCACCGATGGGCGGCTATCGGCATCTGGAGGAGGTCACGCAATGGAACCGCACGGTGCACGACGCCGTGTACGGCGAACTGCGCAATTCCCAAATGCCCATTTTGCTTGGAGGGGATCATAGCCTGAGCATAGGCTCCATCAGCGCCGTCGCTCGCCACTGCCGCGAGCGCGGGCGCAAATTGCGCATACTGTGGCTGGATGCGCATGCGGACTTCAACACCAACGTGCTCACGCCCAGCGGTAACATTCACGGCATGCCGGTTGCGTGTCTGTGCGGCATGGGACCGAAAAGTCTCATTGAAATGTCCGGGCGCGTGCCCGCGCTCCAAGCGGCAAGTATCCGACAAATTGGCATCCGCAGCGTCGATCGAGGGGAAAAGCGCTTGGTGCACGAAGCGGGATTGGGTGTATTCGACATGCGTTTCATCGATGAGGCGGGCATGCGGCAGACTCTGGTCGCCGCGCTGGAATCGCTGGACAGCGACACGCACGTACACGTGAGTTTCGATGTCGATTTCTTGGATCCGGAAATCGCGCCCGGTGTCGGTACCACCGTAGCCGGCGGTCCGTCGTATCGGGAGGCGCAGCTGTGCATGGAAATGATCGCGGACACGGGGCTCTTGGGCTCGTTGGACATCATGGAGTTGAATCCGGCGCTGGACGTTCGCAACCGAACCGCCGAAGTCGCGGTCGAGCTGGTGGCCTCGCTGTTCGGTAAGAGCACGTTGATGCGACGCGACCTGTCACCGCCACTCGACCCTGCGCAGCGGAGCGCGGCGGCAGCCTGACCGGGAGAAGACAAGACGGCCGCGCCGACGGCAACGCGAGCGCACCCGGCCGGCAACGACGCACGCGGCGGCAAACACGGGCGCACCTGGCGAGCGGCAACGACGCACGTGACGGCAAACACGGGCGCATCTGGCGAGGCAATGACGCCCGCGGCGGCAACCACGGGCGCACCGGGGCGGGCCGTTTTACTGTAAAATGACGGGTTACGATGATCGGGCGGCAGCAGCGCTCCAGCCTCCCGTGCGCTGGTTGGCTTCCCGGTCGCGGTAATTCGGGGTGTAGCTCAGACTGGTAGAGCGCTACGTTTGGGACGTAGATGTCGCAGGTTCGAATCCTGTCACCCCGACCA
>JALYHU010000115.1 GCA_030776345.1 Pseudomonadota bacterium | reverse complement strand
CTCACGCTCGCCGGAACCAACACGTACAGCGGGGGGACGACGGTCGACAGCGGTGCCACGCTGCTCGTTGCCACCGCGACGGCTCTCGGCACCACCGGCAGTTCCGGGCAGGCGAACGCCGGCGCCGTGGTCAACCACGGCGTGCTCGAAACCACCGGTTCGAATCACGTCATCACGGTTCCGGGGGCATTCACCCAGAGCTGAGCCGGGCGGGCGCCGGCAGCTTATTCGTCGTCGTCTTTGTTGTTGCTGGCCTGCTTGCGCAGCTTGAACCATTCACCCAAACGCCGCAGGTCTTTCTTGCGCGGCGGCGGGGGATGGGACTTGGACCTGGCCAATAGGCCGCTATCGTAGGGGCTGTAACCCTGGACTACGCCCTTGGGGTTTGGCTTCACCAGTGGAGTGGGGGGAGGCGTATCCTCCTCCAGCGACAAGGCGGGGTGCTCCAGCTTCTTCAGGCGCGAAGTCGAGGCTTCGAGTCCAAAAACGCCGGTCTTCAACGCCCATTCCCAGATTGCATTGCCGCGATCGTCGAATTTGACGCGGCCGCTGGTGTTGCGGCCCACGCGCACGTCCTCGCCCCCGGGGGGGTCGCGCTTGGCCGGCGGGACGCGGTCGTTGCCGCCGCCGGCCGGTTTGGGGATTTCTTTGCTCACGATACCTATCTGAGGTCATGGCAAGGTTAAGTCAACCCGAAGATGGTCGAACCTTGCCGCGCGTCACAGTTGCAGGTGGTATTGCGCACGCATCAGGGCCAGGGCCGTTTTGCCGTCGCTCCATTCGCCGCGCTGCACCTTGCCGATGGCCTCGGGAAGCGGCAGCCATTGCAGATCCAACTCCTCGTCGACGTCGGGTGTGGCCTCGCCGATTTCGAGGTCACGCGCGAGGTAGAGATGAATCACCTCGGTGAAAATTCCCGGCGCCGGAATATATACGCCCATGGGTGCCCAGCTGCGCGCTCTCACGCCGGTCTCTTCGGCGAGCTCGCGCACCGCGCAAACCGCCGGCGCTTCGCCGCTGTCGAGTTTCCCGGCGGGGATCTCCCACAGGAAATCCTCGATACCGTGGCGGTATTGGCGCACGAAACAGGCGCGATTCTCACCGTCCACCGCGACCACGGCAGCGGCACCGGGGTGGCGCACGAAGTCCAATTCATGCTCACGGCCGTTCGCGTACCGTAAGACCTCGGTGGAGACTTCGATCACGCGTCCGCGGTGCACGTGGTTGCTTGCGATCGGCGTTGGTTTCAGCATGTAGGGGCCTTTGTGATGGACCTGAAAGTCTGGCGCATGTGATGTGCCTCCTCGCGCGTCGGCTACGGAATGCGCGACTCTTGGCAGCATTGCAGTGTACGATCTGGATATATGTACAGTCTAGTATAGGTTTTATGATCAAGGCCAAAACAACCAGCGCGTTCGACGCATTGAATCCGGGCCAGCGGCGGGCGGCAACCTTCGGCATTCCCGCGGGCGGAAAAGGGATCGACGCAGGTCCGCTCCTCATCCTGGCAGGAGCAGGGACGGGGAAGACCAACACCCTGGCGCATCGGGCCGCCCATCTGGTTTTGAACGGCGTCGATCCGGCGCGCGTCCTCATGCTGACCTTCACGCGCCGCGCTGCGCAGGAAATGATTCGGCGCACGCAAAAGATCGTGGCGGAAGTGCTCGCCGATCGCGGCAAGATGGGCGATCGCAGCGTGGTATCGCGGCTCCTGTGGTCGGGGACTTTTCATTCGGTCGGGAATCGCATTCTGCGTTTGTACGCCAAGCACCTGGGCTTGAATTCCAACTTCACGGTACTGGATCGCGGCGATGCGGCCGATCTGATGGATGTCATCCGGCATGAACTGGGATTCTCGGCCAAGGAAAAGCGCTTTCCACGGAAGGACGCGTGCCTTGCGATCTACACCTATCGAGTGAATACGCGCTTGTCCCTCAAACAGACCATCGAGGAGCAATACCCCTGGTGCGGCGAGTGGGAGCAGGATCTGACGCGCATCTTCCGCGAGTACGTCGGCCGAAAACAGAAAAACAACGTTCTGGATTTCGATGACTTGCTGTTGTACTGGCACGTCATGATGCAGACCCCGGCGCTTGCGCAGAGCCTGTCGAAGAACTTCGATCATGTGCTGGTCGACGAATACCAAGACACCAGCACTCTACAGGGTGAAATCGTCCAGGCACTGAGACCGGACGGCAAGGGCGTGACGGTGGTGGGCGACGATGCGCAGGCCATCTATTCGTTCCGCGCGGCGGCGGTGGAGAACATCCTCGGGTTCACCGAGCGCTACACCCCCAAGGCCGAGATGGTGGTGCTGGCCCAGAACTACCGGTCGACCCAGCCGATCCTGGATTGCGCCAATGCGCTCATGTCGGAGGGCTCGCGCCAGCATCGCAAGACCCTGATGGGGACGCGGCAATCCACGCAGAAGCCGGTGTACGTCGCGCTCGACGATGCCGCCGCTCAAGCCGAGTATATCGTCGGCAAGATCCTCGCGACGCGCGAAATCGGCGGTACGTTGAAGCGGCATGCGATCCTGTTCCGCAGCTCGCATCACAGCGACGTACTCGAGGTCGAGCTGACGAGACGCAATATCCCGTTCGTCAAATACGGCGGGCTCAAGTTTCTCGAGGCCGCGCATGTCAAGGATATGCTGTCGATCCTGCGCTGGGCCGACAATCCGCGCAATTCGACGGCGGGTTTCCGCGTGTTGAAGCTGATCGCCGGCGTCGGACCCGCGCATGCCAAGCAAGCTCTGGACACTCTCGAGACCCATGGCTTCAATATCAAGAGCCTCGCGTCTTACGACGCGCCGCAGCCCGCGAAAATGGACTGGAAGCGTTTTTGTGCGTTTCTCGAAAGGCTGGCGGATCCCGCGACGCCCTGGGCCGGCCAGGTGGGGATCGTGCGCGAGTGGTACAAGCCGCAGCTGGAGCGTATTTATGATGCCGCATTCAGCCGTAAGGGCGATCTCGAGCAGCTCGAGCACCTGTCGGCTCAGTACCCCAGCCGCGAGCGCTTCCTCACCGAGCTGACCCTGGATCCGCCCTCCCTCACCAGCGATCAATCGGGAACGGCATCGAAGGACGAGGACTACGTGATCCTCTCGACCATCCATTCGGCCAAGGGGCAGGAATGGGACATCGTGTACGTTCTCAATGTGGCGGACGGCAATTTTCCCTCGGAATTTTCCACCGGCAAGCCGGAGATGGTCGAGGAAGAGCGGCGGTTGCTGTACGTGGCGATGACGCGCGCGCGCAACGAGCTGCATCTCTGCGCGCCGCTCAGGTACTCGGTCACGCAACAGGCCAAGGACGGCGATGGTCACGTGTACGGCGCGAAAAGCCGATTCATGACGGACAAGGTGTTGGGAACGTTCGAACAAACCTCGTTCCGCAGCCAGCGCGGCATCGAGAGTCTACGCGCCGATGAGACTGCCGCGGTGGACGTGGCGGCTCAACTGAAGGAGATGTGGTGACAGCCCCTCGATCCAAAATCGTCGAGCGCGGCGGCTCACGGCGCCACGCGGATTGCAACGCGCGGCGCAGTCGCAATCACGACGCGAGTGCTGCGGCCCGCTACGCGCGATAACGGGCGAGCGGCGGCAAGGTCACCAGCGGCGCGAACCTCCGCCGCCACCGCCACCCCCGCCGCCCCCGCCTGAAGGCTTCGACCGCGGCGCTCGCTCCTGGGCTTCGTTCACGCGCAGCGGTCTGCCGCCCATTTGAAAGCCGTTGGTTTGCTGAATTGCGTTTTGTGCTTCACCGGCCCCCATGTCGACGAATGCAAAACCGCGCGGGCGACCGGTTTCCCGATCGTTGATGAGCTTGACCGAATCGACTTTGCCGTAGCGCTCGAACAGGCTGCGCACTTCGTCTTCTGTAGCAGTGAATGGCAGGTTGCCAACGTAGATCGTCGTCATTCAACTAATCTCTCTTACGATGCGCGCCGAAGTGCAAGTAGCCGTTCGCGCGCGATTTCAACACGCAGACCGACCTGCAGCTTTGCGCATCGCGGCCTGTACCCCGGATCGCTCGCTCAAACGTCCAGCTTGGGGAACGAACCTGAAGTCGATGCTACGCCAGGGGATTATTGTTGGCAAACGCCGCAGGCCCGGTATCGCCGCCGCCAACAGGGCGGTCGCCGTGCACGGCGCGGCCGGCGCTACTCGACCTCGAGATAGGCGTATCCGTTCAGCTCGTTTTCGTAGAACCGCTTCACCGCTTGGGCTTCGGTGAGCGTCATCCGTCCTTCTTGAACCGCGCGTTCGCAGTCCCGAGCAATGCCCGGGTACAGTTCGTCGGTGTCGTACTCCATGTACTCGAGAACCTTGGTGGCGGTATCGCCCTTGACGATTTCTTCGATCCACCAGCCGCCGCCATCCTGCAGGCGAATGTGTACGACGTGGGTGTCGCCAAATAGATTGTGCAGGTCGCCCAGGGTCTCCTGGTAGGCGCCCACCAAGAACGCGGCCAGATAATAGGACTCGCCCGGCATCAGTTCGTGCACCTCGAGAGTGCGTTTGGTGATGCGCGGGTGCACGAAGCGGTCGATCTTGCCGTCCGAATCACAGGTGATGTCGGCCAGCACGGCGTTGCGAGTGGGTTTCTCCGCCAAGCGCTGGATGGGCATGATGGGGAACAGCTGACCGATGGCCCAGCTGTCGGGCAGCGATTGGAACACGGAAAAGTTGCAGAAATAAATGTCGCTGAGCATCTCCTCGAGGTTCTCCAACTCTTCGGGCACCCGATCGAGTTTGCGGCAGTAGTCGCGAATCTTGGTACAGGTGGCCCAATAGAGCTTTTCCGCCAAACCCCGAAATTCCAGGCTCAAATAGCCCAAATTGAACATCTGCAGCGCCTGTTCGCGGGCTTGCAGCGCATCGTGGTAGCACTCGACCAAGCGGCGTTCGTTGACCGACCGATAGCTGTCGAACAGGTCGCGCACCGGCGGCGGCAATTCTTCACCGCCGTGGTAATCCTCCTCCGGCCGTCCCGATACCTGGAACTGGTCCAGCTTCGAGGACCCCAACGTATCGAACACGAGCAGGCTGTGATGGGCCGCGATGGCCCGCCCGGACTCGCTCACGATCATGGGATGCGGCACGTCGCGCGCATCGCAGACGCTCTTGATGCGATACACGACGTCGCTCGCGTACTCGTTCAACGTGTAGTTCATCGATGATTCGTAGTTGGTCCCGCTGCCGTCGTAGTCGACACCCAGGCCCCCGCCGATGTCGATGTACTGGAGTCCCGCTCCCATGATCTTGAGCTCGGCATAGACGTGGGCGAGTTCGTTGATCGCATCCTTGACACGCCGAATGTCCTGCAGCTGGCTGCCGGGGTGGCAATGCACGAGCTGCAGGCAATCCAACATATTGCGCTCCTTCAACAGCGCGTACAGATCCAGGATTTCGCTGATGAAGAGGCCGAATTTCGATTTCTCGCCGGCCGACTCCCGCCAGCGGCCGGCGCCCTCGCTGGCGAGCTTCACGCGTACGCCGATTTTCGGCCGAACGCCGTAGCGCTCCGCGTGCTTCAGGATCAAATGAATTTCTACGTAATTCTCCACCACGGGGATGATGGTGCGGCCGAGTTTGGTGGCGAGAATGACCGCTTCGATATAGCTGTCGTCCTTGAAGCCGTTGCAGACCACGATTCGATCCGGCGCGTTCTCGGTGATCGACATCACCGCGAGCAGTTCGGGCTTCGAACCCACCTCGAGCCCGAACCCGAATTCTTTCCCGTAGCGGTAGACTTCTTCGACGACCAAGCGCTGCTGGTTGACCTTGATCGGAAAAACCGCGGCATAGCGATTCTTGTAGCCATTCTCGGCAATCGCCGTGCCGAACGCATCCGCGATATGGCGCAGACGGTGCGCCAATATGTCCGAAAAACGAATGACCACCGGCGTGTGGAGGTCGCGCGCCTTGAGTCCTTGGACCACGTCGTAAAGATCGATTTCGCGGCTGGCATCCATGCTGGGCCTGATGACCACGTGACCTTCGGCATTGATCGAAAAGTAACCTTTGCCCCAGGCCTCTACCTGGTACAGGTCCAACGACTCGCCGATCTTCCACGCATTCACGGGCAGGACTTTTGCGGGTGTATTCATGAGCCGCGCACCATAGCAAATTGGGGCTGCATGTAAATGACGGAAACGCACATTCGATACCAGCTAGTCGTTGCCGCGCGCCACTGGACGCTGCGGATCGCGAATCCATTCGCTCCAGGATCCGGCGTACAGCACGGCGCCCGGCAGGCCGGCGATTTCCATCGCGAGCAAATCGTGACACGCGGTCACGCCCGATCCGCACATCAATACCACGTCGCCCGGCGCCGTCCCGTCCAGCCGTTCCAGCCATCGGCGCCGGAGTTCGGCGGCCGGCAAGAAGCGTCCGTCGGATTCCAGATTGCTGCTGAAGGGATGATTGACCGCTCCCGGTACATGCCCCGCGACCGGGTCCAGTGGTTCGACGCTTCCCGCAAACCGTTCCGCCGCCCGCGCATCCACCAACAAACGGTTGGGATCGCGCAGCGCTCGAGACACATCGGCGGTGCTCACGACAGTCTCGGGGCGAAGCGGGGTGGTGAGGCCTGTCGCAACGCCCGGCGCGGCGGCCCGTACCGGCTCGCCGCGTTCCACAGCACCGCCGCTCGCCACCCACGCCTTGAAACCGCCGTCGAGCACCGCGACCTGGAAGTGCCCCAGCCAGCGCAGCAGCCACCAGGCGCGTGCCGCGAGCGAGCCATTCGCGTCATCGTAGGCGATCACCTGCGTGTCGTCGCCGATGCCGAGCGCCCCGAAAAACTCCCGCAAACCGCCCGCCGAGGGCAGGGGATGCCGGCCGCTGTCCGCCGTGACCGGCGCTGCCAGGTGGCGATTCAGGTCGGCATGGAAAGCGCCGGGAATATGCGCCGTTACATAAGCCTGATGGCCGGCGGCGGGATTGCTCAAATCGAAACGGCAATCGAGAAGTACCGCCGGGCGACTTGCCAGCCCCGGGCGAGCCGCCAGCCCCGGGCGACCTGCCACCGCCAGGGCGGCAGACGCGGCCGATCCGTCCACGAGGCCGCGCAGCGACTCGGCATCGATGAGGGTCGTGAACGTCATGGTTCGAGCTTATCGCGATGCCGGCCGGACTTACCGTTACAATTGCGCATGGCACTCACTCTTTATTGGGGCAGCGGCAGCCCGTTCTCTTGGCGCGTCCTTCTGGCGCTGGAACACAAACAGCTGTCTTACGAGTCGCAGTTGCTGCATTTCGACAAGCAAGAACATCAGTCGCCGCACATGTTGAAGCTGAACCCGCGCGGCCGGGTGCCGGTATTGAAGGACGGCGATTACGTGATCTTCGAATCGGTCGCCATCCTTTATTATCTGGACGAAAAGTATCCGCAGCGGCCGATATTCGGGCTGACTCCCGAGGAAGCGGGCGTCATCATGCGGGTGATCTGCGAGTTCCAAGCCTATGCGGAGCCCGCGGTCGCGATGATCGTCGCCGCGATTTTCGCCGATCGGATAGCCGCCGACATCGATGCGCTCACCGATGCCATGCATGTGGTCGGCCGGGAGGCGCGGACCATCGAGGGACGGCTGAGCAAGGAGCAATGGATAGTCGGCGCGAATTACTCGGCCATCGACATGGTGATTTTCCCGTGGCTGCAATTGTTGCGGCGCGCCTTGGACCGCCCTGCTGCCGCCGAGCTGGGGGCGCGCTTTCTGCCGATGGAACAGAATTATCCGGCGCTGGCGCGCTGGATCGAGCGGATCGAGTCGCTTCCGGGCTACGAACGAACCTACCCTCCGCATTGGGCGCAAGCCCTTTGAAAATTGCGCGAAGCACAGGGATAGTCAGGTAGGCTTGCGCCGCAATCGGCGGATGCGCCCTACGGCAGATCCTGCTTTCATCGGCAAACATTTTTTCATCAACGACACACAGGAAAATTTAATTGGGAAAAAAATCATGACCAAAAACGACGTGCATGTGAATTTCAAGGGCAGGATCGTATTCGTGGGTTTCGGCAGCATTGGACAGGGGATCTTGCCACTGATCTTGCGTCACATCGGCACATCGGCGGATCGCATCACCATCGTGAGCGCCGAAGATGCGGGTCATGAAGAAGCGGAGCACTACGGGGTCGCCTTCGTCAAAACCGCGCTGACCCGGGACAACTATCGCCGCACGCTGGAGCCGCTATTGTCGGGCGGCGATTTCCTGCTGAACCTATCGGTGGACGTGTCGAGCGTCGCGCTCATCGAATTGGCGCGCGAACGCGGCGCCTTGTATTTGGATACCTGCATCGAGCCCTGGGCCGGCGGTTACATCGATCCGAAGGCCACGGTCGAGTCGCGCAGCAACTACACCATGCGCTTGGACGCGTTGAAGCTGCGCATTCGGGAGAAGGATGCTCCTACCGCCGTGCTCACCCACGGTGCAAACCCCGGACTGGTTTCGCACCTGGTGAAGCAAGCCTTGATGAACATTGCCAAGGACACCCACGTCGATCCCGGCGCGCCGGCCTCGCGGGCGGATTGGGCGAAACTGGCGCAGACCCTCGGCATCAAGGTCATCCATATCGCCGAGCGCGACACGCAGGTGGCCAACGTCCCGAAGGAACCGAATGAGTTCGTCAACACCTGGTCGGTGGACGGTTTCGTCAGCGAGGGCGCGCAGCCCGCCGAGCTCGGATGGGGCACTCACGAGAAACATTTTCCCGTCGACGGTGGACGGCATGAGGCCGGATCCGGCTGCGCCATTTACTTGAATCGTCCGGGCGCGAGCACCCGCGTGCGTACGTGGACCCCGCAGGCGGGGCATTTTCATGGCTTCCTCATCACGCATTCCGAAGCCATCTCGCTGGCCGACTACTACACGGTCAAGGAAGGCGATCGCGTGGTGTATCGGCCCACCACTCACTATGCCTATCACCCGTGCGACGGCGCGGTGCTGTCGGTGCACGAGTTCGCGGGAAGAAACTGGCGCCTGCAGGATCGCAAACGCATCATGCTGAACGAGATCACCAAAGGCATCGATGAGCTTGGAGTGCTCTTGGCCGGCCACAAGAAGAACGCTTACTGGTATGGATCGCAGCTGTCCATCGAGGAAGCGCGGCTGCTGGCGCCCTTCAACAGCGCCACCAGTCTGCAAGTCACGTCCGCAGCGTTGGCCGGAATGATCTGGGCCATGGAGAACCCGACCCGCGGCGTCGTCGAGCCCGATGAGATGGACTACGAGCGTCCGCTCGAGATCTGCAAGCCGTATCTCGGCACCGTGGTCGGCGAGTACACGGATTGGACGCCGCTGTATCAGCGCGGCGAGCTGTTCGCGGAAGACGTAGACCCCACGGATCCCTGGCAATTCAAGAACGTTCGGGTGGTTTGAGAACGCTTCGGATTCGCTCGGGGCCCGGGCCTACGGCGCCCCGCCGTAGCGGATGGCGGCGATGACGATGGTTTCCGTGCCCGACGGCAGGGCCACCGTGACTTCGTCATCGAGCCGCTTGCCCAGCAAGCTGCGCCCGAGGGGGGAATCCATGCTGACGTAGTCGGCCGCCATGTCGAACTCGTCGGGCCCGACGAGGCGGTACCAACGCAACTCCGCGTTTGCGTACTCGAGCTGCACCCACGCGCCGAAGTAGACCCGCTTCGGGTCCCTGCGGGTCTCGCCGCCGCCCGGATGAGCCGCCGTGTCGACGATGGTCATCCCCTCGAGCCGCTTGCGCAGGAAGCGAACTCGCCGATCGATCTCGTGCAAACGCTTCTTGCCGTAGGTGTATTCGGCATTTTCGGAACGGTCGCCTTGCGCCGCAGCTTCGGACACGGCGATGGTGACGCGCGGCCGTTCCTCGAGCCAGAGCTGGTCGAGTTCGTCGCGCAGCCGCTTCGCTCCTTCAGGCGTGATGTACTGGGAGCCGGGGGCGGTGGGAGGACGGTATCGTGACACGATGCAACAACGCGAGCGGGATACTAGATAAGTGAACCGCTTCTGATACGTCCGCCATCGTTTGAGCAATCGCTCACAGATTGATTACGCCTTATGTCTTTAAGCTCCGTACCCATGAGCGCTAAATTCTACACCCACTTCATCGCACAGTCGGAAGACGCGATCGAGTACAGCGAGTATCGCGGCGTCGTGGAACTTCTCGACCAGTCCGCCAAACTGCGCGGCAATCGGGACATCGCGAAAATGTTGGCACGCAGTTTCGATCTCGAGGAAACCGATATCCAAGTTTTGCAGTGGCATCAGCTGCACTGAGGCCGGCACCATCCCCTAGCGGGCTTTACTTCCCTTCACTGAAGTCCGCATCTCCGCCCCAAGTTCATCACTCGGGGCTTTTTTTTGCCCTGGGTGGCACTACGCAGCGGAGGTCGATGCTGCGCGCGCCCTTTGCTTGTCGAATCATTGAGTTAGCCATGATTTATCTATAACATACAAAAATGTATTGTATGGAGTATTTATGGCTGATTGGGGTTTTTACGGGCGGACCGGGCCGCTCGCCGAACTAGGCAAGGTCATTGGTTCTGGACGGTGGTTTTTCTGCCGGATCGAAGGCAGGCGGAAATAGACCTCGTTGCCCTTGACGAAAGCAGCAAACGAGTTAGGTTTGGTTCATGTAAGCGCAACGAGTCAAGCCACAATGGAGAATCGCTCAATAAGTTTGAGCAGCACGTTGCCGCTTTCCTGAAATCCGCACAGCATAAGAAGCTCGCCGGTTGGACCATCGAGAAGGCACTTTTTTCCCCGAAATTTGCCAGCAACTCTCGAGTCGCACTCTCCAACAGGGGTTACACCTGCCGCGACTTAACAGACTACGCCGCCCTCGTTTAAGGCCCCACTTCGCTGATAAACTCCGAACAATGCCTCCAGCTCGTGAGGCGGGAAGGGGACGTATGCACAAATCCGGCTGGGTATTGACGCTGTTCGCTGCCGTTCTATTGTCCGGCTGCGGCTACAACACCATGCAGGCTCAGGACGAACAAGTGAAGTCGGCGTGGTCGGAAGTTCTGAATCAGTACCAGCGGCGGGCTGATCTCATCCCCAATTTGGTGAATACGGTCAAGGGATATGCCGCCCAGGAGCAGCAGGTGCTGCTCGGCGTGACGGAAGCTCGCGCCAAGGTGGGCTCCATTCAAGCGACTCCGGAGCTGGTCAACGACCCGGAAGCCTTCGCGAAATTTCAAGCGGCACAGCGCGGGCTTTCCGATGCCTTGTCCAAATTGCTGGTGGTGACGGAGAACTATCCGCAATTGAAGTCGGATCAGAACTTTCGCGATTTGCAGGCGCAGCTCGAGGGCACGGAGAATCGAATCGCGGTGGCGCGTAATCGCTACATTCAGGCCGTGCAGAACTACAACACCAGCGTGCGGTCGTTCCCCGGCAATCTAACGGCCATGATGTTCGGCTACAAGCCCAAGCCCAATTTCGCGGTCGAGAACGAAGCGGCGATTTCCAAGCCGCCCACCGTTGATTTTGGCGGCCCGGCACCCGCATCGGCACCGTCGACGGTGCCGCATTGAGCCGGACACGCCGGCCGGCGCCGCGGCGGGCGACGCAATGACCCGGAACTGGTGCCGAGCGGCGGCGCCATGACTCGGCGCGCCGCGACAGCTGCACCGACGCGGCTGATGACGGCCCTGTGGCTGCTGGCCGCCGCGCTCTGCGCCCACTCCCAGATTCCCGTGCCGCAGCTCACTGCGCGGGTTACGGATCTCACGGGGACGCTGTCCGGTGAGGCCGTCAATCGCATCGAGACGAAACTCGCGGCGTTCGAAGCCGCCAAGGGCAGCCAAATCGCAGTGTTGATCGTGCCGACCACCCAGCCGGAAGAGATCGAGCAGTTCGGCATCCGGGTGTTCGATCAATGGAAGCTCGGCCGCAAAGGGGTCGACGACGGGGCGATCCTGCTGGTGGCCAAGAACGACCGGCGCGTGCGCATCGAAGTGGGCCGTGGGCTCGAAGGGGCGCTGCCGGATGCCATCGCCAACCGCATCATCGAGGAGACCATTACGCCGCACTTCAAGGTAGGCGACTTCGACGGCGGGGTGGAGGCCGGTCTCGATCGAATCGTGTCGGTGGTCAACGGCGAGCCGCTGCCCGAGCCCGACAAGAAGTGGGAGGGCCACGGCAGTGGTCTGGGCACGGCGTTGCCGCTGCTCCTGGTGGTGGTGTTCGTCGTGAGCGGCGTGCTGCGCAGCCTGTTCGGCCGGCTGTTCGGGTCGGTGGTCACGGGCGGCGTCACCGGCGGGATCGTGTGGCTGCTGAGTCACGTGTTGCCCATCGGCGTCGGCGCCGGCGTGCTCGCGTTCCTGTTCGCGATGCTGATGGGCTCGTCGCGCGGC
>JALYHU010000114.1 GCA_030776345.1 Pseudomonadota bacterium | reverse complement strand
TAGTCGAACAGCCAGGACATGCCGCCGTTCGGGCGGACGCGCAAGGTGAATCCCTTCAATTCAGCGTCGCGAACGGTGAAAGGCTTAGCGCCGGGTTTCAATGAACCTACAAATCGCTCGGTAATCTTGGCTTGCATGCTCGTGCTCCATCCGTGCTCCACTGGATAAGCTAGAGTGTGCTACACGGTGCAACGGTATGCAATAGCCAAATATGGCTTTTTACGCAGTGGTTTCAGCGTTTTTAGACCTTCGGTGCCGCGTATTCAGCGAGTTAGGAGAGGCGGCTAAATCACGTTTGGGACGTAGATGTCGCAGGTTCGAATCCTGTCACCCCGACCAGTATTAAAGGCTCCCCAAGCACCTCAGAGGGCCCGGCCCCTCGAATCCAAGAATACCCGGCAGCAGGACGACGATCATAAGCGATCCCGCGTTGGCGATTCTTGACTACACATAAAATACGTATAGAATACACAAGCCTTATGTATATTCTCAGTGAGTAGTACGCCCATGACTTCACCTCCTCGTAAGGTTCGTTTAAACGCCGATTTATCCCCTGCGGTGGCCGACGCATTGAAGAAGCTTGCAGCCTCCCAGGGTGTGAGCTTAACCGAGGCCCTGAGCCGTGCCATCGGCACCGAATCGACGCTGGCTGATAAGCGTCGCAATGGTGGCAAGGTCTTGGTACAGGAAGGTGACGCGCTCAAGGAAATGATCTTTACGCGGTAAACTGCGCGATTGCATCATTTGGGAGTTGGTAAGGATGCCAGACGACAATGATGAAGTACTGGACGCTACCGTTCCTGACCCGAACGAACCAGCTCCCGAACTCGACACGCCCACGTCCAAATCCTACGACCCGGAGCAATTCAGGGATCAGGCCCGCAAGCGCATCACCTATTGGTTGCTGATATTGCTTACGTTATTGGTGACCTACGCATTCGGCGGGCTGTTTTTGATCGAAGGTAAACCTTCGTTCGAGCATCTTAAAAACCTGGTTGAACTGCTCTTGGGCCCCATCATCGCCTTGGTGTCCGCAGCGACCGGATTTTATTTCGGGGCGCAATCGGGCAGTAAAAAAGGTCAGTAACCAGACAATCTTTCTCCCTCGGTCACCGTGACGCACGAGGGCGATCAATATGTCGGGATCGGGACATATAGTCCAAACGCTGATGCGCTCAGCCTTTTTACGGCGTGGACGCGCGTGCAGGTGTCGCGCCCGCACTCGCCTCCGAATCGCAGGAACAGCGCAACGCGTCGCGCATGCAGCGATCGCGTTCGCGCGAGCGGGTCAAAAGGCGTGGTCGAACGCCACTTCGCCCTGTACCGCGACTTGGTACGCCGACACCTTGCGCTCGAAGAAATTGGTCAGCTCCTGGACATCTTGCAGTTCCATGAAGGCAAACGGATTGCGAGCGCCATAGGCAATGGGCAAGTGCAGCTTGAGGAGCCGCTGATCGGCGACATACTCGAGATATTGCCGCATCTCGATCCGCGTGAGGCCGGCCACGCCCTCGGAAAGCACGTCATCGGCAAACGCTGTCTCGCAATCCACCGCCTCTTCGATCATCGTCTTCACTTGCGCAGCCCAGTTGGCGTCGAACAGCTCCGGCTCTTCCTTGCGCACCGTCGCCAGGACTTCATAGGCGAAAGTCATATGCGCGCTCTCGTCGCGGAACACCCAGTTGGTGCCGGCGGCCAGGCCCGGCAACAGGCCGCGCGAACGGAGAAAGTACACGTAGGCGAATGCGCCGAAGAAAAACAGCCCTTCGATGCAGCTGGCAAAGCAGGTCAGGTTGAGCAAGAACTGGCGTCGGTGCTCGGCGGTTTCGATGCGATGCAAATCCAAGACCGAGTCGGTCCAGCGTTGACAGAACCGAGCCTTACGGCTGATTGAAGGGATATTGTCGATGGCGGCGAAAGCGCGCGCCCGCTGTGCCTGGTCGGGCACATAGTTATCGAGCAGCGTCAGATAGAATTGAACGTGCAGCGCTTCCTCGTACAATTGTCGGGACAAGTACATGCGCGCTTCGGGCGCATTGATGTGTTTGTACAGGCTGAGGACGAGGTTGTTCGCGACGATGGAGTCGCCGGTGGCGAAAAAGGCCACCAGGCGTTCGATGAGGTGACGGTCGGCGGCGTTCATGCGGCGCTGCATGTGGCTCAAGTCGATTTGAAAGTCGATCTCCTCCACGCTCCACGTATTCTTGATCGCTGCGCGGTACATCTCATAGAACTTCGGATATCGCATCGGCCGCAAGGTCAGATTGAAGCCGGGGTCGAGCAGGCGGCTCATTGGCAGGCCTCGCAGGACTGGGGATTTTCCAATGAACAGGCGAGGGCGGCTGCCGCATGATCGGTCCCGCTATCCGGAACTGCATCGGCGGGGTCCCGCACCGTCGTCTTGGAAATGTTCGTTGCCGGCCGCGACCGCAGATAATACGTGGTCTTGAGGCCTCGTTTCCATGCGTACATATACATGCTCGAGAGCTGGCCGATGTTCGGATGGGCAATGAACAGGTTCAAGGACTGGCTCTGGTCGATGAAGGCGCCGCGCTCGGCCGCCATTTCGATCAATGCTTTCATCGGCAGTTCCCAGGCCGTTCGATAGATACTCTTGAGTTCCGGGGGAAGCGCATCGATGCGCTGCACGGAGCCGTCGGCCACTTTGATGGCATCGCGAACTTCCGCAGTCCAAAGCCCCAGGAGCTTCAGTTCGCGCGCGAGGTAGGCATTCACCTGCAGGAAATCGCCCGACAACGTCTCGCGTTTGAACAGATTGGAGACCTGCGGCTCGATACACTCGTAACAGCCGGCGATGGAGGCGATCGTGGCGGTAGGGGCGATGGCGATCAACAGACTGTTGCGCAGTCCATGCGATCGTATTTGCGCGGTGAGATCGCGCCACCGTTCGAGGTTGCTCGGAACCACGCCCCATGCGTCGAATTGCAATTCCCCCGACGCCGCGCGGGTCTCGGAAAAACTCGGATGAGCGCCTTTCTCGCGCGCCAGTTCCACGGAGGTGCGCAGGGCGTGGAAATATATCTCCTCGGAAATGCGCCGCGACAGTGCCCGCGCGGCTTCGCTGTCGAACGGCAGGCGCAGCTTGAAAAACACATCCTGCAGGCCCATGAGCCCGAGGCCCACCGGACGCCACCGCATGTTGGACGCCCGGGCGGAAGCGATAGGGTAGAAGTTGAGGTCGATGACTCTATCGAGCTGGCGCACGGCCAATTCCACCGTTGCCGCCAGCTTCTCGAAGTCGAACTCGCAGCCGTTGTCGAACTCGCAGCCGTTGAGGTGGCGGGCCAGGTTGATGGAACCCAAGTTGCATACTGCACTCTCGCCGTTCGCCGTGACCTCGATGATTTCAGTGCATAGATTCGACAAATGTACGGCTGCCTGCGGTTGGGCCGTTTGATTGCAGGCGCGGTTGGCCTTGTCCTTGAAGGTCATCCAGCCATTGCCGGTCTGCGCGAGCGTGCGCATCATCCGCGCATAGAGTTCCCTGGCAGGCAGCGTCTTTCGAGCCAAGCCGCGGCCTTCGGCCTGCACATAGGCCTGCTCGAAAGCATCTCCCCACAGGTCGGGAAGGTCGGCCACGTCCTTCGGGTCGAAGAGCGACCAGGGTTCGTTCGCTTCCACCCGCTTCATGAACAGGTCCGGGACCCAATTGGCGACATTCAGATGGTGGGTTCGGCGCGCATCGTCACCGGTGTTGTCGCGAAGTTCCAGGAAGGCCTCGATGTCCGCGTGCCAGGTCTCGAGGTACACGCAGGCGGCGCCTTTGCGCTTGCCGCCTTGATTGACCGCCGCAACGGACGAGTCCAAGGTCTTCAGCCACGGCACGATGCCGTTCGAAAGGCCGTTGGTGGAGCGGATCAGCGAACCTTCGGACCGCACCCGGTGCCACGCAACGCCGATTCCGCCGGAAAATTTCGACAACAGGGCGATGTCCTTGTATTTATCGTACACGCCCTCCAGCGAATCGGGCGGCGAGTCGAGCAGGAAGCAGCTCGAGAGCTGCTCGTGCAGCGTGCCCGCGTTGAACAGCGTCGGTGAACTCGGCAAGTAGTCCAGCGACGAGAAGAGCCGGTACTGCTCGATCGCCTCGTGAACGGTGCTGCTCAGGGCAACCGCGACCCTCATCCAAAAGTAGGGCGGTGTTTCCAGCACGTGGCGTTTGGTCGGGTGTTTGATGAGGTAGCGGTCGTACAGGGTGCGGACCCCGAAATACTCGAGCCGGCGGGTGCGTTCCACATCGATGGCATCGTTGAGTTTGCGAGCGTGTGCCTCGACGAAATGCAGTACGCGCTCGTTCACCATGCCCACGTCGAAGCCGGTGCGGATCGATTGTGAAAAGGAGTAAATTCCCAACCCTTGAACTTCCTTGTCGATGAATGCGGCCAGCAGCCGTGCGGCGAGCTTGGAATATGCGGGCTCGTCTGCCATGAACGACGAAGCGGTGCGGATCGACAACTCGTCCAGCTCGCGCGTAGGCGCGCCGTCGTAGAGTCCCGCGATGGTTTTCAGCGCAACCCGCATCGGATCCACGTCCGCGATGCCTTCGCAGCAACGGGTCACGGCGCGCACGATCTTGTTCACGTCGATCGGCTCGTGCGCTCCGGAACGCTTGGTCACCGTCATGGGGACATGCGGTGCCTGCGGCGCAGTCAAATTGAATTCGGGCTGATGGCTGTGGGAGGACTGCGCAGGGGCGCTTGGCAGAGTGCCGGTGACTGGCGAAGGATCTCGAGACTGCGATTGCGTATTCATTGGAATGTTTCCTGTGGCGTGACCACCGACCGATACGACGCAACGGCACGACGCATGGTCCGATCTGCGAGGGCTCCGCCGCGCATCGCTCCCATCCGCCGGCTGTTGCTCCCCCGAGCAACCGGAGCCTCGCGAGAACGATGGAATGACGCCTGCACGGGACGCGCGGGCGCGAACATTCCGGTCGCTCCTCCCACGAGAGCTCCAGAGCCGAACAACACCTCTTTCGAGATGCATCGCGGCAGGTCTTCGGACTTACGGGCGTGCGGCCTATTCCAGCCGGTTCCTACTACAAGCCGCTTCCCAAACCCGTCGGTTCAGTGCCAATGGCGTTGATTCGTTCCCATTTACCGCTGCGGGGCAGCTCCGGATTCACACCGGATTCCCTATTAGGCCCAGCATTTGTGCTAGGCACCGCGACAAGACACAAGATATGGGGTTTTGCGGAGGCCGTCAACTCTTCGCGACCGACGCGGAGCGGCCTCGGCAATCGGCTCTTCTATTGTCAAAAAAGTCCTATATAATCCGCGCGCACTTCCGATTCGGTTTGCTTGGTACGCGAGCATCGGCCTGGATAAATACGTTTGGCGCTCTAAGGTTTTGTTTAGGTTTAGCGCCCGTAGCTCAACCGGATAGAGCACCGGCCTTCTAAGCCGGCGGTTGCAGGTTCGATTCCTGCCGGGCGCGCCACCTCGTCTCGGAAGGTACGATGGTGGACGTAGCTCAGCTGGTAGAGCCCCGGATTGTGATTCCGGCCGTCGCGGGTTCGAGTCCCGTCGTCCACCCCACCTCGTGCAAGGTGGCTCGAGAAGTGCGTTTTTGCGGGAAGATTTGTAACGGGCCGTTAGCTCAGCTGGTAGAGCAGTTGACTCTTAATCAATTGGTCGTAGGTTCGATCCCTACACGGCCCACCATTTAATAGCGTTCAGGGACGTCCAAGAACGTCCACTCCGATGAGAAAATCGCGGAGATTCGTCTGGAATCTCTACCAGGAATTAGTTCTTCCGCTTCTATAGACGTCCATTGTCATTCAGGGGCAGCCAACTCTGGGTGGGGGCTTTTGTGGGGGCATCCTAAATCGTTGTGCAAGGGACCCGCGATTCACACGTCCCGGCTTTCTCCGTCGGCATCGAATTTTATCTCGTAGCGCGCGCCACGACCGCTGCCGACCAGTGAGAGGCAGCCCGCTTTTACCAGATCGGAGAGGTCTCTCTGCGCGGTGGCAGGACTCGCCTTCGTGAGACTCGAATACTTCTTGTTCGTCATGCCGCCCACGAATCCACCAGGCTCTGCGTCGAGCATACGGTTGAGTGCCTTGAGCTGGCGCTCATTGATTTCGTCCTGGGAGTGTCGCATCCAGAAACGTGCTTTCTGTACGACCGCGGCGATGAGCGACTCGTTTGACCGGATAGCAGCTTCCACCTGTTCCAGGAACCAAAGTAGCCACCGTGTGATGTCGAGGTCCCCGGACGAAGTGCATTCGAGCGCCGCATAGTACGCATCTCGTTGGTCCATGAACCGGGCGGACATACTGTAGAGGCGCACGACACGACGCTCGTCCGTCGCGAGAGCCAGGTCAAGCAGCGCACGGCCGACGCGACCGTTGCCGTCCTCGTAGGGATGAAGAATCTCAAACCAAGCGTGGGCGACTCCCGCGCGAAGCAGCCCATCAAGGCCGGTCGGCGGGTCGTTGAACCATTTCAGAAACGTCCGCATATCGCGCTCAAGACGAGCGCGAGGCGGCGCCTGGTAGTGCACACGCTCTCGACCGATGGGTCCCGAGACGATCTGCATCGGGGCCTCGCCGCGTAGATTCCCGACGCGGATTTCGGACAGCCCCGAACGACCGGTTGGAAAGAGCGCGGCCTGCCAGGCGTTCAATCGCTTTAGGGTCAGGGGCTGATTGTAGCGCTGCGTCGCATCGAGAAGAACTTCGACCAGCCCTTCGACCGCACGGGAAGCCGGTGGCAGACCTGCCGTCGGCAGGCCGAGGCGACGAGCGAGGGAGCTGCGTAACGAGTCGGGGTTGAGTTTCTCTCCCTCGATCGCACTGGTCATCAGGCCCTCCAGCGTGAGGACTTCGAGTTGGGCTGATAGATCGAGGTTCGAGTCGAGCAAGCGGGCAACGCCGGCAAGTTCGCCCTGCGCCCGGCGAGCGCGAGATAAGGGGGCGGAAAGTGCGGCGTCATCCCAAGTGAAGATTGGCCAGTTCGGGCGCTGCCAAATCCAGCGACGTGAGCGCAATTTCGCGGGGGCCATAATCACCTCATATCTTGAGGTAATTCTACCCGAAAACGCCTCATGTGGCTGGCAGTAATAACTCATTTATTGAGGTGATTACAGGGCGCAATTGCATCGCCATCACCTGCGCGTGAAAATGTAGCCGGTGTCCAATGACGGCCAGAGACAGCCACTCTTCTCCGGGGGTCTTAGTGGGGGCATTTCGATTTTGTAAATTAGATAACATCAATAAAAACAGTAAGTTAAGATGAGATTCCGGTGGCTACACGGCCCACCATCCAAGGACGTCCCGGGAGGTCCAAGTACGTCCACTCCGGCGAGAAATTCGCGAGAGGCCGCTTGGGATCTAGTCGCGGCATCCTGAATTGGGTCACGACGAATGCCCCAATACCGGCGGCAACACCGCCATGCCCGCTCAATTCGCCGAGCGAAGCCCGAGATGATGAACGAAAGGATCAAAATCGCGATCGCTGTATAGCAGAGAGAGTTCCTTCTCGATGCAACTCGTCGCGATCAGTGTATCAATGGTCTTCCGAATCGTTATCCCCAGCGTCCTGAGTTTGCGGAAGTTTTTGGCCGCTTGAAATGCGATGTCTTCGCCTACGAGTGGGATCAGAGAGACCGAAGCCAACAGCCTCCGGGTTTGATTGAAGTCACGGTCACTAACGAATCCTTGCAACACTTCGGCCAATATCTTCTCATCGATAACGATATTTGTGCGCATGATGTGTACTCAGAAACGATTTCATACACATTATAGGGCTCCTATTGAGATTGGGCAAAGACCCAATTGCCGCAGCGCCACGGGTGCTCGACCGGGCACGCGTGTTGCTCCTAAGAAGTCCGAGGATGTCCATCTACAGCCACCCATTTGCGGGGATCTCCGTGTGAGGGCATTTTTGGTGGCCACCCTTGAAAAATTGTCGCGACGGTGCCCCGGCGCAGCGCCGGTACGCTTTCGTCCTTGCATTGATGAACCTCTGCCCGCCCCACGGCCGGCGGACATCGTCAGATTCTGCCAGGTTTGAGAGCGCGAACTCTCTGGCGCTACAACGAGAAGCCCGGATATACGAAGGCGCCGCGAAGGGTCTCGGCGTCTTTTTCGGAGACACCGCTGGCGCGCAAGGTCTCGTACCACGTCGCCGCGACTCGTGCCTTCATATTGTTGACGATCTTTTCGGCTTCGTCCTGATCGAGCAGAAAGCGTGCATGCTGCGAGAGTATGTTTTTCGCATTGGCGTAGCGGCCCATATCGCCGCAGTCCAACGCGAGGTCGCGGCGTTCTACGCTCACGGGCACTGATGGCGTGAGGTCATAGGCGGGCGAGAGGTACCAGTTCCTTTCCTTCGCGATTACTGCGTGATTGCGCGGGTGATCGTCGAGATTGGAGATGAGCGCGTTGAAGCAGATTCGGCGGAACAGTTCGCGGGCATCCTTCTTGGCGTCTTCGACAATCCGGCGCAGTTCTTCGACCAAAATCACGTAGGACCAGTTCTGTCTCGCTTCAGGTGCTTCATCGGCGCGCAGGATCGTCAGGCCGCTGACCATGCGCGCGCGGGTGTAGCCTTTCGCCGTTTTCTCCCGGTCAAAGCGCTTGACGAGCAGCACATCCTTGCCGCCGACCGTCTCTATCCGGCTTTCTGCCGTCTTGATTTCACATTCGCGAGCCAGCCGCAGCATGGCGTGCTCGACCCGTGTATTGTTCCAGCGGTCGTCGGCACGATTGAATTTTGCTACCCAGAGACCGTCGTCGTCCTGAACGACGGCTTTCGGGCGGGCGCCCCCCATCGACGTGCCGAGCAACATCAGGTCTTGGACCTGCTGCGCTTGGGGATCATTTGGGATTTCATCCTTGACCAGAGCGTCGGCGAGATCCTGGAGTTTCTCGAGATCGATCGTCTTGTTGAATTTCCGTTGCGGGGCGGGCGGGACTTTGTTGTGTCCGAACCCGAGCGCGCCGGCGCGGTCGTCGGGTGACTCCAGCAGGTAATCAAGTTCCCTGAGTTGGGCACGGCCTGCGTGCTTCTCGATGACGCGGCGGCCCCAGTAGTCGGGTCCAGCATCGCGCAGGGCGCCGAAGACGCCGTTTAACCGCCCGGTCTCGTAGGTACGGGTAGAGAGTTTGAGTTCGACCGGATCGAACTCAACGGCGTCTTGGTTCTCCAGGTAGGAGCGGCCATAGACAAACCGCCCGAGGGCGTCGCCTCTGGCGTTTTTGTCCAGGACGAATCGGCCCGCTGTTACTGCTGATACCTGTCCCGGCAGCGTGATGTAGACGAAGCACTCGGAGGAGGACGCCCTAGAAATCATTGTCGAGCCGCCCGCTCTTCCGGGCGCGGGTTTTCTCTTTTGCCGCGATAAGTGTCAGCCCGAGTTCATCTTTGGCAGGATTCGCCACGTCGTTCAGCGGTAGAAGTAGGTCGTAGACCCACAGCAGGGCGGCGTAGACCCCAATGCCGGTCGAGGTCTTACCCTTTTCGGCGTCCATGACGGCGCGCCGTCCGGTCCCTATCTTTTGGGCAACCTCCTCAATCGTGAAATTCCGCCGGATTCGGGCCGTGCGGAGGTTTTCGCCGAGGCGGGTGACCGCCCGTTCGACAGGATAGGGTGGAGCTTGCAGTAGCTGGTTCCTTGCGACCATGTTCTCCTCAAGAGCATATTAAACTCAATAAAGTACCCTTAAGAGCAGATTATGCATACTCGTTGTTGCGAAGTAAAGTTCGCTCAAGAGAACTTTATATCAAATAAGGTTCCCTCAAGAGCAGATAATGCTCCCGATGAGGTACAGCTTCCAGACTGCCCAGCCCAACGGAACCTCCGACAGAATCACCTGCAGCCAAGTGACCTCGAGTGATGCGGAGAGAAGCAAAGCCGAGGAGCTGCGCAAGCAGGGACACGAGGTGGTCGAAACCCAGTGGAGCTTCGCGGGCGGCTAGTTTTCGACGTGAATTGCTGCCGCGACGGCGTCAATTCCCTGCGGCCCGCTTCGTTGAACGGCGATAATCGCCCGGAGTGCAGTTCATCCACCGACGGAATGCACGAATGAACGCAGTTTCCTCGGAGTAGCCGAGCAGGTAGGTGATTTCCGCGAGTGAGCGCGTCGTCGTCACGAGCAGCCGGGTGGCAAGCTCTTTTCGCGCAACTTCGAGCAATTCGTTGAAGCGCAGGGAGTTCGCCGCGAGCTCACGCTGTAGATCGCGCGGGGACATTCCCAGTGCGTCGGCAACCGCTTCCTGGGAAGGGGGGCCGGTGGACAGTCTCTGGATGATCGCACCTCCGACTCTCTGCGCGAGTGAACCTTCCAGCGGCGACTGTTCCTGAAGGAGCCGAAGGTGACGCTCGATGACGTCGAAAAGCCGCTTATCGGATGATTGGATCGGCGCCGCCAGGATGCTGCTGGGCATGGTCAGCAGATTGGTCGCGCCGCCAAAACTAACGGGACACTGGAAGACCCTTTCGTACTCGGAGCGCAGATCAAGCGTAGGAGTCGGATGCTGGAGTTGCACGGCGATGGGAGCCCAAGACGGGTTGACCACCTTTCTAAGGAAGAAGACCGTAAAGGCAGTGGACATGTCGCTGTCGTGTCGAGAGGGTGGCAGCGAAGAGGAGCTGACTCTATAAAAGAGATGAGCGTAGTCGCGCTCAGTGAGTAGCTGTCCGTCGTCGCAATCCTGGAAGATGGCGCCGTAGCGCATCAAGGTGCGCAGGGCGGAGCCCACGTCCGTGGCGGAGAGCAGGGCGAACCCAAGGAGGCCGAGGTCCGCAAAATCAAGATGCTCGTAGATGTGCAGACCGAGATGGGGATCATTCGCATAATCGGCCGCAGCATCGAGCAGCGAGAAAAAGTCCGCCAGCCGAACCCGCATCTGCCCCTCATCGACGCTGTCGGCAGTCCATCCATAACGGCCGTACAACCGACCCGGCTCGAGCCCGCGGCGAGCGATATATCGTCCTACCGCACCTACATAACTTACATGAATGGTCGGAGTACGCGAGCGAAGTGCGGCAATTGACATCAAACGGCTCTTTTTTGACGGTTGCTGTCAGTACTGTGGCATCGCCGCTCGAATATAGTCGGTCTCGGGTGCGGGAGCAACGATCCACCGTCCACCAGCGAAGGGATGAAATTGGGAGAATACATGCGCTCTTGGTCTCAGCTAGGAAGTGCTTCGAATCTGGTCTTGCTCGTCGCGGGCTGCGTCGCTGCATCGGCGGCCGGTGCTCAAACGGAAACATCCACTCAGAGCGCGGCGCCCGGCGGTCTCGAAGAAATAGTGGTCACGGCGCAGCGCCGCCAGGAGCGGCTGCAGGACGTGCCAATCAGCGTGTCGGCATTCACGCAAGAAAAAATGGACGCCCAGGGCATTCGCAACGTCGATGACCTGACGGCGTCAACGCCCGGTGTCAACTTCGAGCGCATGGGTCTTTCCGCCGCATCGAATTACAACGATGAGAACTCCGATATAGCGATTCGCGGAATCGACTCCTCCGCCGGTGCGTCGACTACCGCCATCTATATCGATGACACCCCGATTCAGAGCAGACACATTGGATTCGGGACGGTGAACGCTTTCCCCATTTTATTCGATTTACAGCGGGTCGAAGTGCTGCGCGGACCGCAAGGCACGCTGTTCGGGGCCAGTGCCGAAGGCGGCGCGGTGCGCTTCGTGACCCCGGAGCCCAGCGTAAAGGCGTACAGCGGCTATTTACGCTCGGAACTCGCGCACACCGACGGCGGAGATCAGAGCTATGAAACGGGCGTAGCGGCCGGCGGCCCTATCGTCGACGGAAGCTTGGGGTTCCGAGTCAGCGCATACTTCCGGCACGACGGCGGCTACGTCGATCGAGCGGACTATCGCACCGGCGCCGTCACCGAGCCCGATGCGAACTGGCAGGATACGGCCGTGCTTCGTGCTGCGCTCAAGTGGGCGGTGAACGATGCAGTGTCGATCACCCCATCGATCCTATATCAGAAGCTGCACTTGAACGACACCGGCGCGTACTGGCCTTCACTGTCCAATCGCCAAGGCGGCTTGTTCCTGAACGGCAACGCACAGCGAAATCCCAGCACGGATCCTTTTTATCTCGCCGCAGTGAAACTCGATGCGGACTTTGCATCCAGCCACCTCACGGCCAACGTCTCTTATTTCTCGCGCAATCAATTCGATACCCCCGACTACACTCAGTTCGATCGGGCCGTATACGGCCTCAATCCACGCGCCGTATACGGCCACGTCGGCGAATCTCCATTCACGGACGTTCAACACAACGCCACGCTGGAAGTACGGCTGCAATCGATCGAACCGGAGGCACGTCTGACGTGGACGACGGGTATGTACTTAGCTCATCTGGATGAGAACTCGACCCAGCACATTATCGACCCCACGATAAACGACGAATACACGGCCGCTTACGGGTTCCCGCTTTGCACAGCTGCGGCTCCGTGCCCCGGTGGAGAGATCGACTCGGTTCCCGAAAACCGCATCATTGACAAGCAAGCGGCCATTTTCGGCGAGCTGAACGTGAAGATGGGCGCTGGCTGGGACGCCACCGCGGGGCTTCGCGTCGCGCGCTTGGACGTGAACGGACGGTCAACCGAGTATGGCCCATTTGTCGGCGCAGGGGTTGGGCCGACAAACCCACTCGTCGCCGCGGCTTCCTCAACCCAGGATCCGCTGACGCCGCGTTTCGTACTTTCTTATCACCCGGATCACGACAATTTGATTTACGCGAGCGCAGCAAAAGGATACCGTCCGGGAGGCGTCAACA
>JALYHU010000113.1 GCA_030776345.1 Pseudomonadota bacterium | reverse complement strand
GATCAAAAATTGAAACCGCTTTGAGTGACTCGCAGTTGTGTTCCACCATGCGCGTTCGTGGAAAGGAACGGGCGCGCACCTGTTTTTCGTTGCGCGGGCACTACGATGCGGTGCAATCTTTTTATGAAAAGGTGCAACACAGAAGAGTGTCGGCAAACCACGGCCCATGAATGGCGCATCATGATGAAGTGCGGCTGTCGATTTCCGCATTCTATGTCCAATCCTTCCGTAATTGATGTCCAATTTCCCTGTTGCACTGCGATTCATGGCCGTGCTTGGCCCTCAATCCATCGAGTGCGGCGATATTCTGGAGGCCACTGGGTCTGACGCTGTGCCAACCAACGACGACTCGCCGGAGCGGATACGGCAAGGAGTATCGTTCGTGGAAAAGCTCCACCTCTACTTCGCGCATCGACTTCAAGTACTTGCGCGCTAAGCCGATAGGAGCGGTACCGGTAAGGCGGTCGCCGCTGTCATATTCCAGTGCTGGAGCCCATGTGCCCGATCTCATGCATTGTATCTACGCGAGCGCAGCAACGCGTCACTTCGAAACGGCTGAGCTGACGGCATTGCTGGAGGCGGCACGCCAGCACAATGATGGTGTCGGGCTAACCGGGATGCTGCTTTACACTGAAGGCAGCTTTTTTCAGGTGCCGGATGGAGATGTGGTGAACGCGCTCTATGCCAGGATCGAACTGGACAAACGCCACATGCAAGTGACCAAAATCGTAGCCGAAGCGATTCTAAGTAGATCCTTTGCACACTGGACGATGGGATTCTCACAGGTTTTCCGCAAAGATCTCGCGCTGATCGCCGGTACCAACGATTTTTTCAGTCGCTCGAGCTGTTTCGTCGGCCTGGATTCGGGCCGTACCAAGAAATTGCTCTCTGCCTTTCGCGAAGGACGATGGCGCAAGACGCTGACTGGAGCGGAAACGGTAGCCGTATGAGCAATGCCGCACCAGTACCAGTGCGGGGCGCCGGCCAAGAACCAACTGCATCACCCAGCCGGGCCCCCGCCTTTTCGTACGCTTTCCAACCCGACGCGGACGAAATTGTTGCTGGTTTTGAGCTTGAGAGGGGTGCCGGGTGGTTCCTCGCGAAACTATGCGAGCGGTTAGAGAAGTTCACGCTCGATAAGAACGCCCGCTCGAGCGAACATCAAAAGCACCCCTGGCGCGCGGCCAAACGGCTTTCACCAAACGCATTCATCACGTCGCAATTCGTGGCAACCTTGGTGTTGCAATTGCTGGTGCCTGGAATTGCACTGGCCGGTCCAGAACCCCACCTGCCAGTACTCAGCACCGTTAGTGGGATTCGACGACTTGACGCGGAGCAGGCGGCATTCGGCCGTCCGGTCAAACTTCATGGCATCGTCACTGTCGTGCCTGGTTGGAAGAATTCATTTTTTTTTTCTTGATGCCACAGCCGGGATATCGATCGACAGGGAAGACTCCGAACCCGCCGTCCAGGCAGGTGACGAGATCGAGATTTCCGGGACAACCGCCAAGGGTCTTTTTGCGCCCATCGTCGAAGCGAATAGAGTCCAAGTGCTCGGTCATGGCGCCCTGCCGCGCCCGCCGCTGTTGCACTACGATCAATTAGCCGGCGGACAAGAGGATAGTCAATGGATCGAACTTCGAGGAGTAGTCCGATCAACCGAGGTCGGTGAAAGTTGGGGGCAAAATGTATTGTTTCTGAATGTCAAAGTCGGGGGCGGAATGATCTCGGCCCGAGCGCGCAATTTCAAGCCAGCAGACGCGGAACGACTCGTGGATGCGGAAGTGCGAATTCGCGGCGTAAGTGGAACCAATTTCAACGGGCGCCGCCAGTTTGTAGGAATACGTATGTTCGTCAATGATATTGGCGAAATTAATGTTGAACGACCTCCTCCTGAAGATCCTTTTTCCACCCCGATTGTTCCGATTCGGGACACTTTGTCGTTCAATTTCGGGCAATCCCTGCAGCACAGAATTAGGGTAACCGGAACAGTTATTTATCAACGCATCGGGCAGGGACTATTCCTTCAGAATGAGGATCAGGGAATTTACGTCGAATCCGCAACAAGAACCGTTGTCCCGCCGGGAACCAATGTCGAGGTGGTCGGATTTCCTGCGATCGGCACCTATTCACCGATTTTAGAGTCGGCACAAATCAGGCCATTGGGCGCAGGACCCGACTTGACCCCGAAACAAGCAGTGCCATCCTCTCGGCTGATACAACGAACATCAGACGGATTTGTGATAGCGCCCTACGACTCAAAGTGGGTGCGGATCGTTGGGCAACTGGTTGAGCACGTGCAAAGGGAGCCCGATCAGATGATCGTGCTCCGCGACGGGGATCACATAGTCAATGCCATCTTAGAGAACTCCTCGGACGGGGAACCGCTCGCTCAGCTGAAAGACGGGAGCACCTTGGAAATTGTCGGGGTGTGCGCCATTCAGGCCGACGACAAACGCGATCCCCGATCGTTCGAGCTTTACATGCGCTCGGCCAAGGACCTTAACGTGCTGAGGTGCTGAGGCAACCATCCTGGTGGGATGTAGCGCACACATTGGAATTGCTCGGCGTAGCACTCATGGCCGTTGCGGTCTCGCTGACGTGGATTGGGCTCTTGCGCAGGCAGGTACGGTTACGAACTGCCGAGGTTGTCGTCGCGTATGACAGTCTCAAAGAGCAAACGCGTGAATTGTCGAACGCAAACATCGTTGTCCAAAACAGCCCCGTATTGCTGTATCGGTTGCGCGGCGAACCGTCTTTTCCTCTCGTCTATGTTTCCCATAACATCACCAGGATGGGACACGATCCGAAGACCTTGTTAGCCTCATCAAACTGGGCGGCGCAGCTCATTCACTCAGAAGATCTGGCGCAGGTTGGCGAATCCATGAGAAGTCTCTTGAATAAAGATGCCAACGGAGCCTCAATTGAGTTTCGTTTGCGCGCGGGCGACGGAAGCCTGCGCTGGGTGGAGAATCGCTACGTGCCCGTGCGCGACAAAGAGGGTCGTCTGATTGAGGTCGAAGGTATTGTTATCGATATTACCGAGCGCAAGGCGGCGGAAGAGAAAATTACCTTGCTCGCCCGCACAGATGCGCTGACCGGTCTGGCAAACCGAGCGACTTTCACCGAGCGGCTCGCTCAGTTGTATGCCGCAGCGCAACGCGGCGCCAATGCATTCGCGATTCTGTATCTGGATCTGGATAAGTTTAAGCCAGTCAACGACACCTTCGGTCATCCAGTAGGAGATTCGCTACTACAGCACGTTGCGCAGCGCCTCAAGGGCTGCGCGCGGGGAACCGATCTCATTGCCCGGCTTGGAGGCGATGAGTTCGCGATTCTTCAGGCCGACATGAAGGACCCTGAGAATGCCGGCACCCTAGCGGTGAAGGTCCAAAAGGCGCTGGCGCTCCCCTTTCCGATTGACGGCCACGAGATTAACATTTCGGTCAGCATCGGTATCAGCGCCTACTCGCCGGAAAGTGTGAGCGCAGACGCTATGCTGGTGCAGGCGGATTTGGCGCTCTATCGCTCGAAGAACGAGGGATGCAACCAATATCATTTTCACTCGGACGAGCTTGACCGCGAAGTACTCGAACGCTTCACGCTCGCCGGTGAAATCAAAAAAGCAATCGAACAGAAAGAGTTCGAACTTCAATATCAGCCGCAGGTCGAACTGTCGACGGGAAATATCGTAGGTGTGGAGGCCCTCATCCGGTGGAACCACCCGGCGCGCGGGCTACTGGCACCGGGGCTGTTCATACCGATCGCCGAGAAGACGGGCACGATGGTAGCGCTCGGACGCTGGGTGCTCGATCAGGCATGCCGGCAGATGAGCATTTGGCGCAAGGAAAAGCTGCAATTGCCCGTGATGGCGGTCAATCTTTCGTTGGTTCAACTCAAGAGCGGGCAAGAGCTTTTGCGTGACGTCACCGACACTTTAAACAAGTGGGGTCTCGCGCCGTCGGATCTTGAGTTTGACGTTACCGAAGCAACGTTGGCACAGCTCCGATGGACGCAAAACCCAATTCTCGCTCAGTTGCGCGAGCTCGGAGTTAAAATTGCAATCGACGATTTCGGCAGCGAGTATTCATCGTTCGATTATGTCAGGGCCTACCGGATAAATCATTTGAAGATCGCCCAATCATTCATCAACCGCTCCACGACCGATGCTGAGAGTGCTGCGACGATTCGTGCCATTGTCAGTTTTGCCCGCGAAATTGGGATTGTGGTCATCGCGCAGGGTGTGGAGACTGAGCAGCAACGAGATCTGCTCACCTTGACCGACATCACGACTCAGGCGCAGGGTTTTCATTTTAGCGAAGCGGTGAGCCCCGAGCGCGCAGGGGCGCTATTGCGCCTGGGCCGAATCGAGAATATCGATGTCCCGTTAGACGTGAAACTGGCCAGCACAAAATAGTCGGCACAGCACCGGAACGCGAGACACATCGGCTTGCACTGTGATCGCCAGGAGAAGTGCCAAAATGGGGTTGGTCTAGATGAATGGTTTCGGATCGGTGTTGTGATGGGCGATGTATTCATGAATGGCGGTGGCCAATTCAGGCATGCTGGTGAATACGCCGCGACGCAGCCGTTCCACGGTGATATCACGGAAGAAGCGCTCCACGATGCTCAGCCAGTAAGCCGAGGGGGGCGTGAAGTGCATGTGAAAGCGGGGTCGTTTGGCGAGCCATTTCTGCGCAGCTGGATGCTTGTGGGTGGCGTAGTTGTCAGCAATCAGATGCAACTCCTTCTCCTCAGGGCGTTTTCGCGCTCGATAGGGGTGTTTACCGTACGGAGGGCGCATTGAAGCCTGAAAGCGTGTCAACGAACCAGGAGCGGATAGCCAAGCTCGCGGCGGAGAATCCAGCGATGGCGTTCACGGCTCTGAACCATTACCTCGACGCCGAGTGGTTGAGGTACGCCTATGAGTGCACGCGCAGAGACGGTGCGGTGGGGTCGATGGTCAGACGGCACCGGCGTACGTGGAAGGCGATGCCGGCCGAGTACTCGATTTGTGGGTGGGGCAGAGCGGTCATTCCAGTTTTTGGATATTGTCCGGGGTGGGGAGGCTGCGTCCGGACGGGGTGGTCGGGTGGTTTGAATTTCCTATCCGCGGCTGTCTACTTGGTGTCCTGGCTCTGCGGCCCCCAAACAACTTGCATATTGGAATTCTGCGGAAAGACCGAGATGTATATCGTGCTACGGTAGACGACACTGGCGAACGCTGAATCCAGCCCCTTGGCCTCCACGATAAGCGGCATGGGAACGGAGGTGCGGACGTCGGAATTCGGATGCCCGCGAAAGTTAAAGAAGATGCTCGAAGGTGCGCTGCTGGCCATGATGGTCAGGGTGATGTGGTCGCTATATGGGCCATACGTGCATCGAATCACGGTGTCGTTCACGTTCCGGCAGTTTGCCAAATTTGCCGACGCCGGGAAACTTATCCTGGAGATCGCCGCTCCGGAATAAGGAGTGCCCGGGCCGAACTGCGACTGAGCCGGTCCCGGCCCGACATTGGGTCCCGGGGCTTGATCGATAGCGATCGGAATGGTGAAATTGTCACGGCGAGTGGAATACGCCCGAGCGATACAAGCCGATGCGCCCCGATCATCGCCAAGGGCGCAGACCAAACTCGGATTAATGCCCTGGGGCAAATTGCTGAGCAAAGGAGCGATATAGACGCCACAGTTATCGTGACAGGTGTTCGCGTCACCGCTTGTAGAGTCGTTGAGGTAGAGTCGGCCCGTATCTCCGGCGTGATGGATGTAGCAGTCGCCGATCGTGACCTCGTGTCTCTGAGTAATCTGCAGGAAGGACGAGGTGAAGGTCGCAAATATATTGTTCCCAGTGTTGGGGTAGCTGAGATCGATTGCCTGTCCGGGGCCGGCCGTGCAAGTGAGACCCTGTACGGCGCCGATAGAGCAACGTCCGTCCGTCAGGGAAACGGTCCAGTTGGTGCGCGAATTGTTGTAGAAGTG
>JALYHU010000112.1 GCA_030776345.1 Pseudomonadota bacterium | reverse complement strand
TGGAAGCTGTAGCGCGAATGCGTAGCGATCAATTGCAGTGGAAAGCGCTCCGCCAGCGACCGGGTCCGCGGCCCTTCCCATGCCGGAATATAGCGGTTGAGCACCGGGCGTTCGGGGTTGTCGGGATCGTTGCGCTCGAGCGACTCCGGGATGAATTCCAATTTGCCGCTGGGGGTCTGCAGCCCCTTGCCGAAATCGTCGGCCCATTGCGAGGGTAGCGGCTGGGGTTCGGCGATGTCCTTCGCGCGGCCCTCGGCGAACCAGCGCATGTTCACGGGACTGCGCAGCGCGTCGGCTTCGGCGGGCACGACGAAATAGCCCTTTTTGACGAATTTCTTCCACGAGATATGCCGCGCCACATCGGAGGAATCGAAAATTCGTTTGCACCAATCCAACTCGCTGCAACCCTCGGTGAACATCGCGCCAAGGCCGAGCCGGCTGAGGATTTCGGTGAAGATCCGGTAGTCCGACTTGGATTCACCGAGCGGTTCGATGCATTGATGCTGGAGGGCGATGATGCGATGGTTCACCCCATTGAAGCCGTGCTGCAGGTAGCCGCCGCCGGAAGCCCACTCGGCGATATCGAATCTCTCGAAATTGGTACATGCCGGCAATATCACGTCGGCGAACGGTGCTTCGCCCTCCATCCAGATCGATTGGTTGACGACGAATTCGACGCTGTCATGCCGATAGGCGCCGAGCATGCGATTCGATTCCGTCAAGGTACTGAACGAGGACCCGCCGTACTTGTAGATCATGTGCACGCGCGGGTAGCCGGGCATGGGATAGCTGAAGGGTGCGAATTGCACTTCCGGGGCCATTCCATCCCATAAATATCCCGTGGCATGACCCGCCGTGATCGCCTCCGGAAAATGCTGCCGAGGAATCAGCTGGCGCACTGGATTGACCGTCAGCACATGCGGCATACGCTGATAGTTGTTGACCGCGTTGGCATTCCATTGCAGCTCACCGGAGATACCGCCGTCAGCGTAGCCGGGAAAGTAGAATTCGTGGTCGAGCGGCGTACCGGCTTGGAGGTTCCCCATGTTCACGCCGGGTTTGCCGAGTCCCCGCATGGCCATCATCATCACCATGCACCGCGCCCACTGCGCGCCGGTGGCACCGCGCGCTGCTCCACCGAACCCGCTGCCGAGGGCCCCTGCGGACAAATAGGTCCTCTTGCGCGCCCAGAGCCGGGCCAGCGCGCGGGCATCTTTCGCGGGCACCCCAGTCTCGCGCTCCTGCCACTCCGGTGTCTTCGGCTCGCCGTCGTCGATACCCAGCAGATAGGCGCGCCACTGCTCGAAACCGGTCGTGCGCTGCGCGACGTAGGCCTCGTCGTAGAGTCCTTCGCTCGCCCAGACGTACATGATGGCAATGGCCAGTGCCGCATCGCTGGTGGGCTTGATCGGAATCCAGCGGCCGCCGAACAGTTGCGCCGTGGGGTTGTAGTGCGGATCGATATGGACGAATTCGATGCCGAGTTCCTTGGCCCACAGCCGGCGTTGCGTGCCCTCGAATCCCATATACGCACCGTTGGTGCTTTCCGGGTCGCTCGACCAGAACACGATCAATTCGGCTTCCTGCAGGCAATCCTCGACGGTGCCGTAATTGGCGGCGATTCCCACACGCTGGCTGTGGCCCCAGTGATGCATCGCCCCCCAATACCAACCCTCCCAGCTGTCCGGATTCGCGGCCACGCGGGTGAAGCCGATGAGATTCCCGAAGCGCATCAACGAACTCAAGTAATACCCGACGTTTCCCCATTGATGATGCGAGGACGTGGGTATGGCGATGGATCCGGCGCCGTGAACTCTTTTCTGCCGTTTGATCTCGTCGGCGACGATGCCGAGCGCTTCGTCCCAGCTGATGCGTTCGTAGCCGGAGATTCCCCGATTCTGGGGGTTGCGCTCGCCGTGCGGATCGTAATCGACACGCTTCAAGGGATGCAGAATGCGCTTGTCCGAATACACGGCGGACTTCATCGCGAGCGCATGCGGCGCGACGGTGGCCTGGCGGCGCGGCGTGAACGAGTGCCCGCGGGCGTGAATGGTCCAGCTCGGTGCGTCGGTGCGGTCGAAATCGATCGGAGTGCAACGCAGGATGCGGCCCTTGCGCGAATAGACGAAGAGCGGTCCGCCGTTGGTCAGCATGGTGTATCGGACGCTGCCGTCGGGCATTCGGGTACCCATTTCAAGGCCCGCGGAATTCATGCGATTGAGCAGCTGCATGAACCATACGCACAGGGCATCCGGGCCCAGCACCATGACCTTGAAGTTCTTCGCGGCGTGCACCACCTCGCCCATGTCGGGCGTCGGGCTCATCATCGTGAGCGCCGTCGCGACATCCTTGAACACCATGGTCACGTCCGGCCGCGCGTGCAGGCCGGGCCGCGCTTTGATCGCGCCGGATTTGATGAGGAAGTGGCGCCCGATCGAACCGTCCTTCAAGCGGATCTGCGCCACCAGATCATGTTCGCGCAGCATTGCGCGGAACGCCGGATGCGCACGCGCCGCGCGGCGCATCAGGAGGGGCAGCGCCAGCAAAATCGCCCGCAAGATGCTTCGCTTCATCGGGCCCGGCTCGTCATGGCGCGCGGATCGAGACTTCCAACCACGACGGCGCCGCTCCTCCATGATGGATCACGTTGCGCGAACGGTAGGGAATGGGATCCCAGCAGAACATGTCGAAACCCTCGCCGCTTTCGCTCACGAGCAGTTCGGGTCGCGAGGCGACGTTCAGTTCCAGCCGATGGCCCTTCGCGAACACATTGGCGATCGGCGTCAAGCTGAATTTGAGCTCCGTCGCTTTACCGGGGACGAGCTGAATGGCCGCCTCGCTCGAATGGTCATGCACGATCTCGGTCGGATTCGAGCGCGCCGCATCGATGGTTCGATGCGAGGCCAGCAGCCAGCCCCAAGCCAATTTGCGGCGCCGGCCATCCGGGGCGAGGTCGTCGAGCCGTGCGACCACATAAGTATCGATGGCCGTCGCCGACAATTGCAGCGCGAGCGTGACCGGTCCCACGACTTCCGTGTCGATGCCGAACGGTTCGGTGGCGTAGCGCAGCAGCTGGGTCTCGATGTCGTCGACCTTTGCGACGTAGTAGCTGGTTGACGGGATGGCAAGGTAGGACGTCGCGGAGGCGCGCGGTGCGGCGGGTTCGAGGCCGTGCGTGCCGCTGCGGTCGGGCCCGGCGGCGAGATAGAACCGCGTCGCACGTGCATCCGGCAGCGGCCAACTGGCCGCACGCTCCCAGCGCTCGGCACCGCGCAGCCAGTAACGGACGCGCGGCAACTCGCGGTAGCCGTTATCGATGCCTTTGAGCTGCCAATCGTACCAGGCCACCAATTCTTCCTGGTAATTGGCCCACGGAAATACGTATTCGGGAGGCCCGAAGAACAGCCATTTGTCGCACCGTAGTTTATGCCATAGTTCGAACGCGCCGAAAAAATGAAAGCCCTGTGCGCCGTAATCGGTCGCGATGCAGACCGGAACCTCGATGGATTCGATTTTCGGTGCCACGGATTTGCTGCGCCAGTAATCCCCATCGTCGAAGCCATGATCGTAGATGCGTCCCACATAGGCTCTCGCGGCGGCCTCGGTGGGCGGATGTTTTTTGATGAACTGGCGAATCTTGGTTTGGGTCTTGATCGGATCGCTCATTTCCATCGCGAAGCGATCGGTGTTCAGCACGTGACTCAACAGATGCCGCACGGCATTGGGGATGCTGGGCGGCACCAGCTTTTCGAATGCGGCGAACAGCTCGATCGCGCCGGTGTAGGGCGCGCCGCCTTTGAAGAATCCATGCCGATACACGTCCGTCATGGCTTTGTAGGGAAATATCGCCTTGAGACTGGGCGGACGGGCGGCGGCGACATGCAACTGCGCAATGCCGAAGGCTGACATTCCCGTCATGCCCACGGAACCATCGCACCACGGTTGGGTAGCCACCCATTCGATGGCGTCCCGGCAATCTTGAATGTCGGCCGCAGATGACATCTCCTCGGGCGGCAGGCCGCCGGAGCGGCCGGTGCCTCGGGGCTGAATACGGATGACGGCGTAGCCGTTCTCGATGACGTAAGGATGCACGCCGGATTCGTCGATGAAGGGTCCGCCGCCCAACCGTTCGGTATCCTTGATGTAGACCGCCCACGACACCAGCGCGGGTACCGGGCCCGCGCCGGCCGGCCGGAACAGATCGGCTCGGAGCACCGTGCCATCGGGCAGCGGCACCGCGACATCGGCATCGAAGAGGATGCCCTTGTATGCCGGTGGGGCTTTGCTTCGCGGCGTCCATCCGGCGAGCTGCGTGCCGCGCCGATCGAGACGCGGGGGAATGCGCATGGGGCGCGTCGACAACGGCCGTGAGTTGCTCATGGGGTTCTCGACCCGAAGGTACGTTCAAGCATGGTTCGGGGTTCAGCTTTGCAGCGCATTGTCAACGGACCATCCATAGAGCCACTCGAGAGCATCGTAGTAACGTTCCGGGGTGCGGTTTTTCCATAGTCCATTGCGTACCAGTCGCTCGATTCCCCTGGCGTGATAAATGCGGCCCATTTCGCGCGTCGATAGCACGATCCGCGCGGTGCGGACCACACGCGCGCGCTGATAAACCTCGAAGGCCGGCGCGAAGTCGTCCTGGCAGACACGCAATGCCTCGCCCAAGGTAACCGCATCCTCGAGCGCCGTACAGGCACCTTGCGCCAGATATTGCAGCATGGGATGGGCGGCATCACCCAGCAGCGTGACACGGCCGAATGACCAGCGGTCGATGGGCTCGCGATCGGCGGTGGCCCAGCGTTTCCAGCTTCGCGGCAGCGTCAACAATTGCCGCGGCCGCGCCGCGATGCCCTTGAAATAGGATTCCACTTCCTCGGCGCTGCCCTCCGATACGCCCCAGGTCTCCTGGTTCCGGCTATGAAATGTCACCACCAGGTTGTATTGTTCGCCGCCGCGCAGGGGGTAATGGACGAGATGGCAGTGCGGACCGGCCCATGCCACGGGGGCATTCCATTTCAGGTCGGCCGGGAACTCTTGCGCATCCACGACAGCGCGATACACGACATGTCCGGACACGCGCACCGGGTCTGCGACGAATCGCTCGCGCACTGCGGATTTGACGCCATCGCAGCCGATCAATGCGGCCCCGCGATGGCTATGTCCATGCTG
>JALYHU010000111.1 GCA_030776345.1 Pseudomonadota bacterium | reverse complement strand
TGAACGCCATTGTTCATCTCCCGGATTTGGATCAGGCGAGCTTGAGCGGCGTCATTGCCTTGGACAAGACCACTCTCGTCAAGGTGCTCGATCGGCTCGTCGCGAAGGATTTGATTACCCGGGTGCGTTCCACCACCGATCGTCGCTGTCATGTTCTCAATGCCACCGCGAAGGGGAAGAAGGCCATCGCGGACATCGTTCCCATGCTCGATCGTATTCAGGAACGTCTGCTGGCGCCCCTGGCCCCCGATGAGCAGGTGGTATTTCTCTCGCTGCTGTCGAAGATCGTCCGGGTGAACAATATCTACAGCCGGGTTCCGCTCGACCAGGAACTCTATGACGGGGTAAAGCGCCGCGCGGAGGCGAACAAGGCTGCGGCAATCGGCGAGTCCGCCTGACCGGCGTTGCCTGACCGGCGTGCCTGACCGGCATCGTATGATCTCGATCGATCCCGAGCTGCGGGAAGATCTCGTTACCGCCAACCACATTCTGGCGCGCGAGGGGGTTACCGACGGGTTCGGCCACGTCAGCGCGCGCGCCGGGGCAGGGCATTTTATCTTGGCGCGCAGCATGGCGCCGCTACTGGTCACGCCGGACGACATCCTCACCTTCGACCTCGAGAGTGCCGAGTGCAGTGGAGATGCTCGCGCCCCCTATCTGGAACGCTTCATTCATTCGGAGATCTACCGTGCTCGTCCGGATGTGCACGCCATCGTACACAGTCATTCGCCGGCAACTATTCCGTTCGGGACGGTGAAGGCTGCGCAGCTTCAGCCGATTTATCACATGAGCGCGTTCCTCGGGCTGGGGGCGCCGGTCTTCGAGATACGCGATGCGGGCGGTGGGGCGACGGATATGCTGGTGCGCGATCGCCCGCTCGGAGCAGCTCTGGCTCGAAGTCTGGGGCCGTCGGCGTTGGTGCTCATGCGAGGACATGGCGTCACCGTGGTCGGTTCGACCCTCAGGCACGCGGTATTTCGGGCCGTCTATACCGAGCTCAATGCTCGAATACAGGCCATGGCCATGAGCATGGGCGAGGTCGAATATCTCAATTCGGCGGAGGCCGCCGCCGCCATGACGGCCAATGACGGCCAAATAGGAAGGGCGTGGGATTTGTGGCGCAATGCGGCCTCGTGAGCGCAGCCGTCCGGCGACGCACACGAATGCCCCCATTCACTCCCGCGGCGTCCTTCTCTCTTCGCGAAAGTGGCCAATGCTCGCGACGAACGCGCGGTCGGTCATGAGAAACAGGCTTGCCGGGCCGGATGTGGCGGCATGTTCGATCCACTGCCAACGCGGCAGCGTGAAGATATCGTTCTTGCGCCACTTGAACTCTTTGCTACCCACACGAGTCGATCCCGCACCCTCGACCGCCACCACAATTGCGGTGGCGCTCGCTCGATAGGGTTGGGTCGTCTTGCCGACTTCGAAGCGCTCCGCATAACAATCGACGGTCGGCATCACCGGACCACCATCGACAGGATTCACATAACGGATGCGCCGCGATCCGTCCTCTGCCGGAGCCATGGCATCGAGCGCGTTGCTCACCGAGGACCACGGGTATCGAAAAAGCGGCGAATAATGATGCTCGTGCGAAATGACTGTGCTTTGGGGCGCCACACCGCCGCCGAACATGGAGGCGTCCGATTCCTTGGGCGGCAATTGCGAATCTTCCGGGCCCGGCCCATGTTCGAAAAAGACCGTGCCAAGGGCAGTACACAGTGGGGCATCGAGACCGTCCAGCCATACGGCCCTCTGTTTTCCCGGATGATAGTGCTTGTGCCACGTCCAGGCGGGAGTAAGGACCAGATCGCCCGGTTCCATGAGGCAGTGCTTACCGTCGGTGACCGTGACGGCACCGTCTCCGGTCATGACGAAGCGAAGCGCCGCGAGCGTGTGGCGGTGAGAATGTGCGTGCTCGCCAGGCTCCAAGATTTGCAGCGCGGCGGAAATGGTAGGGGTTGTAAAAGTCGTCCCCGAGAGCGCTGGATGGCTCAGCATCAAGGCGCGACGTTCAGCATGGGCCATGTCCACTTCGGCCGACGCCCGCTCGATCAGCGGCTCCATCTCCGACCACGGCCAGAACATGGGTTCCAAAAACCGGGGCTCGCGCGTGTTCAATCCCTTGTATAAGTCCCAAAGCGGTTGAAGATGCATGCGGTGCATCGCCGACAGAAGGTCTGGATTGGTTGGTGCGGGGATGCGGTCGTCTGCCATTCGTGAGTGCCTTTCGCCGATAGGGAGGCTTTCGCAGTTGAGAAGTATACCAATAATTTGTGGTAACGTGTGAATTAGGCGTTGGCTTTCGATCGGCCACGATCTAACAGCACAAGGGGAACCAGATGGACGTGACCGAGCAATCCACAAGCCGATATGCGCAAGCCGGCAAGTGGAAGATTCACTACAACGAACTGGGTTCGGGTTATCCGATAATCATGCTGCACGGCGGTGGTCCGGGCGCATCGGGGTGGAGTAACTACCGAGATAATGCGCATTTTTTTGCGCAGCACTACCGTGTCATCCTGCCGGACGTGCCCGGCTACGGAAAGTCGGATGAGTTCGACCCCAACATCGAAGACGTACCGAAGGCCCAGGCCGAGTCCATCAGACTCTTGATGGACGCCCTGAAAATCGACAAGGCAGCTTTGGTGGGCAATTCGATGGGGAGTGTGATCACACTCAATCTCGCTGTGGAGCATCCCGAGCGTGTGTCGCATATGGTAGCGATGGGCGCGGCGGCGGGCGGCCTCGGTCTTCCCATGGCGATGTCGCCGGCGGGTCCCACGGCCGGCATGCAGGTCCTCGTCCAAACCTACCGCGATCCGTCGAAGGAAAACTTCCGTCGTCTGTGCGAGGCCATGCTCTTCGATCCGTCTTACATCACGGATGAGCTGTTGACCGCGCGGGCGAAGAGCGCATTGGACAATCCGCGGCACTTGGAAAATTTTCTGCGCCGTACCGAACTTGGCAAGATGACGCCCAAGAAGTCGGAAGCCACGGAACTTGCGGCCAAACTCC
>JALYHU010000110.1 GCA_030776345.1 Pseudomonadota bacterium | reverse complement strand
GCGTTCACGGCGGCGAGCACGGGCAGGCTGATCGGCACCGGTGCGGCGCGGACGTTGAGCTTCGGCGGGTCGGCGGGCAGCAGCACCGTGACGCTCACCGTAACCGGGGCATCGGTGACTTTCGGGGCGGCCAGCGTGGCAAACCTCCTCGGCTCGGCATTCACCCTGACCAACGATGGGTGCGCCGGCAAGACAGTATCGGCGACGGCCGGGAGCAACACTTGCACCGTCTCGGTGGCCTACGCGGGGGGAGGCTTCGCGCTTGGCAGGTTGTCAGCGGCGGATTCTGCCGCGGGCGGTGGGCCGCAGACGCTGAACCTGTCCGGACTCTGATGAGGAGCGGCCTGCGGGAAAACTCGCGGGCCGCTTCACATTCGGTGGATCTCGACCGGTAGTAAGATGACGGCGTGTACCGGCCCGCCCTACTTGAACCGCACAGGCCAATCCCGAGCCGCATGTCCAGCTTCACTCTGCGTCGCTATTGCCTTCTGGCCGCACTGACGTTCCTGTCGGCGTGCACTGCGCCGCGGGTGGTGCAGGCACCGCAGGCGCCGCCGGCCGGCCAAGCCGAGGCGATCCGGGCCAACGAGTTGCAGAACGACATGCGTAGCTGGGCGGCTGCGAACGGCACCTACCTGAAGCGCACGTGGGGCGTCGACGTGGTCGGGGTGCGGCTCGTCTCGAGCGACTGGATGCTCGAATTCAAATACCGCGTGCTCGATCCGGCGAAGGCCGCGCCCCTGTTGGATCAGCACGTCAAGCCCTACCTGGTCGACGACGCCAGCGGTGCGCGGCTTGCAGTGCCGGCGATGGAGAACGTCGGCGAACTGCGTCAGCACACGACGCCGGATGCCAACCGGATTTATTTCATGATATTCGGCAACGCCGAAAAGATAGTGCCGCGCGGCGGCCACGTCAGCGTCGTGATCGGCGAATTTCAGGCGTCCGGCCTGCCGGTGCAGTGAATCTTCACGCGCCTTGCCGGACCCAAGCTAAAGGAGTTGAATGTATGAACCAAGGTTCTCGCGCGATGATTTCCGGATTTCTCGGTGCCGCGCTGGCATGCGGTGCGACGGCGGCCCTGGCTGCCGCGCAGCTTCCGGTCGAGCAAATTCTTGCCCGCAACGCCGCTGCGCGCGGCGGACTCGATGCGTGGCGCAAAGTGACGAGCGTATCGATGACGGGGCAGATGGACGCCAACAAGCCGCGTTCCTCGCGCCCCGACTATCATCCTCCCATGGCGAATCCCAAGCGCCAAGCGTCGGGCGCAGCGCCAGCAGCACCGGCGGACGACCCGAACAAGGTCATCGAGCTTCCCTATCGGCTCGAGATGAAGCGGCCGCTCAAGACGCGGCTCGAGATCGATTTCAACGGCAAGACCTCGGTCCAGATCTACGACGGTGTGCAGGGCTTCAAGATCCGGCCCTATCTCGGGCGTGAGGGCGCCGAGCCGTATACTGCGGCGGAGCGCCAACTCGCCGCCGCCGAGCAGGAACTGGACGGGCCGCTGATCGACAGCGGCCGCAAAGGCACCCAGGTAGCGCTCGAGGGCGTCGAGAAGGTCGAGGGATCGGAGGCCTACAAGCTCAAGCTCACGTTCAAGAACGGCACGGTGCGGCACCTTTGGGTGGATGCGACTTCCTTCCTCGATGTCAAAATGGACGGCACCCGGCACGTTGACGGCAAGCCACGCGAGGTCGATACCTACTTACGCAATTACAAAGCGGTCGATGGCCTGATGTTCCCGACGTTGACCGAAACCGTCATCCAGGGCGTACCGGGTTCGAGCAAGCTGACCGTTGCCAGCGTGTCCGTCAATCCGGTAATCGACGACAGCCGTTTCAAGGTGGACGCGAAACCCGCGGTCGCCGCGCAAAAGACCGGGGCGAAGCCGTGATCGCGGGATAGCACGAGGATTCATGCGCGTTTGGTGCCTTGCCCTGCTTGGAGCCGCGTGGGCTGTATCCGCCGTTCCCGGCATCGCGGGCCCGGCGATTCTCGCCGCGTCCGCCGGCGAATCGATCTATCGTCACGGCGTATTGCCGGCCGGCGACGAATTAACCGGCATTCGCGACGCGGGCACCGTCGTTACGGGTGACACTGCCGCCTGCGTGAACTGTCATCGCCGCAGCGGTCTCGGCAATGTCGAGGGCGACATCGTGATCCCGCCCATCATCGCAAAATATCTCTACCGTGGCCGGGCGGCGAACACCGAGGATCTGACCCTGCCGCACGTGCCGGGTTGGGTGCCGCATGGCTGGACCTACACGGACGAAACACTGGCACAGGCAATTCGTACCGGCGTGCGGCCGGACGGTCAGAGCATGAATCCCTTGATGCCGCACTATGCTCTCGACGACGCGTCCATGGCGGCTTTGATCGGCTATCTGAAAGATCTGACGAGTCGGCCGGTACCGGGTGTCACGGAGACCACCCTGCATTTCGCCACCATCGTCACGCCCGACGCCGATCCGGTGGAAAAGAAGGCGATGCTGGAGGTGCTCAATCGCTTTTTCGCAATTCAGCAGAATGTCATCGCCGCCGAAACCCGGCCCATGCACGCCTCGCGGGAGATCATGTACCGTGTGACCCGGCGCTGGCAGCTGCATGTGTGGGAACTGAACGGCGCGCCGCAAACCTGGGAGCGGCAACTCGACGAGCACCTGGCCGTCGAGCCGGTGTTCGCTGTAATTTCCGGTCTTGGGCGCCATGACTGGCGCCCGGTCCACCGTTTCTGCGAGCGCAACGCCGTGCCGTGCCTGCTGCCCAACATCGATCTGCCCGTGGTCTCCGAGAAGGATTTCTATCCGGTCTATTACTCGCGCGGCGTGCTGCTCGAATCCGATCTGATCGCTGCGCGCTTATCGAGCGACGGCGCGCGGCACCCGCGACGGCTGGTCGAGGTGTACCGGCCGGATGACATCGGCGCGGCGGCCTCCACGGATCTGGAAGCGCACGCGCGCGCGCTCGGAATACCGGTGCTGCGCCGGCCTTTGCCCGCCGCGGCGAAGCGCTCGGACGCTGCGGGCGACCTCGGACGCGCCATCGCCGAACTCCGCGCCGACGACGCGCTGGTGCTCTGGCTGCG
>JALYHU010000109.1 GCA_030776345.1 Pseudomonadota bacterium | reverse complement strand
CCTATATGCGCGCGAGCCCAACGCCGCCGCGAATTCCGAGGGCAATCCACTGCAGAATCATCAAGGCGGTCGCCAGCAGCCAGGATTTCCAGCTCATCGAAGAAACGAGCGCGGCGACATCACTGGTTGAGTCGCGAAAATCCAATTCGATCGGCCTCTCGCGCATACGCGCGATGGGGCAGTCCACGATCAAGTTGCCGCGCGTGGCGGCGTAGGTATCGCACCCGCTGGCCTTCCACAATGGATGATAGGCTTGCCGCAATACCATTTGCATGTGCTCCGCTGGGGAAATCCGGCAGGAGGAATCGCCGCCGAACAAGGGACATTCGAGGCTCAATCGAATATGACTCCACGTTGAAAAACGGGCGTGGACTTCGGCTGCCGTGTTCGATGGCTTCCATTCCCGCATCGTGCGCATGACGAGGCCTTTGCCGGAACCCGTTTCCGCGCGTGTGAAATCGTCCATGTCATAGCAGTCGCTGACACCGCGAGTCGGCGCAATGACCTGACCTTGCAGGCGCTCGTCTTGGATCTCAACGTAATCGATGTCTTCCGGTCCATGTCGAAAGTAATTACGGTGCGACGCCAAGCTGTAGTGGGGCGAGTGCAGCCACAATGAGGCCAAGGTTTCCGCCTGGAAGCCTAGCTGGAAGATCAATGCCAGACCGAGGCAGACGTGCAGGCGCCATCCTTCGCCGAATTCTGCAACGTATTTCCATAGTGCCGCCGCGCTGAGAAGACTCAACGGCAGCGCGAGAAATCCCCAGTAGCGGCCGGTTACGCCGATCGATCGGAATCCGGGAAGGTGGCGCAGTGCATCGAAGGGGCTCAACCAGCTGGGGATGTGTAGCGCCCTCAGGCTCCCCATGCCCAGCACAATGCTTGCAAGGCTGACGACGAGTAGTGGGCGCCCCATCTCTCTTGGGATGTTTGCAGAGAGACAGTGGCGGTAACGCCACAAGCAGTACATCAACACTGGGCCTATGAATACGCTGAGTTCGTGACCGTTGCCGTTTGCCGGCAACACTTTTCCGCGCATCGGCAAAACTGCGAACCACAGAAGCGAGAACGCGCTGGTGAATCTATCCGGCGTGAGCCGCGGAAATGCCGCCTGTGCTTGGAGCATCGGCCAGAGATAACCGGCGTCCAGAATCCCGGCCGCGCCGACCGCGCAGGCAAACATGACCATCGGCGCCGCTGATCGTGCGACAACGGTTAATGCCACCGCATAGAGCCCTATCCAGAACAACAAATGAATGATTGCTACTGGTGAGCCATCAATGGCTAACGCGAGTGCCGCACTCATCAGCAATATCATCAACATCCACCGGACGGGCTTGTGTGCGGTCCACGGTTCCGTGCTCCATGCGATACCGAGGTGCAGCACCCACAACAGCAGCGGCAAAATCAAGAATGGTACAAAATCGAAGTGTCCGAAACTCAGCCGACAGAAAAAGAACCCGTTGCCCACGAAAAGCGCGGCGGCAAGAGTGCGTTGTGCCTTCTGCCTGAGCCAAAGGCCTGCATAGAGAAATGCGCCCGTCCAGCCCGCCGACAAATAGATCGCGCTGGACAGTCTCACTCCCCAGAGAGGTCCTAGTAAATAGCTCAACGCCATACTGAGGGACATGAACGGAACTTGCGGCTCGCCCGCCATCGACAAACCGGAGCACATTAACGGAGTCCACTGCTTGGCCATGCCGAACAGCGAGGCATTCCAGAACTGGAGGCTATGAAACACCAAGAACTGATCGCCGTCCTTCGGGCCGGATCGGCTGAAGAAGACGACATAGAATAAGACGTAAATCGTCACAATTCCTATGGACAGAGCACTCAACCAACGCCGCCCGGGCGGTCGCGGTGTGAAATCGGCAAGGTCATTTTCCGAAGAATCGCCATTCCATTGCATCTAATGCTGCTCCCGGCTGATAGCAGCGATCTTGAGAACCGATTCTTTTGGTTTGATGTGCGGTTTGTAGGCGCTTGGCTACAATGTGTACGAACTGCGACGTGAGCCCTCCAAACGCACCACTCGCAGCAGAGCAGCAGATGCCTTTACCGAGAGATTGATCGCTTCGCGCCCGCCTGCGAGTTGGGGCAGCCATGTCATCTCGCTGATCCTCAAGTAATGGCCGGCCCGCCTCAGGGCCTGCCCAGACCCGCTTGTCGAGTTTCACAAATCGTGAGACTGCGATTGTTCAATCTAGAAACGCGAGAAAGCCTAGGGATTCCGTCGTTTCTCATTTGATGTGCACACCTCCAGTCTCAGCATTTGCGAGATTGAAACCTGATTCCTCGCCCCGTCGGTCACCAATTGCAGGAAGCTCTCATTAATGGTGAGACGCTGCGGGACAATCTCACGATTGCTGAGACTGTCTCGCACAGCTCGCGTGCCGGCCACCTCCGCTTGGTTGCACCGGTATAAGTACGATTGAATGCATCCTTGATTGATAGCTTGTCCTAGACTACTAGTGTGGTAATCGTTATGGCTCCTTCGCACGGTGTAGAAAAAGTGCCTACAATGAGAAGCCGGAGACGCCCACGCGCCCCCGGTTAGATCGACGGGCGCGGCGTCGTCTACTCGTGAGACTTTCCAGCAGCTTCGTTTTTGTCCGGTAATCAGCGCCGCCGTTTCGCACCCTTTTGACTGGGAACGTCGGGCGCCAACCCTCATCAAATCAATGCGCTAGGATATATGGCAGTCCGGCTTTCGCCAGTCTCACGATTTGCGAGATTCGACAACGTTCATGCCATGTAACATCGGGCGATATCGTGCAGTCAGGTTGTAGATCAGAGCTTTCCTAATATCAGGCCGCGTATGGCCGAATCGAGGCGCTGTGCCATCCGGTCGCGGTCGCGCGCTACGTGGGAGAACGCCGACGGTAATTGCTTACCGTCCAGCGAAGGGCTCTCCCAGGCCGTCGCGATGAGCCGGGGCAGCGCAGCGGCCGAGATGAGGAAGCACAGCACTTGCATTGGATCTTCGTCCGCACCATCGGGCTGGGCCGCCGCGACGAGCTGCAGCAAAATCAGTGGATGCCGTCCGGCGAGGGATTTCAGGAAGTTGCATGCAAGCTTGTCGTATCGGCCGCTGCCATCAGAATACGGCCCAAGAACACATCGTTGGCGACGCCGTCGATGAGTTGCAGGATGGCGCTTCGCAGCCGTCCCACGGGTAGCCCGTCCTCGGCCGCAACCTTGTTCACTCGCGCGAGCAATGGCGCATACCACCGTTCCATCAGCTCTGCGACGACCGCGTCGCGCGTGCCGAAGTGATACAAAAGTTCCGAGGTTGACATGGGTGCCCGCAGCGACTTCGGGTGCGAGCCCGAGATGACTGACATTGTTCTTGTCGATACGCCGCAGTGGGGAGAATGCGGGGAGAGTCGTTCCTCGCTGAACGTACCCACCGTACAGCGGCCATGCCGTCTCGACCGAGACGGCCTCAATGGCGTGACACGCACACGCCACCGCTTCCAGCGCGATCGCCAACAGGATTCGGATTCGGATAGGTTTCCCTCAGTGCTTCGTTAAACCCGATTCTGGAGCGTCGTTTGCCGCTACGTCGACGATGATTGCAGACGGATATTGCGTCGTATGAAACACGGAGTGGCTCTGCTTCCGGTAATCGGCGTGCTTTGCTTTGAAGATAGACGGTTGGAACGTCTGCGGATTGCGATCGATCAACGGGAACCAGGTACTTTGCACTTGCACCGCGATGCGGTGATCCTTCTTAAAGACGTGCGAGGCGGTGTGCAGATCGATCGAGTACCGCAACACTCTACCGGGCTCGATGGCGTGTGGATGTTCAAAGCTCGCGCGGAAGCGTCCGCGGAACACTTCGTCCGCGATAATGAGCTGCCGCCCGCGTAAATCGGGGGGGGTGGCATCGTCGGTTGGAAAGATATCGATGAGCTTGATGACCCAGTCTGCGTCACTGCCGGTGGTACTGGCATACAATTTGGCCACGACGTCCCCGCGAATCGTGACATCACTTTGCAACAACTCAGTTTGCCATGACAGGACATCGGCGCGCTTTGCAAACGGTGCTTGGTCATCCGCGAGCCACCTGCTCCAGCTCGTCTCTTCCGCCACAATAGTGGCGATCGGCAGCTGTCGGTAGGGAACCGGGTTCGCAGGGTCGGACATGAAACGATCCGGCTCGCTGTCCGTGGCCCGCTGGGGGGGCTCGAATGAGAGCTTCCCGCCCGCGTGCAAGTTCAGTGATTTTCGCGTCACACCCGTGTGCGGGGGCCACGAGTTATAGCGCCTCCACTGGTTGCTGCCGGTCTCGAACACCAGCGCCTGGGGCTCTTGCAGTGTGCCTTCGTGCTTGAGCCAATACTTGAACCAGGGGGTCTCGGCCTGGGCGCGAAAATAGGCCGACGTATCGGAGCCGAGGTCGACAGGCCCGTAGTGATCGCCCTGCTCGCGCATCCATCCACCATGGTCCCATGGGCCAATCACCAGGAAGTTCAGCTGGTTGAGGTCCCCTTTTTGCTGCCTTTTATAGATCATCAGGGGACCATAAAAATCCTCCTGGTCCCACCAACCGGCGACAATCAAGTTGGGAATCTGCACTTTCGCGGGCATCAGCCCTGAGGTCACTTCGGCTCGCCAGAAAGCGTCGTAATTCGGATGCTCGACGAAATTCTGCCAACTCGGCAGTGTACGGCCCAAGCCGCGTTCATCAAGCGTCGCGAGATCGTCCTGCTTTAACAACCAGGAATAGGGATCGTCCTTGCCGTAACTAAAGGCATTGAGCGTGCGGCCGTCGGTCTCTAGCGCCGCGACATATTCCCAACCGTATTGCAGGCGAAAGGCGCCGTTGTGGTGAAAATCGTCGCCCAGAAACATGTCTTCGGGCGAGGCCTGCACGGAAACGGCTTTGAGTGCCGGGTGGGGATCGCGCGTCGCCATGGCGGCCGTCCAGCCCATATACGAGACCCCGAAGACCCCGACGCTGCCGTTATTGTCCGGTAGCGACTTCACAATCCAATCGATGCTGTCGTAAGTGTCACTGGACTCATCAACGCTCCCGCGCGTGGTCGCCTTCGGCCGCAACATCACGAAGTCGCCTCCGGAGCCGAACCTTCCGCGAATATCCTCGAGCACAAAGATGAACCCTTCCTGCGCGAGTTCCTTGTACTCGAGATCGAACGAGCGCGTGACCCGGGTAAGACCAAATCCGTAGGGAGATCTTTGCATGAGGATCGGGAGTTTGCCCGTGGCGTTCTTGGGTCGCCACACCTCGGCGTGCAGCTTCACCCCATCACGCATGGGGATCATCACGTCCTGGCCGACGTAGTTACCTATTTGGGCTCCCGGTGGGAGCGTTGGCTGTACATCGAGGGCGGCTTGCGAGCAAACCGACACGGCCGAGAGAAGCGCGAAGTAAGTCAATCGAATCGCCAGAGCGCGGGAGAAGTCCGTCCGTACGAAGCTGGTCATTGTCATCACCTTTCAGGATTATGCAGGTAGTTCCAAGGCGCGGTTCAGCATCTGAAGTCCACGGACAGACCGACCGTTCGCGGTTGAACGTCGCAACGCGATTTAGCGAAGGCACATCTTCCGCGTCGCGGACTGACCGCGCCGTAGTAGCGAGCCAAAATCGTGCATGCGACATTGAGCGATCCTCTTGCAAAGTTTTGCGAGATCCAGGACGGGGCTGCGCCCTGCGACAAATGCGCCCCGATATTCTCCGGCCAACTGATATGCTGTAAGCTCATTGTCTCTATTTAGATTAAGTATAGCCTTATTAGAGAATACGCCGCAAATATGCCGCTGGACCGCCGCGGGGGGGGGGCCCACGCGCTAGGCATTCTGGATTCAGCGATAGAGCAAATGCTCTCCACGTCACCGCGCGCGGCGCGGACAACGGACAGTCGACCTCTACCCGGCTCGTCAGGTGGCCCATCGCTACCCCTGACCCAGGCCAACATATCGGGGTGCGAACTGGCGCGTAGTTTAGACGGCGGTAGCGTCGCAAGTGATTGATTCAAAGAAATACTGTGGTTCAAGAGCTGATAACATTGCGGCCGCTCCGACGACACATTACCGCGCGAAAAGCCCATGGATGAGCCACACTGCGGAGTTGTCTGAAGAACAAAATCGGCTAGCACGATCCGTGCCGCTCCGACGCTTGGGAGTGCCAACCGAACGCGCCCCGAGGTCTCCGTCCTTTTCCGGACGGATACGGGTGAGGATTTATCAGGGCGCTGTCGTCCCAGCTCTATTTTCCTTGGTCTCCGCATCTGTTGGCCTCATACGAGAACTTATGTCATTATAGATAATCTCACTTCTCTTTGGAGACAGAACAGAGTGACGACCCGCCTAGTCTCCACCAGCCCTAGCTGGCTGCAGCGCTATATCCTTCCGGGACTGGCCTTTAAGGCGGTAGTGATTGGCGGGGGCTACGCGACCGGACGAGAGCTCGCGCAGTTTTTTCTCCCCAGCGGGCCGGTGGGAGGCCTGATCGCGATTCTCGTGGCCACTATTCTTTGGAGTCTGGTCTGTGCTCTGACCTTCTCTTACGCGGTTACTTATCAATTACTCGACTATCGGGCGTTTTTCGGCAAACTGCTAGGCCGCGGCTGGTTCGTGTTCGAAATCACCTATCTGCTGTTCGTTCTATTAATTCTGTCAGTGTTTGGAGCGACTGCGGGGGCGATTGGCCAGGCGCTGTTCGGTTGGCCGCCGCTCGCCGGCACGCTTGCGCTACTCCTGTCTATCGCCGCGGTGGTGGCGGTTGGTGCCAGCGCCGTGGAGCCGCTATTTAAGTATGTGTCGGTGCTGCTCTATGCGACCTACGCGGCTTTTCTTGCGCTGAGTCTGTCGAAGTTCGGGCCGCGGATACTCGCCAACCTGCACGGCCACGAGATAGGCGCAGGCTGGCTGGTCGGCGGCATCACTTACTCGGGTTACAACTCGTTCGCGGCCGTCGTCATTCTCCCAGTCTTACGACACCTGACGAGTCGTCGCGAGGCGGTTATCGCGGGGCTCGTTGCCGGGCCGCTTGCAATGGTGCCGGCGTTCTTTTTCTTCCTCTCCATGATCGCATGGTATCCGGAAGTCGGTGCCAGCACGCTGCCATCGGACTTTCTTCTGGTAAAGATCGGGGTCCCCGCGGTACGGCTAGTTTTTCAGGCCATGATTTTTTTCGCGCTGCTTGAGAGCGGTTGTGGCGCCGCGCACGCGATCATGGAAAGGATTCGGCATGCCCTTCGGGCCCGGGGCAAGGACTTGACGCTACCAGTCCGGGGTGCTGCGACTCTGTCGGTTCTGACAGTCACCCTCTTCGCCGCGCAGGGTATCGGGTTGGTGGACTTGATCGGCAAGGGCTATGGATTGATGTCCTGGGTATTGATCGCTGTCTTTATCATTCCGCTTCTCTACGCATCCATCAGACGCGCGCGACCTGCTTGAACCGCGCCGGGGAAAGATCCTCAGCCGTCACTCCTTCGGCCGCGAGATCGCCAGGGATGCGTTCCCGACGCGCCAGGGCCGCCGCCGTCCGTGCCCATGCCGGCGCGGTCTGAATACCATAACCGCCTTGTCCCGCGCTCCAGAAGAATCCCGGCACTAACGGGTCGAAGCCCAACACCGGCAATCGGTCCGACGAAAACGTCCGCAGGCCAGCCCAACTATGACCCACTCGCCGCACCTGGAGATCGAGCGCCGCTTCCACGCGGTCAACGCCGACGGCAACATCCATGTCGTCCGGTTGCGCATCGCCCGGCGCGTCAGGGGTCTCATCCGCAGGCGATAGCAGGAGTTTTGCGGCGTCCGGCTTGAAGTAAAACATTTCGTCGGCGTCTATGACCGCCGGCCAGCGGCGAACGTCGACGCCGGGCGGAGCATCTACCAACAATGCAGTCCGGCGAAGCGGTTGCAAGTCGATCGGGGAAGCGCCACAAGCTTGCGCAACCTCTTGCGCCCAGGCACCCGCAGCGTTGATCAATACCGGCGCCTCGACCGTGCCACCACCCAGCTCGACCGACCAAATGCCGTTGCGGCGTTTGACGCGTTTGACGGGACTATCGGTCATCAGCGTCGCACCCTCGGCACGCGCTCCCTTCAAAAATCCGTGTTGAAGCGCATTGACGTCAATGTCCATGGCATCGGAATCAAACGCCGCCTCGGCCACGTAGCCATCGCGCAGTAGAGGCACCAGCGCGCGAGCGCGCGCCACGTCGATGATGGCGACGCTGCCACCGGAGGCGCCAATCTCTTCAACCATCCGTCCCAGCCGCGGGCGTTGGTCAGTTCGGGCAATATATAAACAGCCCCGCTCTTGTAACAGCGGGTGTTCGCAAAAGCCGGCTGGAGGCCGGTCAAAGAAGTGTCGACTACAGCGAGTGAGTGCACGGATTTCTTTGCCTCCATAGCTGGGAGCAAACAGAGCCGCGGAGCGGCCCGTGGCGTGCAAGCCCGGCCGGTTCTCGCTTTCGAGCAAACAAACCTTGCCCGAGCGAGCCAGTTCGTACGCCACCGATGTGCCGGCCATGCCAGCGCCGACGACGATAAAGTCATAAATCATTTCTCACCACGACAGCGTTCACGCCGCTTCGATTTTCAATAGTGCGTGTTCGGAATCAGCAAGTGGAACATCAGGGTCATCCAGAAAATGACCCCACAGCTTGCGAGCACGACGATCGCCCAGCATCTACTGGGCCAACTGCGTTGTTCGGACCACGCGGCAATTGCGTTCCCGCCACAGACCACGGTCGCACCGGGAACGATGATCAATGCGGCCAGCTGCAACCCGATAATCCAACCGTCCGTAGCACGCGAGAGTCGCGACGCATCGCCGGACATGTAGGCGAGCGTCCCTAGAAAGGTGAGCATCACCCCAACCGTTGCCAAGCTCGCCGCTCGCAGGGCGCGGTAGACTAACAGCGGTCGCCCCGCAAGCGGCGAAGAAACTTTGTAAACCCGCCGTGCGATGGCCGCGACCGGCCACGACAAGCCCGTGAGCAACAATGCGCCCAAAGCCACGGCCGCAGCAGGCAGCAGCCACGACGGCGAGCGCTGGCCCGGTATCGGCAAGAATGCCGCCGGCGGTGCCATGCCGAAGCCCAACATCACCGGCCGGCCGGCAAGGGTTAGCGCCTGAATCCGCTCCGGACCATCGACCTCCTTCCATACGAACGGTCCTATCTCGCGGAACGACATTGCACCGCGAGTAGGGACAGGCAAGGTGATCGTGCCGTCAACATTGGCGGTAATCGTCATCGGTTCCAGGAAGCCGGTGACTTTCATGAACGTTGAATCGGATCGCCGCGAGTTTTCCCAGGTCCCCGCCATGAGGATAGAATGTTGGATGGCGATAGGTGAGATCAGTGGCGTTGTCGCATCGGGCAAGACCGCGCCGAAATAGCGGTCCGCAAATCCATGGAATAGGGCGTCGTGTATTTTGCTCACCGCGCCATCGTCACCGGCACTGTTCAGCGAGATGAAGATTCCAACGCCATCGTCGATGAACAGATGCAGGTCGCTGTGGAAGAACTGGGTCCCGCCGTTGTGCGCGATCACCCGATGGCCGTTGCTGCTCGTCTCGTAAAATCCCAACGCCATGCCGTTCAAGGCGGGATAGATCTTCGGCTGCGCCGTATGCATGGCAATCGAGATTTGCTCCGACAGGATCCGCGTTGCACCGTAGGTGCCGTTCTGCAGATGCGCGACCATGAAGCGGGCCATGTCATCCGCGGTCGTCGCCATGGCGCCGGCCGGAGCTGGCCCGCAGTACTCGTAATATTGGGGCGGCAGGGAAGCGAGCGTATAGCCGCGGCTCAACTGGGGCCGCAGATCTTCCGGCAACGGTTGGCGAAAGGTGGAGTGATCCATGCCCAAGGGGGTCAGGATATGCCTCTCGATGTAGGCGTCGAACGGCTCGTGCGAAGTCCGCTCGACGATGTATCCAGCAAGGGCGGTGGCGTAGTTCGAATAAGCCGGTATCTTCCCGGGCGGGTAAATCCGGCGCGGCAGGTGTGTTCGTACATAGTCCGCTAATGGAGCCGTGGGAGTGTCGGTATCGAGGTCCTTGAGGGACTCCTCAAAGCCGCTCGTGTGCGTCATGATATTGCGCAGGGTGATCGGCTCTCCCGACAGCGGCGCAACCGTAAAGTCGAGGTATCGGTTGATGTCGGTGTCAAGATCGAGTGTGCCTCGCTCGACAAGCTGCATCACGGCGGTCCACGTAAAGAGCTTGGAGATCGATCCGGGTCGTATCAATGTAGTCGATGGATCCATTGGCGTTTTGAGGGCAACGTCTGCGTAACCGTAGCCTTTTTCGGTCAGAACCCGCCCGTCCTTGACGACCACCGCCACGCCTCCAGCGATATGTCCACTATGGATTGCGTAGGGCAACAGGCCGTCGAGCCACGAATCGACATCTTCACGAGTTAACGTGCGGTCCGGCGGCACCCCAGCTGGTATGGGGTCAGCCTGCTCGGCAAGTACCATCCCCGGCGATCCTGCCAGAATCAACCCGATGAGAGCTGCCGCGCGCGTAACGGTCCGTTCAAAACTTGCGGTCAAGGGATACTCCGATTGTCCTCGGTTGCAACAGAGCCCCGTCCACTTGAACGATCGAGCCGGTAAGCGCATCGGTGATGCCGGTCTTCGTCAGATACACGCGCTTGTCCAACAGGTTTTTGCCGTAGAGGGCGACTGTCCAGCCGTCACGTCCGAGGCGGGCGTTGAAATCGAATAAGACATAGCTGTTCTCGTTGAAGGTAACGGGTGGCTTCGGCGCCACGAAGAGATACGCCGGGCGAGCACCTACGTAGCGGACTCCCGCGCCGATTTCCGCATCCCAACTCCCGATGTTCCAATCATATTCAGGCGCCACCGATGCGGAAACGCGCGGCACCGCAGGCAATCGCTGGCCGGCGATGATTCCGAGGTTGGGGAATCCGGTCGTGAACGTCGCGTCGGTATAGGCAAAGCTCGTCCGGAGCGACAGTTCCTTGCTCGCTTTAAAGATGCCGGACACTTCCACACCCTGGCTGCGCGCCTCTCCGCCGTTGAGCAGATATTGCAGGCCGGTTTGCGTTGTGGCGGTCGTCTGAATCTTTTTCCAATCGATCCTGTAGATGGACAGGTCGAGCATCAACCGGTCCTCGAAGGTCTCCGTCTTGAAGCCAGCCTCGTAGTTCGTAAGAGTCGAGGCACCCACCGTGGGCGGTACTCCCGCTAGCGCAACGTTGGGGCCGCCGGGCTGGTAGCCACTTGCGACTCGCGCATACAGCATCGTCTGCGGGGTGAACTGGTACTTCGTGCTGACGTTGTAAGTGGTCACATCCTGGGACGACTCGCCGCCGGCAGGAGCGCCTGGCGAGAGCAATCCGGCGGTAATCTGCTCATAGTTCTGCGAATTGTGGCTATAGCGAAGGCCGCCGGACACCGACCAACCGCCAACAACCCGCCACGACAGATCGCCGAAACCGGCCTGCTCGCGGTAGCGGCTTGGTATTGAGGCGATCAGGATCGGGTCCACGGCGTTCGGTAGGAAGTCGGAGCCCAGCGCATTGACCGCTTGTTGGTTCTGGGCGCGCTCGTAGGTGACGAAGACACCGGCCATCCACTCCAACCGCGCACCGGAAACCGAGGCGAGGCGTAGTTCTTCGGTAAACTTGTGCAATCTGACATCTACGACTTGCGGTGAGTAGCCGATAGCGCCGGTCACCGCCGGAAAGAACGTGCCAAACACCGCGCTGGCATCCTGCGTTTGATGGTTGCGCGTGTCGCTATAACTGCTCACCGAAGTCAGGGTCACGATAGGTAACGACCAGACGGCAGAATTTTTTACGAATTCCGTGCTCTGAAAAAACGGCTGCGACAAAGCGGTGTTGATGGTCAGATCGCCGCGCGGTGGAAAGGACCCCGTGGGATCAAGTGCCACGGTTGCATCCCCATCCACGGTGGTTCGCTGCACCAATACTTCCAAGTCGTCCTGCAACTCAGAGTTCGGTGTCCAACCCAAGGCAAGTCTGCCGCCCTCCTGTCGGACGCCGTTGATGCCTCGCTCGCTGCGAATCGGATCGTCGACGTAGCCGGGCGTGTTTTCATAGAAGGCACTGCCTCTGAACGCGAGAACGCCTTCGATCACAGGGAGGTTGACCATGGCCCTTAGCCCCCCGCCCGCGTCCTTGCCGTTCTTCACGCCCATGAGATCTCCGCCCACGGCGGCAGAAAATCTCTCGCTGTCCGGGGATTGCAGGGCGTACTTGATGAGGCCGCCCATGGTGCTGGCCCCATAGAGTGTGCCTTGCGGGCCCCGCAGCACCTCGATGCCCTTCAGATCATAGGGTAGTAGATCGAGTTGAAAGGTGTTGGAGAAGGAATACAGGCTGCTCGATCCTATCGGCGCATCATCAATATAGGTGCCAACAGCGGCTCCTGAGCCCAACGGAGCAATACCCCTGAGAGTGATCGTGGTCTGTCCGGGACTTCCGCTAGAGTCGACCTGTAGCCCTGGCACGTAAGCCGCATAGTCTTGAAGTTGCGTCGCATGCTGAGCTTCGAGGCTTTCACTGCTGAGGAAAGTGACCGATTCCGGAACGAAGAGGATGTTCTCGGAGCGCTTCTGCGCCGTAACCACGATCTCCGCGATCTGAGTCCCGGGGTTACTCTGCACATTGCCGGGATCGACCGCTTGTGCGTGTGCCATACGCACGCTCAGCAATGTCATCATCAACAATGTCGCGGTCACAACGCTGTAACTTCCCTTGTGAGATAGGCGCATCACGTGTTCTCCCCTGGCTATTGCGAATTAACCTAGCACTGCCACAGTTGGCCCGTCAAGAGAAATAGTCTCGAATAAGAGAATAGCGGCGATATTTGAGTTGCACTGTTTGACCACAGCTGAAGCGCTCAGTAGAGTCATCGGTAGGGCTTTTTGCCTAAGATGAAACGCGGTTAGTCAAGCATGAAGAAAGCACGCCTCAAGCGCCCAGTACCCGCGGCAGGCCAGCAGAGCACTTTAGGTGGCCTGATTCGTAATTTGCGGCAGCAAAACGGCTGGACGTTGCGGCAGATGAGCAGCAAGGTCGGCATTCCTTTGTCGACTTTGGCGAAAGTCGAGGCCAACAAGCTCTCCCTCAGCTACGACAAGCTGCAGCAATTCGCGGCACGCCTCGGCTTGACGGTGACCGAGTTTCTCGCGCAGGCCGAGCAGACGGCGCCCGTGTCACCCACACCGGTAACAGCTCGTCGCAGCGTCACGAGCGCCGGCAACTCCGTGCGCATCTCGACACCCAACTACGACTATGAATACCTGTGCACCGATCTGCGGGAGAAGCGCATGGTGCCGCTGCTCACGCGTGTCCAAACTCGTGACATCGCGGCATTCGGCGAATTGGTGCGGCATCGGGGTGAGGAGTTCATCTACGTTCTCGAGGGCACCATCGAGGTACACCTGCAATTCTACACACCGGTAACCGTGAGCGCGGGACAGGGTATTTATCTCGATAGCACCATGGGCCACGCCTACGTGGCCAAGGATTGCGAGAGCGCGCTGATACTGGGAGTTTGCTCTAGCGAAGACCCCGATCTCCTCGGTGAGTTACTGAGTCTCACCGGACGGGAGCCGGAAAAGGTCGCGTAATCGAATTTTACGCACGCAATGCCCCACGCGAGCGCGAAAATGCCGATTTGACCTATATTCTCTTATAAGGCCATACTTCTCCCATCAGGGTAGAAACGGGAGTCGGTATGATGGAACGAGATCTGGCATCGGGTCACTGCATTGGGCTCGCGGCGTTGATCTGCAACTTGACGCTCGCGGCGCCTGCCGTTTCAGCGCATGAGTCCTTCTCGATCGAAGAGGTGATGCAGGCTCCCTACCCCGCCGCTCTGACGGCGGCGCCCACTGGCAAGTCAGTCGCGTGGGTCTTCAACGAAAAGGGATGTCGCAACATCTGGATCGCAGAGTCGGCGGGCGCCGCCAGAGCAACTCAGGTCACCACCTACGAGGGGGATAACGGTTATGACATCGGTGACCTCGACTGGTCACCCGATGCGCATTCCATTGCATACACTCGCGGTCAAGCACTGAAAGATGAATCTCCGGCCAACGTCAACAGCTCGCCCGATGGCGCCGTGTCGCCAGAAGTGTGGATAGTCCGCACCACCGGCGCAGCGCCGCGAAAGCTGGGCGCCGGCTATTCACCCAAATTCTCTCCTGATGGCAGCCGACTCGTATTCGTCTCCAAGAACAGCATTCTGTCGGCCGATTTGACCAATGAATCCGCGGCGCGTCCACTGGTCATCGACAGCGGCCAGGTATCATCGCTCACGTGGTCGGACGATGGACGACATCTGGCCTTTGTCAGCAATCGACGCGGCCACGCGCTCGTAGGCGTTTACGACACCATCGCGCACAGCATTGTTTGGCTGGCGCCGAGCCTCGATCACGACGACTCACCGACTTTCTCACCTGACGGCTCTCAGTTGGCATTCATCCGCATCCCGTCCGAGAAAACGCCCGTGCTCATATCACATCCCGAAGGTCGCCCCTGGTCACTCTGGATAGCCGACGTCTCCACCGGGCGAGCACACCGCGTCTGGTCGGCAGATAGCGGCGCTGGAAGCGTGTTCCATCCGACGCTGTCATCTCAAAATCTGTTTTGGGGTGCCCACGACGAACTCTTCTTTCCATGGGAAAAGACGGGGTGGCTGCAGCTTTACGCGGTCCCCGTGAATGGAGGAGGTGTACGCGCCCTGACCTCCGGGCACTTCGAGGTCACGCACGTGGCTTTCAGCAAAGACCGCGCTCGACTCGTATATTCCTCGAATGAGGGCGATATCGACAGGCTGCACGTATGGACGCTTAACCCGCACCAGGGCCACGCCTCTCGGATTGTCAAGGGCGGTGCAATCGAAGACTATCCGCAAATTAGTGCCGATGGGACGGTCTACGCCTTGCAGAGCGATGGAACCAAGTCCCTTCAGCCGGTAGTAGCGAGTGAAGGCTCATGGAATCCTCTCGCGCGGCAATCAGTGCCGGAGTCGTTTCCAACAACCAAACTGGTCTCACCGGAAACGGTGACTTTTCCTGCGACGGACGGACAGGAGGTACACGCGCAGATATTCTTGCCGAACGACAGCATCCGGACGGCGCATCCCGCCATCCTGTTCTTCCACGGCGGCCCGCGGCGCCAGATGCTGTTGGGATTCAATCCCACCAGCGCCTACAACTGGATGTATTCGCTCAACGAGTATTTCGTCTCGCAGGGATACATCGTTCTGTCGGTCAATTATCGCGGTGGTATCGGTTATGGGCTGCAGTACCGGGAAGCCAAGGACTTCGGGCCGGGCGGCGGGAGTGAGATCAACGATTTGCTGGGGTCGGTCACTTATCTAAAAAGTCGCAAAGATGTCGATGCCAGCAGGATCGGCATCTGGGGAGCAAGCTACGGCGGCCTCATGACCGCGCTCGGTCTCGCGCGCGCATCCGGCGACATCGCTGCGGGTGTCGACTATGCGGGCGTTTACGACTGGGTGACATTTTTCGCATCGATTGGTATCCCGATCGACGGCGGGGCTGCAACTGATCGCGCCATTGCGTCCTCCCCTATAGCCACCATCAATCAATGGCGCTCGCCGGTATTGGTCGTGCAGGCCGATGAAGACAGATCAGTGCCCTCCGAACAGGCATCCGAGCTGATCGATGGCTTGAGGTCGCACCATATCGATCATGATGAAATGCTCATACCCAACGAGATTCACGATCTCGCTCGCTACGCATCCTGGCTTAGCTTTTTTCACGCCGCCGCAGAGTATTTCCAAATTCATCTGGGAAGCAGTCATGTCCAAGATCGAAGATAGGCTGCAACCTCTTGCGCTGACCCTGCCGCCGCCAACGCAACCGCTGGCGTGCGTCGTTCGACCCTTTCAGTTGGTCCATATCGTTGGCGCCGCGCGCTGATCTCTGGCCCCGGTCTTGAATCCAAGGCGGCAGGCATAGCATATAGATCTGCTGCGTGCGGATGCGCGCGTATTCCGGACCATGTTGACCGCTGATTCCGTTTGAACGTGACCGGTCGTTCCGACCGAACGTGACCGCCGATTCTGATTGAAGGTGACCGATTTTTGGCCATGGCCGGAATCCTCGGTCACGATCCCGGAATTGGCGGTCACGTTCGCCCGGAATGAAGCCGAGTTTGCGCAGGAACTTACATTTTTCTGGCTAAGCTGCCCCGATTTTTAACCTCGGGGAGAGGGCCGATGCCAGCCAAACGGAGTGCCATGCGCAAGATCAAAGAGGTTCTGCGCCTCAAATTT
>JALYHU010000108.1 GCA_030776345.1 Pseudomonadota bacterium | reverse complement strand
ACAGACCGAAGCGCACGCGCGTCCGCGTTTTACCCTGGCGCCCTACGACGTCGCCGACATGCTCGAGTTGCTGTGCGATGCGCTGATTGGCGGCGACGATGGTATTGAAAGTATCGAAAATCTTGCCCGTCACGCCGGTTTGAGATCCGGGCAGGCGCACGGAGAAATCACCGGCCTGCATGGCATGCAATGCGGCCAGCAACTCCCGCAGATCGAGGTCGGGCGCGCCGTTGACCGCCTTCGCGATGCCGCCGGGCTTGGCCCGGGACGCGACGCTCCCGTTGCTTTTTGTTTTGGCAGCGACGCTCGGCTTCGATTCCATTGCTAGACTCCATGCCGTACTCAAACGCATACGTACGCTGCGGCATCGCTCAAAACAAACTTACGGCGCTGAGTATGGGGACGAAAGAAAAAACGCTGTTACAGCATTGTCGAATTGATTTTTCCAGGCGGCGCGGCAACGCCTCGCGGGCAAATCTTGGCAAATGACCGGTGAAAAGTCCACTGACCGCAATTATGATCCTGCAGCGCAAATAATCGAATCCCTTTGGTTCAGGGGGATGTCGCACAGCGCCGACAGGGGCAGCACGCCTGCCGCAGCCGCAGCCGCCCTTCTGGCGACCGCTAGGCGGCTAGCCCACGGCCGCGCCCGCGGGCTGCATGAAATTCTCATCCGTGCGCCACATGCGGAAGCCACCGATGAATGCAAAGTCGTTGTTGCCGAGACGGGCGCCCTCGGGGAGTTTCTTGAGCTTGCGGGCGTTGCCGCCCCCCAAGACGACATAATCCGCTTCCATGGCGGTACGCAACTTCTCGACGATATCCTCGACGGCGCGGCGCCATCGCTTGGCGCCTAGGCGGTGGCGGCCGCGTTCGCCGACGTAGTCCTCGTAAGTCTTGCCCTTTTTATAGTCCATGTGGGCAAGCTCCATCGCCTGGACCACGCCATCGACGATCATCGCCGATCCCAAACCCGTACCGAGCCCGAGGAACAGCATGCGGCCGCCCTGGTAGCTGCCGATTGCCTGCATAGCCGCGTCGTTGATGACGTGCGTGGGCCGCCCGAACGCCGCCCGGAAGTCGAAGCCCACCCAGCCGCCCCCGAGATTGTGGGGCTCCGTCGCGATCTTGCCGTGGATGACGATACCCGGGTAGCCGATCGAAACCGCGTCGTAGGTCCAATCCCCGGTGAGCTTGTGTACGCCCGCAACCATGCGTCTTGCCGTGAGACCGGGACCGGACTCGAACTGGCGCTCTTCCCGGCGATTCGAGACACGCATCTTGACGTGACTGCCGCCCACATCGATGGCGAGCACGCGAATGCGCTGGTTCTTCCGCTTCACGAGCGGCGGTTTCGGCTTGGTCATGCGACACCATACCTCAACACGGTCGCCCCTTGCATCAGACCCCACAGCTCGCCGACGGCAACGGCCGCGCACGCGAAGCGGTGTTGTTGCAGCGCGGTCAAAGCCGCGCCGTTCGCGGCAGGTCGCCGCCGCGTGGGCGCCGTGCCTTTCGGACCTTGTCTAAGCGGCCTTGTCTAAGCGGCCTTGTCTAAGCCCGCGTTAGGGCTACACTGTGGGTGTCCGACTCGATTCATCTGCAATCGGAGACACGCCATGCACGCAACGCTCATGTCCCATGACGTTCGAAATCTGCATCTCGAGGTGTTACGGGTTCCCGCACTGCGGCCGCTCGCCTGGCTGCGCCGCGGGTGGCTCGACATGCGCAAGCCGGCGAGCCTCGGCTATGGGGCGCTGTTCGTCGCCATGGGTTGGACGCTGCTGGTATTTTGCGGCACGCACCCCTATTTCATCGCCGCCGCAATTTCCGGATTCCTGCTCGTGGGTCCGGTAATGTCGGCCGGCCTGTGCGAAATATCCCGGCGCTACGCCGCGGGTGAAGCGGCAACCTTCGACGATTCCTTGGAGGGCTTCGCCCGTAACCGGCACGCGCTGTTCGAATATGGCGTGATCCTCGCAGTGTGCGCCGTCGTTTGGTTCGCCGTCTCGGCCCTCATGCTGGGAACGGTATTTCACATCGCCGCGCCCGATATGGGCGAGACTTTGTACCGGGGCTTTTTTGCGGAGACCAATCGGCCGCAGGTGTTGGCCTATATCGCCGTCGGCGGTTTATTGGCGGCCGGGGTGTTCGCCGTGTCGGTCGTTGCCGTTCCGCTCATCATCGATCAGCACGCCACTGCCGCACAAGCCATGCGTGCGAGCGTCAAAGTCGTGTTCAACAACATACCCGCCATGTTGGTCTGGAGCGCGCTCATCCTGATCTTGACCGTCGTCGGTTACGCGACCTTGCTGATCGGATTGCTGTTCGTCACCCCGTTGCTAGGGCACGCCACGTGGCATGCGTACAAGGATTTGATCCGGTAGTAGCCCCATCGTTAGGCCCCTCGCCGCGGGCCCGTCATCGGGAGGCGCTCCTCATGGTGGTTGCAATCGACCCGTCGCCGCGATGACTTTGAGCACCGCCGCCGACACCCGCTCGTCGATTTCGGCACCGTGCTCGAGATGCACGGGGTAGCGGATCAGCGCCTGCATGCGGCTGTCGGTGAGATGCATCTGAACTTGCGGCGCGGCGTCGGGTAGGGACAACGTCGCCGTGGTCTTTTCGATTTCCTTCCTCTGGCGCGCAATCTCTTCTTGGTATTCGCCCGTGACACTGCGCACCGCGGCCAGCAGCGCTTCTTTCAGGGCCGCGTAATCGTCGACCACCGGCAGGGTCAATGTCATCTCGTGCCAGGACAGATTCACGCCGGGGATTTGCTTGAACAGGCCTCCCGATGCTTGGAACACGATCAGGTTGGCAAACGCAACGACTCTGCCCGTCGGGCCCAGGGGTCCTTGCGTGTTGAGTTCCATCAGATGCATTCGCACCAGGCCAATATCGATCACCTGGCCGACGACCGTGCCGATCTGAATCTTGTCGCCGACGCGAATGCCGTATTTGCCTATCAAGAAAAAATATCCGACGACCGACACCAGCACGCTTTGCATGGCGACCGCGACGCCGGCTGTGAGCAGGCCGGCAAAAGTGGCGAACGAACTGATTTCGGTAGTGAAGCTCAGGCCGACGAGCGCGATGGCCGCCGCCCACACGACGATTCGCCTGACCAACAGCAATTGATACCGGCGGCGCGGTTCGTGCGCAAATCGCAGCACGGCTCGCCGCCAGACTTCCCCGAGCACGAATATGCCCGCCAGCAGGCCGGCCAAAATTCCCAAACGGACGCCGAGCGCAGCCAGTGCTTCGTGATATTGCCGGCCCGAGGCGTCCAGCCAGTTGCGCAAGTTATGCCGGTACTGCTGCAGCAACACCTGTTCCTTGCTCAACGGGATCAGAATTGCCGACGTCTGTTTGAACAGCCACGCCAGCGTGTCGAATTCGCCGCGCAGAGACTTCAATACCGCGCTGCCGGCATTGTCGGCTTGGGACGCCAGTGCATCGCTGCGCGCCGAATAGGCCCGCAATTGCTTGAGCGGCGGCGCACTGATTTTCTGAAAAGTCGCGGCCAGCTCGGCGGTATGTTTATCGACGACCTCGATGGTTTTGATCTTGGCGCGCAAGCGCAGCGCGTTGCGGCCGAGATCCCAGATACCGTAACGCGCCGGGGCGGGGGCGCTGGGCGCCG
>JALYHU010000107.1 GCA_030776345.1 Pseudomonadota bacterium | reverse complement strand
TAACTGCAGCGACAACTATGGGGCTGAAGGCGAGACCACGGACGCCGGCATTGAAGCCGTGCGCAAGCGCCAGATCAAGAACTTCCTGCTGACGCTGCTGATCTCCCGTGGGGTGCCGATGCTGCTAGGCGGGGATGAGTTTCGCCGTACGCAGGGCGGCAACAACAACGCGTACTGCCAGGACAATGCAACAAGCTGGTGTAACTGGAGTTTTCTGCAACAGCACCAGGACATATTTCGTTTCACCCGCGGCATGATCGCCCTGCGTCGCGCCCATCCCATCCTGAGTGAGGAGCGCTTTTACACGAGTTCGGTGATCCGTTGGTTTGGGCCGCGTGGCGGAGTGCCTGATTGGGCAGACCCAACAATCAAACAACTCGCGTGTTTGATCCGCGAGAATGAACAAAGCAGCCTGTGCCTGATGTTCAACGCCGGCGTCGATGCAGTACAATTCGGTTTGCCGCTGCTGTCACCGGGGACCCTGTGGCGCGTGGCTGTGGACACCTATTCCGATGCGCCCACAGATCTATTTACCGATGGCGATGAACCGCCCTGCAACGTTCCGGACTCGTATCGTCTCGGCCCGCGTTCGGCCGCCATCCTTGTGGCACGGTGAATGATCTGCTCGGCGGAAACTGTGCAAGACCGCGGAATCTCCAAGCCTCGGCGTTGAGTTTGCTCGTGGTTATTCTGGACGAGCCAAGTGGTCGTGAAGGTGGCCAGCGCGCCGACGCTGGAGCCGGCGATGGCCGCCATGGCGGAGATGATCGCGACGTCCACGTTCTAACCTCAATTGCCGTGCGGAGACGATTGTTCGGCGCTGAGCCGCGCTCTCGGAGCGATCGAGTCCGCGAGTTTGCCGACCACGCGCGATACCGCCTCAACCAGGCGTGCATCCCCGACTGCGATTATGCTCTCCGGGGGTGTCGCATCGAATGTGCCGCCGCCGGTAACTATGGTCTGGGGTGCATCGTGATCGACAATGCTCCAGGTTGCAGCCATCACGCAGCGGCCATCCGGCCAGAGATCCAGTGAGTTGATGTTGATGAACAACAGCCGCCGAGCAGGGTTCCCCGTATCCAATACGACTTCGTTAAGCGGCAGGCGCGCCTCCAGATCAGCCGCCAATACACGCGTCAGGCCCTCCGAAAGCCGCTCCCCCCACTGCCCGCTGGTGCTTGACTTCACTTCATTACGCCCGTCGCGCAGAACGATATCGGTGGTATCGAGGTAGTCCGGCACGCGCACGCGGCGCACCACGAGTTGCGCGGCGGATTCCGATGGCCCCCCGGGTAGCGCCCGCCTCTGCTCATTCGCTTCCGGCTCGCGGGGCGGGGTCAAAACATAAATACGCACCGGAGGCCCTGAACCACACGCAAGCAGGCTCAACAACAGAGGCCCACAGACCGCGGAGTACCGGTTCATCGGGGCGGCTTCTTGAACAGCGTACCCGTGGGATTGCGTTCCAGTTCCCGAGTAAACGTACGCAGCGATCCTGCACTGGCGGCGAGGTCACGGACCGAGGCTTGCAAATCCTCACGCAGGGGCGCCCGCTCAGCCGTCATATCGTTGAGTGACGCGAGGAGTGTCTCCCCTTGCGCTGCTATGGCCTGTGCCGTTCGCAGGAGTCCATCAAGATCCCGACCATTCGCCGCGATCTGGCCTCGGCTTTCGACCGCCAGCTTGTCGATGTTCTCGAGAGTCCGAGCAGAATTGACCTGTACGGCAATCAGCGCCCCTCGGGCGGCTTCGAGCGTACTGCCTAAGTTGTCGGCCAACGGGCCAATTTTGCCGCCGGCCTCGTCGATGAGATGCTGCATGCTCGCCAACGCCAGTCGCGTCTTGTCCCCAATATCGCGCAAGTTCAGATCTCGGACTTCGTCCTTGAGATTCTGCATATCCGACGGAATTGTGGGAATTTCAGGGATTTTGCCCCACAAATGGGTCAATGTAACGGGAGTACCCGGATAAAAATCGAAGTCGATGGAGAGCTGGCCTGTCACTAGGCTGTCAGAGCGCAGCTGCGCACGAAATCCGGCGCGTACCGCATTCTGAAAACCGTTGGCATCCGCATTGAAGCGACCATGAACCCACGCAATTTTGTCGGGTTCCAGTACCATGTAGACAGGAATCACCCCGGTCTTGTCCGAGACGTCGACCTGCACCTGCATGCTCTGCACCTTGCCGATATGCACTCCTCGGAAAGTCACCGGGGAACCCACGTTGAGGCCGGCGACAGATCCTTTGAACACGCCGACGATGCGAAAGGTGCGGGAGAACAGATGCATGCTGCCGAACAGCACGATGGCGGCCACGGTGATGATGAGTCCCCCGAGTACGAAGGCACCGACGAGAATGGGCTTTCTGGCGGTCATGGCGGTTGCTCTCCTGCAGGTGCGGCAGCGTCCTTCGGTTCCTCACGTGTCATGAAAGCGTGAACCATCGGGTTATCGGAGCTGTCGCGCATCGTCTTTGGAGCTCCGTGGGCAATAGCCGTGTGAGTTTGAGCATCTAGAAATACGCCGTCATCGCAGATTCCGAACAGGCTCGCCAGCTCGTGACTGACCATGATCACCGTGACACCAAAACCGGCGCGCAGCTCAAGGATGAGATCGTCGAACCGCTTGGCTGCGACCGGATCAAGGCCGGCCGAGGGCTCATCGAGGAACAATATCTCGGGATCTAGCGACATTGCGCGTGCGAGCCCGACGCGCTGGCGCATGCCCCCGCTCAGATCGGCAGGCATGCTCGCCCAGCCAGAGGCAAGACCGACGAGCGCGAGCTTGAGCTTCACCAAC